>CALUQN010000017.1 GCA_944322945.1 Candidatus Gastranaerophilales bacterium | reverse complement strand
TTGTGAATAATTAGTCATTATATAGACAGCATAAGTTTTGTTCATAGACTAATTATAACACGTCATACCGGTAAGATCCCGAAACAAGTTCGGGATGACAGCACGCTTATAGTTAACACACAAATTTAAAAGGAGGTTTTTATGAAAATCAGAAAAGATGTAAATGTAATAATCACATTTGACGAATTCTTTTTTTTGTTGCAAACAGCGTAAACATACATAAAAAAGCCTTTTAGGCTCTCTTTTAAAAATGGTGGAGGCTAGGAAATTGTCTTGCTCGTTCGCGTTTAACGGCAATTCCGTGCTTTTGTTTTCAGGGCTTAACGCCCTTACAACAAAAGCACTCCAGCCTCAGCTCACTCGCGCTCGTACTCCTTAAATGCTGACGCATTTTGAAGGTTCTCATACCAAGATAAACCAAAATAAAAGGGACATCTTTCAATGTCCCTTTTATTTTGGAGGCTAGGAGATTCGAACTCCTGACCCTCTGCGTGCAAAGCAGATGCTCTACCAGCTGAGCTAAGCCCCCATATTTTGTTTTCACGCAACCTGTTAACTATCTGTTATCGGCTACATTTCTTATTCTACATGCTGATTTTTTTTTGTAAACCCCTTTCATCAATTTTTCCGGAAAACTATTGCCATTTTAACGGCAAAAATTTTACTATCTCACATAATCGCTCTTTGTCGTGCTCATGCCAGTATCCGATTAAAACCTCAAATGCCGTCGCCTGCCGGTATTCCGTTTGCATTTGCCGGCGTCCGACAGGTATCGGCAGGTTCCTGCCTCGCCGAGCAAGTTCTTTTTCCTCTTCTGTCAGGTGTTCTTCCATAAAATGCAGCATCTCTGCCTGGTATGCCGCTTTTACTTTATCCGTTGTTATCGCGTGTAATCTTTTCGCGTTATCCGTCTGACGCACTGTCTGCTCCCGGATAAACAATTCCCACACGGCATCCCCAAGGTATGCGTAATTCCTTAAATTCATTTCTTCCATATTTTTATATTACTATAAAAATAATGTTTGAATTTTTGTGCCGCTTATGTGAAAATACGGATATATAAGGAGAGATTAATGTATAAGTTTTTTATAATATCAGTTTTGTTGTTTGGAATATTTTGCGGTGTAAATTCACCGGCTTCCGCCGCCTGCCCGGTGAACTGCGGATGTGTTAATACCCAATCCGGTTATGATTGTAATATTCTGTACAAAGACAAATGCGTTCTGTACAACGCCCTGAATCTCACCTGCGAACAAGCAAAATGCAAAGAAGAACTCGAAAAGAAAAAAGTTCAGAAAATGAGTGAAGTTCTGCCTGCCTATTATAGCGCAAATGACTGCCTGAAAAAACTTGAAGCTGCTAATGCGCCTAAAAAAGAATTGAAAAAACAAAGAAAAGAAGTCAAAAAGCTTGAAAAGCAAATAGAAGATATAGATGAATGCTTTCAAAAAGAATTCAAAAAGCATTTGACAAGCCTGCAAAAGAGCAAATACAACGAAATAGAGCGCCTGCAAAAACGCGAGATTGAAAAATGCCAAAAATGCGAGTGCCGTAAACTGCCGGACGGTATGCGTCCGTTTGCACCGGGGTTCGGCACACAAAGCCAACAAGGCTGCAATTGCGGAAAGAAAAATTGCCACTGCGATAAACGCTGATTTTTGAACAGTTTTTTATAAATTAAATAAATGATGATTTTTTTCCGGCTGTCATTATAATAGTGTTATGAAAAAATTTTTCGTTGCAGCTCTAATAATTTTCATGTGCTCCGGCGCTGTACACGCGGAAAAAAAGCCTAACACCTATGACGGAATGGGATATGTAGGCACTCTTCCTGATGTTACAAAAAGCTTCACTACTGCAGAGCCAAAAGACGCCTTACCCACTTTTGAGCAGATAAAAAATTTCCATTCTTCAAACGCCATAAAGCCTGCTCCAACCGAGGATCCTGCTTTTGTTAACATTATCTTGAAAACTGATAAAACTTCCCCATATATAAATGATTTGAGGGAATTTGTGCCTATGCTCGAAAGCATACTTGATTCAATAGAAAGCGGCGAGAATGTACAGCGATTTGCCGCGCGAGTATACTATCTGAATACGCACGCAGATTATTTCAGAGACAAATATACTAATCTGCCCGAAGAAAATTATGCGTCGTTCCAAAAAGTAATGGAAATATCCTTACACGCTAAAACAATATCCCAGCTGCGAACAGAAGCTTACAGATATACGCCTTATATGGCATATCAGGGTGCAGGGCATATTTATAACGGTACAAATATTGATGACCAGCTGAATTATCTGCAAATGGAAATCGAGCAGGCTATTGCCGTAATCAAGGAGGCAAATTAGCGCAAAGCTTATCTAAAAATGTGCAAACATCATATTTACCTATGAGAATGCTTTGAATGAACGTTCCATGTTTTTATCCATTACGCTCTTGATTGAATCGTATTCTGTCTGCAATGCGTTATGCTCTGTGTCTAATTTTTTGATGTCGTTGTCATATTTTTTGTCTTTTGCCTGAATATCGCGCAGAGCTTGATTGTATTTAACTTCGGCTTTTGTGATTGCTAATGTGTCTTCAACTTCTATTATATCAGGGGTTGATGACCAAACTGTTTCTGTCCATTCAGCATTTTCTATGCCGGTTCCGTCTTCTGGATCCTCTTCAAATTTTACCTGTTCAAGTGTAACGGCTCCGCTTTCAAGCGCGAATTTCAGCCATTCCTGGCTATTCAACAAATTGTCATCCAAAATGGTGTAGGATTGTTCTTCTTTACGTGCTTTTTCTTCGCTTTCGCCGTTCATTCTGTGCCAGAGGTTTGTGTACCAGTCGTATTTTTCGTGTGTTTCATCAGGGATTTCTTCCGGCGGAATGCTGTCTATCAGGTCTTTATAAACTTTTTCGGCAGAATCGCATTCTTCCAGCCAGTCTTTAATTTCTTGAACGCTGTTGTTGTGGTCTTTCAAATCATCCTGATATTCTTCTCTGATTTCGTTGCAATCTTCTTCCCATTCCTGGTGCTTTTTATTGTATTCTTCTTCATAAGCAGCATCAATCTGGTCACACTTATCCTGATAATCCTGCATGAAATTAGGATCCTGTTCTGCAACAAGTGTTAACAATTCCAACATCAAGTCATAGTATTCTGCACCAATTTCAGCAGACGATTTTGCAGGCGTTCCGTCTGTAGTAATAGAACCTGATGTTAACCCTCTATTAATATTACGTTCATCAATAGCTTTACAAACTTCATAATACAATACTTCCAAATTTTTTCTAAGTTCTGCGTTTGCAGGATCTGCTAATATCCCGCGAACGTCTTTCGGGTCATCACCGTTACCACCTCCTGAAGACATAGCCCACTGTCCAGGGTCATTAGTTATGGTTTGAGTCTTTCCGTTTATAGTAACCGTTATTGTACCACCACTAGCATAGTTAGTATCACTTGAATTTGGTGACCACAAATATTGTGATAAAACGTGTTCAATGTGCCAAGTGTTTGTATCATTATTACTATTTTTATCATTTCTAAGGTTACCTGTAATACCTGTACCCTCCCAACAAGCAGGTGCAATCAGCCCCATAGCTTCGTCAATCAGGTCAGGGTAAGGCGGTTTGACCGGAGGGACAAACGGCGGATAAACAGGTTCCGGCGGTTTTTCTACAAAATCAGGCGGATCTGACAGTGCATCCAGCCAATTGCCGTATGCGTTTTCCGGTGTTTTGCCGCCAAACTGGTTTTTCAAATCGTTCAAGCCGTTGTTATGGTTGTTGACCAATGCGTCCCAGCCGGCTTCTGTCAGGGTATCCCAGTCTTGAGAACCCATATTTGTGAAGTTCGGATCTATGGCATCGTTGGTTTTGCCGTACCATTCTTCCTTGTTGTCTTTGTTAAACCAGTCTTCGTAATTAGCGCCGTAAATGTCTCTCAAATGGTTTTCGTATGCAGGGTTGTCTGTCATAGGAATACCGTATTTCTGCAAAAACTCGCTCATAGTATCGCTTGTTTCAAAGTTTGTTCCGTCAAGGTTGCTGACTATTAGTCTGCCTGCCCTGTCCACAAGCCCGTACTGATTTTTCAATGACTGATACGTATAAATCGTATTCGCAGTCAGGTTGTAGGAGGTTTGTTTCCCGTTTGCATCATAATACACATACTCTAACTTGGTAGCATTCAAGGCTTCCATGTACTCATCACTTGCATACTGAGTTTCGTTCGCAAGTCGCATTTTACTGTTTGCAACCATTTGCGAACGGAATTCATTATTTGTCAGCCGTGTCGTTAAACTCAACAGCCTAGCTTGTGATGCCGCCATTCCCATTTATCGATAAAATCCTTTCGTATACACATGGGTTATCGGATTTTTTCAATAAAAGTTTAACGATATAAGCCAATTGTTACAAAATATAAATATTTTTTATAAAAGAAGAACCGCTGATAAAATAACAGCGGTTCCCAGGGTTACTTAATATTCATCGTGGAATATTAACGTTGATTATTTAACTGCTAATTTCTTTTTAGATTCGTTTTCAGTGTATTTTTTAGGTGCATCAATTTTCAAGATGCCGTGTTCAAGTTTTGCTTCGGTTTTTTCAACGTTAATTTCTTCAGGGAAATAAATTGTTCTTGAAAATTCACCGTATCTGAACTCAGATTTTTTGTAAGATTTTTCGTCGACTTTGTTTTCTTCTTCTTTTTTAGCATTGATTGTCAGGTAGTTTTTGTCGATATCAATATCTAAGTCTTCTTTTTTAACACCCGGCAATTCGGCTTTGACTTCGTAGTCTCTTCCTTTATCCGTAATTTCCACAGGCATAGAGTATTTGTCCATGTCTTCCCAGTAGGCAGCTTCCGGAAAATAGCTGTCGAAGTGTCTGTTCAACAATGAGCTGATTTCATCGTTAACGGTTCTTATAAAATTCTCCGGTGCTTTTCTAACTAAAAATTTCATAATCAACACTCCTTTCAAATTTGTTATTTATTCCTTACATGTACGTTATAACTCTTTTTGAAACGAAAAGCTGATTTTTTAACTAAAAATTAACAATTTAATCCACGACCCATTCTGGGTAATAATATATAATAATATCGTCTTTTGGAGAAATCCTCGCCTCGCAGCCGATAATAATATTAGAAAATGAACCAAGCGGATACAGAGGCGTCAAAGCCCATTTTAGCGGAAGAACAAAGAGAGTGTTGTCAAACCCGCGTTTTATAAACTTTCCGTCAAGCTTGTTCGGGTCTAAGTTTTCAAACTGAAAACCTTCCAATATCAGAATAGAAGGGATACCGTTCATCCCGCGGCGGATAAAATGTGTCAATTTTGCAGTTGTTTTTTCGCCGCGTTTCACCAGAAGTTCACCGTTGTAATAGACATTTCTTTCCGCAACAAAAGTAAACTCCTCGCCCGGTTTTGTGTCGCCGTTTGTACGGTAGTGTTTTTCTATATGGAGATAAATAGGAATTTTCAACGGGTTTGAATAGTCGTATTTTGTAATACGGAGTTTTTCGGAAAGGGGATTTTGGGGCATATCGGGAATTTGTTCACAGGTCTGCGGCAGTTTGGTTTCAGCGGCAAAATGCTCCTCCTGCGCAGGTGTCTGCGTTTTATGTAATGTTTCTGCCGGCGCATTTACGGCGGATTCTTCCGCTGAAACACCGGGGCAAAACATGCCGGTTATCGCAAACAGAATTATTAATATGGACAGCAATTTATTCATACTTAATTTTCTCATCAGAATGAGTTCTCATTTTTTCGTAAAACTTGGCGCGGTTTGCGGTCGAGGTCAGCAGAAAGTTCTGGTAATACTTATTTTCGCGGTAGGCATTATTGACCAAAAATTCCGGATAGGTTTTGTAAATATATTCATAAACATACATAACCCTTTTGCTTGTAAGATTTGATGTTGAAATAAAATCCGTTCTTCTCTGCGGATAAACTTTGTGCAAAAAAGTAATCATCCCAACCGGATTATAGCCGGCTTTTACCATCAAATCAACGGCTGCGCTGTCAAAATAAATTTCATATTTTTTGGGCGCAAACCTTACCTGTGCTGAACCGATATAACCTTTAAAATAGCCCCAGTATGAGGAGTCTGCTTTAACGATTTCCCGTGCAATAAGCGCTGCCAGTTCATTTTTGTCCGCAATCTTTTGGATAGCATCGCCGTAGATTAATATTTCACGTTTTGTCAGTGATTCGTTACATTTCAAGAGTTTTTTCTTACTTTCTTTGTCGTAAGTAAAAATCATCCGCTGCTTAATTTGGGCAACATTCAGCATGTCATACGCAATTGAATCTATCAGATTTTGTATGGATATATTTTGCAAAAGCTCTTCGTTAGAAAGTTCATAAGCCAAAGCGGAATTCATACCCAAAATCAATGCAAATATTATAATAAAAATCTTTTTCATATAAATATAATAGCAGACAAACAAAAAAAATAAAATAAAGGTGTCAAAACGGTTTCCAGCAGGTTCTAAGTCGCCTGAGCAAACATAATGTTTGCGTCAATAGTAGTGAGTAGGGAATAGAGCATTCCATTAAGTAACTAAGTGATTGAGTGGTTTACATTATTATATTCCCCTCTCCTACTAAGGAGTTCATGTAGGTCAGGCAATGCCTGACAGCATTACTAAAGAATACAAAAAAGTTATTTTCGGAACACGCGTCTCACTGCGTTCGCGCTTTTTGCTCACTCGCGATTAACGGGTCTGGGCATTGCCTGCTTGTCTTGCTTCCGCAAGCCAACTCTGCAATGCCGGCGCCCTCAGCTCGTTCGCACTATCGTCCTCAAATAACTTTTTTGTATTCTTTTTTGCAGACGGTGCAGAAGTTATAGGGTGGGCAAAGCGAAAGTGTGCCCACCAACATTGTCATGACCGTAAGAGTCACTGTAGGTTGGGCATACTTGCCCAACAATACCTTGCCCCGCGCGAAGCAGTGGGGGAGCGGATTTGCACTCTGCCGAACAAAACCTGACTAAATGTCTGGTTTTGTGAGAGGGGACGATAGTCCGGGTAGCGAACGGAACGAGCCAGCTAAGCCCGCAGGGCTTACAGGCGAGTCTCCGTGAGCGTGAAGCAAATCCAAGACAGGTTAGGTGGGGGGCAAGGCGAGAACTATTATGTCCGTCCCCTCACCCGGCACTACGTGCTACCCTCTCCAAATCGGGAGAGGGTGAAATCGTCATATCGTCTTTAGAGTGACATAATCTCTTCTTTTGTCATAGCAAAAAACAGAGGAGAAATGTTTTTTGAGGACGATAGCGCGAACGAGCTGAGGGCGCCGGCATTGCAGAGTTGGCTTGCAGGAGCAAAACAAGCAGGCAATGCCAAGACTCGTTAATCGCGAGTAATGCTGTCAGGCAATGCCTGACCTACTTATTGTCACCCTGAATTTATTTCAGGGTCTTAGCTTGTGAAGAGCTGGCAAGATTTTCCGCACGGCAAGATCCTGAACAGCTCGAAAATCACGTTTTTCAAAAAAAAAACGGTTTTCTACGCTTTCAGGATGAAAGTAAGACCTCACCCCTACCCCTCTCCTAATTTAGGAGAGGGTGAAATGAACTTAGCGTCCTAACGTCTTATCGTCCTAACGTCTTTTTTTAAACGGATTTTCTACGCTTTCAGGATGAAAGTAAGACCTCACCCCTACCCCTCTCCTAATTTAGGAGAGGGTGAAATGAACTTAGCGTCCTAACGTCTTAACGTCCTAAAGTCTTTTTTTAAACAGATTTTCTACGCTTTCAGGATGACATTTTAATATAAAGGTCTACTCCCTAATCACTTATGGAAAATTTCAAAAGGACTTTTAAGACGTCTTTTTCTTTGTTTTTCTCAAAAGCTTCTATCGCATCATCAACTGAATATGATGCGGAAATCATCGGTTTAAGGTCAATCCGTCCTGACTGCAGCAGCCGTAATGCCGGCGGAAACTGTCCGCACCGCGAACCTAATACCGTAATTTCATCAATTACAATAGGCGCAAGGTTGAACTCTTTTGACGCGGCAACAGTGCTTTTCAATACCAGAACACCTCGCGGCTTTGTGAGCGCCAGCGCTGTTTCAAACCCAGATACCGACCCCGTTGCTTCTACTACAACATCATATTCTTTCTTTATTTCAAATTCATTCAAAAGCTTAACTGAAACACCCTGCGCTTTTGCGATATCAAGCTTATTTTGATGTTTCCCGACAAGTGTAACGTTTATATTCAACGCATTCAATGCAAGCGCCGTAATTAATCCGAGCTTTCCGTCACCCAGAATTACAACCCTGTCCATCGGTTTGATATGCAGCTGCTCTGTAATTTCTATTGCAGCGGCAAGCGGCTCCACAAATACTGCCTGCTCATCTTCCACATTTTCCGGCACTTCAAACAAAACTTCCAAAGGCATAGTAAAATATTCACAAAAAACTCCGTCCTTTTGCCATATACCGAGTGTGTGACGGTTCGGACAATGTCTGTAAAGCTTCTCCGCACACCACTTACAATCAGGCTCCTTGCAGCCGTAGCTGATTTCTGCGACAACCCGTTTGCCGAGCAAAGATTGGTCTTCGTCGTTTATCTCTTCCACAATCCCGACGGCTTCATGACCCAATATACCTTTATATCCCATATACCCTTTGGTTATTTCGTAATCCGTATTACAAATTCCGGCAAGTGTCACCCTGACCAGTGCTTCCCCCTTTTTAGGCTCCGGCTTTTTGTAATCTTTGACTAGCTTCAATCCTTCGTTAAATACTACTGCTTTCATCTTATTTCCCCCTCTTTACCGTTCAATTTTATCATAAAAATGCCCTGCAGAATGTAACAAATTTTAAAAAATGAGAATAATTCTTACTTTACAAATAAAAATTTTAATAGTATAATCAAATATGTACTTGAAAAAGAAAGGTGGTTAATAATGGCAAAATTTGTATGTACAGTATGCGGCTGGTCAACAGAAGCTGACAAAGCACCGGAAAAATGCCCGTTATGCGGAGCAACAACATTCAAAGAAGTTGGCGGCGGCGCAAAAGTATATGCTTGCGAACATAAAGTAGGCGACGGAAAAGTTGAAGATGCAGAAGTTATGGAAGGATTGAGAGCACACTTCAACGGAGAATGCACAGAAGTCGGTATGTATCTTGCAATGTCAAGAGTAGCTGAAAGAGAAGGCTATCCTGAAATTGCGGAAGCATACAAAAGATACGCATTTGAAGAAGCAGAACACGCAGCAAAATTTGCAGAACTTCTCGGTGAAGTTGTTACAGATTCTACAAAGAAAAATCTTGAACTCCGCGCAGAAGCTGAACACGGTGCTTGCGAAGGCAAACTTGCAATCGCTGCACGCGCTAAACAATTAGGCTACGACGCTATTCACGATACAGTTCATGAAATGGCTAAGGATGAAGCTCGCCACGGTAAAGGTTTCGACGGACTTTTGAAAAGATATTTTTCATAGTTTGAAACGAAATGATTAACAAAAACGAAAAGCGCTCTTTGAAAAGTTCAAGGAGCGTTTTTGTTAAATGAAATACATTTTGACAAACGCGGAATATTCACAAATTTTCTGTTTCCCGCCAGCCAGGTAAAAAGCAGTCTTTGCCTTATATAATATTTTATAAATCTTTATAAAAAGTTGAAAATAATCCTTTGTTCCGCTAAAATTATAAAAAAGAGGGGTTTTCGTATGGCAGATATGCAAAAACGGATTTTGATAGTCGATGATGATGATGAAATCAGAGAACTGTTGGAATTTGATGTGGCTCAAAGCGGGTATTTTGTCGATACCGCAAAAGACGGTATGGAAGGGCTTCACAAAGCCTTAAACAATACTTACGACTTGATACTTCTTGATGTAATGATGCCAAAGATGAACGGGTTTGATGTCTGCAAAAATATCCGGCAGGCAAAACTCGCTATACCTATACTTATGCTGACTGCCAAAGGCACTATTGATGACAAAACCGAAGGATTTGACTGCGGTGCGGACGATTACCTTGTCAAACCTTTTGATATACAGGAAGTCTTGCTGCGTATAAGAGTTTTGCTGCGCCGCAACCAGATTGAAGATAAGAATTCACTCTCGGATGAAGTGCTCAACGTCGGCGATATACAAATTTTTCCGGAAACTCTTGAGTGCGTTGTTGTTAATAAAAAAGTTAAGCTCACTCCGACGGAATTTGAAATTCTTTACTGTCTTATGCAGCATTTTAACAATCCGGTGACTTTGGCAACTCTTCTTGATGAAGTTTGGGGTTACGACAGCAACGACGATGTGAGAATGCTTCGTGTTCACGTGGGCGGGCTGCGTAATAAAATTGAACCGAACGCAAAAGAGCCTAAATATCTCCATACGGTTACTAACGTCGGCTACAAGCTTACTCCGTTTGCGGAAGAATAAAAGAAAAGCAGGTTAAGTGGCAGAATTTTTTAAGTTTAAACGTCTCAAAATTGTTGAACAAATCGGCATCGTCTTATTTTTTGCCGTTCTTATTCCGATGACAATCAGCGGGTTTATTATTAACAATATTAACCAGCAGTCAGTGCGTTCCCAGCTCAGAGAATCCGCTGTCTTAATCGCAAATATGGTCTCCGATGAAATAGATTTTTTTACTGAATCCGTTAAGCAGATTCTTGAGCAGGTTGCCTCAACTCTTAATTACTTTCCAACCCGTGAGGCAAAGATAAAATACCTGAACAAAATTATAAAAGATTTGGATTATTGTGAAAAACTTGAGATTGTAAAATATCAGGCTGAACTTGACGCAATACATGAACGTAATAAGAAAGATAAAAAAGCAACAGTATATGTTCAGCTTAAAAATAATGATTATCTGGTGGCAACATACACAACAGAAGCAATCAACGGCGTTTTGTTCCGGTCATTGCAGGATGACAAGCGGCAGATATATGTTTTGATGGATGACGGCAGGCTGATAGCTTCCCACAACTATACGGACAAAGTTTTCAGCGAGACAATGAGCCTTTTGCCGAAATATTCCGTTCTTGACACTCCTGTAATCTTCGGTGACATAAAAAACCAGCCGATTGTTTATGTAAAAAAAGCAGACCCGAAAATTACCATCATAGTAAATACAACGGAAAAGATTACCCGCCACGCAATCACTGATAACAGGGCAAAAATTATATTATCTGTTCTTATGGCGACTTTTGCCATAATGTTTGTGACCGCATTGTACACGTATTATCTCTATATCAACATAAGACAGCTCTTTAAAGGAATTATCGCAATATCAAAAGGTAATTACGAGCGACAGATAAGGCTTTTGACAACAGTGTTTACCCCTCACGAAATTGTATTTTTGGCTTTTGAGTTTAACCGTATGGCAAGTGAAATTCATAAGTCATATCTGCAGCTAAAAAAGAATAATAAAGAGCTGAAGCAGCTGAATGAATTCCGCTCAAACCTGATTGACACCGTAAGCCACGAACTTCGCACGCCGCTGACAAGTATTCAAGGTTACACAACACGACTTTTGCGGCAGGATATCAAAATTGATGAGGAAACCCGCCAAAAATCCCTCCGCATCATAAAAACCCAATCAGAACGGCTTAAAAGAATGATTGAGGACTTGCTGACTATTCCGGATATAGACGGAATGCGTCTGCGTACTGTTATGGAGCCAGTCTGGCTGCCGGAGGTGCTTGTTTCGTCCAAAAATCTATTGAAAAGCAAAGAGGACAAAGAAATTATCATAAACATAACCGAAGATTTTCCGTTTATTCTGGGGGATAAGGGCAGGCTTGAGCAGGTTTTTGTTAACCTTTTGGAAAATGCGGTAAAATATGCCGAGCCTGAGACACCAATTATTGTGGATACAAATTATGATGACAAAAGAGCCTACATTCAGGTGAAAAACGATTGTCCTGTTATTCCGAAACATAAACTGAACAAACTTTTTGAAAAGTTTATAAGGCTTGATGACAACACAACCCGCACGACCCGCGGAACAGGATTGGGATTGTTTATTGTAAAAGGTCTTGTGGAAGCTATGAACGGAAAAATCAGTCTTTCTTCAACTAAAGAATGCGGATTTTGCGTAAGCCTTGAATTTGATTTGACAAGCGTGGAAGAAGAACAAAAAGATGATGGAAAGAGCGATAGAATTAGCGAAAAAAGTTAACGGCGAAATCCCTGTTGCGGCAGTAATTGTAAAAGACGGCGAGGTAATTTCCTCTGCGGTAAATTCAAAAGAAAAAGATTCTGATGTAACAGCGCACGCAGAAATTCTCGCAATCAGAGCGGCGGAAAAAAAACTTAACAACTGGCGGCTTGAGGACTGTGAAATGTATGTTACGCTGGAGCCGTGCCCGATGTGCGCGTGGGCTATAATTCAATCAAGGCTTAAAGCCGTTTACTTTGGCTCTTATGACCTGCAATACGGCGCTCTCGGCTCCAAAATTGACCTTCGAACTTTTTGTAATTCAAAATTAAAAGTTTACGGTGGCATTATGGAAGAAAAATGTGATATAATACTTGAAAAGTTCTTTCAGGTGATTAGATGATTACAAAAGAAAAGATAGATGAGCTTGTAAAACAGTATGAAAATCCTGAATTTATCTGGGCAGACCCGGTCAGTCTGCCGCACCGTTTCAGTGAAAAAAAAGATATAGAAATAGCAGGATTTATCTCTTCTCTTGTAGCGTACGGCAGCCGCAAGGTTTTTGTAAAAAAATTGGATGAGCTTTTCAATATGGCAAATAACGAGCCGTACAATTTTATAACAAACTTTGAGCCAAAAATAATCGGTGATTTCAATTATCGTTTTGGCAGAACAGAAGATTTCGTTGAGATTTTCAAAATAATGAAAGAGCTGTACCTAAAAGACGGCGGGCTGGAAGAGCTTTTCAAATACGGCTACCAAACCTGCGGCAGTACAAAAATGTTCAAGCCTGTATCGGATTATTTTTATTCAAGAGCCGGCAAGAATGCCGGTCAGGGGTTTTATTTTATGATACCGAATCCTGAAAAAGGCGGCGCAATGAAGAGAATGTGTATGTTTTTGCGGTGGATGGTAAGAAAACCTCCTGTGGATTTCGGGATTTGGAATTTTATGCCCTCATCAGAGCTTTTAATTCCGCTGGATGTGCATGTTGCAAGAATATCAAGAGAAATGGGGCTTTTGACAAGAACATCAAATGATTTTAAATCAGTGTTGGAATTAACAGAAAAATTACGGACATTTGATTCTAATGATCCGGTAAAGTATGACTTTGCTATGTTTGGCTACGGAGTTTCGGAAAAGTAAAGAGGTAATATGGAAAGAAGAACAAAAATAATTTTTGGGATTATAATTTGCATCACAATGCTAGCGTGGGTTTGGATAACATATTTTATTGAGCAAACCACCTGGAAGCCCAACAATGATTACATGAATGCGCTATCTGATTACAACTATGAGATAGCGCGGGTAAATTCAGAGGGTCTGAATGACAAAAATATTGAAGCATACAGAAAAGCATACTACGACAGGGCAAATTTTTTGTATGAAAATACAAGATGTCAAAATGCAATCAATGACTACAGCATAGCTCTAGAGAATTGCACCTGGGATGTATATGGCGGAGTTTGTGCAAACTCGCCCGGGTTTATCAAACGCGGCAACTGCTATTTTAAAGCCTTTAAATTCAAATTATTTTTCAAAGATTATGCGAAATTCATCTCAATGCACGTAATCCGGACGATAGCTTTATTCTGTACGGTAATAGTGGAATTTTGCAAAAAATTTATCCTGATAATGGCGCCGTTATTTTTAGTGATGATAACATTCTGTTATGTCCGCTACAAGAACAAATACAATCCGTGGGTTAAAAAGAAACCCGAAGACGAACCTGAAAATACTGTGGAAAAGACGCCGGAAAATACACAGGAATAGATAAAATTATCAAATAAAATCCGTACCGGCAGACAAAAATTCACTGGCAAAAAAAATTTTGTTGGAGTTTTGTATAAATATGATACCGGGGGTAAAACAAGTTAATCTGACATCCGTCGTGCAATCAGTACGAGAAAACGAGCCTGTAAAGCAAGCTGCCGGACAGAATAAAACTCAAAGTTCCGCAAACCTGCAACGGGCAGCGATATTAACCGGCAGCCTGGCGGGGCTTGCGGTACTCGGTTATGCCGGGGTGAAGGCATTCAGGGGGAAGGCGCCTGATATAAAAACTGCGGAAGCTTTGCCAGAAATTATTTATGAAAACCTTCCGCCGCAAGCGGTAATAAAATGCAGGGAATGGCTGGAGCACATCAGGGATTTGCCGGCGCATGTATGGAAGGTTGATGAGAACAAATGCTGCACGGTGCCAAATCCGGATTCAAAACGCATATTATTTGAGTTTTTTAACCGGCTGAAACCGGAAGAAGAAAAAGCCTTTGTCCAAGAATATTGCAGAATGACAGGATTTCCTGATTTAGGACGGATAAATGCCAATATAAATAAAGAAATTATGACCGGTCTGGATAATATGGTAAAAGATACAGGAAACAGAGTATTATTTGCGGCTTATGACAGCAACTGCTCTGTCGGGCGCGGACTTGGATTTCCCGGAAGCGACTGCGACGGATTGTATGTTCTGGTAGAAAAACCCTGCAGCGAAAGGGTAAATCGTTTCATACTTGGCGGCTCCATAAATCAGCGGCTGGTTGAGACAACGGGCGAGCATTATCCGGAAGTATTCTGCATGGAAGAGATTTTGAAGCTTCTTGATGAAGTTGACGAACTGTTCCCGAAATTCAGGACGCCGGAAAAAATTGCCGAATACAAAAAAAATCTTTTATACACAGGGGACAGCTACCTCCATGCCGGACAATTTAACATAGATTTAGCGGAACAAATTCCTGATGTGCAGAAGAAAAATGCAGTATGCCAGGCGGGATTTTTTGTTGAAATGCTCCGCGGCGGCAAAATTCTGGTAAATAATTTGCCCGAAAACACACTCCGTCGGATAAAAGACTCTGCAATGTACAAATACAGCAACATGACGCGGCAGGAGGGTCAAAGAGGCAAAATGAAGCCAAAATTGGAAAACCGTCCTGAATTATGCCGTAAATTTTACAATATGAGTGATAAAGAAAAATTTGAAATTTGCCGTGATATGCTGGAGCATTCCTGCGGCTTGAAGTCAAAAACCGCCGCAAAAGATGCCTATGAAAGTTTTGACATGGGCGACATTATGGATATGTACAAAAAAATCACAAGCTTTTTTGATTCACAGAAGTGATAAACTCACGATACAAAAAATAATCCTGCATTTGAGTTATTTCGGCATTCGATATGATTTTTTCTTATTCCGTTAAAGACTCGTCTGTGTACAAATCGGCTTGACGGATTTTTTAATCGCGTGGTAAAATATATTATCACACACATCAACAAAGAATTGCCGGAAAGGAATTTCAGGCAAAATTTATGAGCACTAATCCTATCATACCCTACACCTTTGTCCCCGGTACAAAGGCCAAGGCGCAGGAAGTCAACGCAAATTTCATCTCCGTTGCCGACCATATTCAGTCAAACACAGATTATATTAACCAGAAATATAACGAAATAACCGGTAATATGGAGCTTACTGACTCCGAAAACAGTGAAAAATTCAACGAAATTGATACTACTCTGGCGAACAAAGCCGATAAAAATTTTGCAAATGTCACAACACTTGCATCCTCTTCCACAAAAGGAATAACCTGGTTCGGGACTGCGACAAACAATGTTTCGGCAACCCGTCCTGCGGTTGTTGTCACGGCATACAGTTCAGGTTCTACCTGGTACCGGTTGTATTCGGACAAATGGATTGAGCAGGGCGGACTTGCCGCAGCTAACAACAGTGCGGATTCTACTGTCACAATCACATTTCCGAAAGCATTTAAAGATACCAATTATTCTTTCCGCTACTCATCACTGTGCAGCGACCTTGTTTATAATACATACTATTTCCCGAAACTTGACGCCGGCGCATACACTGCAGTCGCCACCGCAAATATTAAAATTATGGTTGCCGCAAAATTTAAGCGGGTTCTCTGGTCTGCCTGCGGTTATATTAAATAATTGAAAATACGAAAGGAGAAATAATTTTATGTCATATACAGATGAAATGTACACCAATATGGCAATTCAAGCCAATGAAACAGGAAAAGTCCTCTACGTTGTAAACGGTGAATTAGAACTCAACGAGCCTGACTACTATATTTGTACGGAAGGCACCAACGAAACTGACGGAACTTTAAACCCTGAGTTTGGAAAGCCAAGCAAAAATCAACAGATAGAAGAACTAAAAGCGCAGCTTTTTGAACTTGATCAAAAACGCATCAGAGCAGTTTGCGAACCGGAGCTAAAAGACGCTGACGATGGCGGAACCTGGCTGGAATACTACAACTTTAAAATTCTGGAACTTCGCACCAAACTCGGAGAACTTCAATAAGTTATTTATTTAGACCGGTTGAATATAACCGGTCTTTTTTTGTGTTTTTATTATATAATCAAACGTATATAGGAGAGAAAAAGAAATGGTAGACATAAGACAAGAATTTATTAATCAGGCAGTAAAATTATCACGCGGCGCAGAAGTTTTGCCGGGCGGAATTGAAGAATTAGCAGTAAAATTGCAGCACGCACACGACACAAACACCCCGCTCAGGGTTAAACTGGGTATGGATCCGACAAGACCTGACTTACACCTCGGGCACACCGTTGTTATGAGAAAACTCAGAGAATTCCAAAAACTCGGGCATAAGATAGTTTTAATTGTCGGCGGAGCGACCGCAATGATAGGCGACCCGTCAGGAAAATCCGAAACCAGACCGTCTTTGACTAAAGAACAGGTTGAAGAAAATGCTAAATCCTACTTTGAACAAATGTCAAAAGTTGTTGATGTCACAAACGCAGAAGTTGTTAACAATGCAGACTGGCTGCATAAGATGGGATTTACCGAACTTTTAAAACTTGCCGCACAAATTACCGTTGCGCAAATGATGACCCGCGACGACTTTGCAAAACGCTATGCGGAAGGTCGTCCGATTTCTATCCACGAATTTTTCTACCCGCTTATGCAAGCCTATGATTCACATGTGATTGACGCGGATATTGAACTCGGAGGTACAGACCAGAGATTTAACACCCTTTTGGGGCGTGATATTCAAGCAGCTTACGGCAAAAAATATCCGCAGATGGTTATGCTTCTCCCGCTCATTGAAGGTACTGACGGGCTTGTTAAGATGTCAAAAACTTACCCTGAACACTGTATCTCCCTCACTGACAGTGCAAAAGATATGTTTGGCAAACTGATGAGTATTCCGGATACGCTTATTGTCAAATATTTCACACTGCTCACGGATGTGACGGACGAAGAGCTGAAAGATATTGAGGAAAAACTGAAAGATTCGTCAGTTAACCCGCGCGATATCAAGCTTAAACTTGCTTATACCATAACGGAAGAATATCACGGCAAAGATGGCGCTGACAAAGCACAGGCTGACTTTATCAATGTTGTTTCAAATAAAGGTATTCCTGATGATATCCCTGAAGTTAAAGTTGAACAGGGCAAGGGAATTTTGGACCTGCTTGTCGAACTTGGATTTGTAACAAGCAAAGGCGAAGCAAAACGATTAATTCAGGGCGGCGGTGTCAAAATTGACGGCGAAAAAATTACCGACACGGCTTATTCCGTAACCTTCACCGACAGTGTAGTATTGCAGGCGGGTAAACGTAAATTTGCCAGACTGATAAAATAAAATAAGGCATTGAATAATGTTCAAAATATTACGACGCGGAATTACAAAGGTAAAAGAAGACATAAAGGTTATTTATGACAAAGACCCTGCCGCAAATAACCTTCTCGAGGTAATTTTATGCTACCCCGGACTGCACGCACTCATTGCATACAGGTTTGCGCACAGGCTGTACAAATGGCATATCCCGTTAATTCCGCGGGTAATCTCATACATCACAAGGATTATCACCGGTATAGAAATCCATCCGGCAGCCCGTATCGGCAGAAGATTTTTTATAGACCACGGGGAAGGGGTCGTTATTGGCGCCACAACTATCATCGGGGATGACGTGTTGATTTATCAGCAGGTAACCCTCGGAGGTACAGGAAAAGAACAGGGCAAACGCCACCCGACTTTAGGCAACAATGTCATTGTCGGCGCCGGAGCAAAAGTTCTCGGGAATATTACCATAGGTGATTATGTGCGCATCGGAGCAGGCTCTGTTGTCGTGGAAGATGTACCGGAATATTCAACAGTCGTCGGGGTTCCGGGGCGGGTTGTACACAGAAAAATTCTTGATAAAAACGGTGTTCTTATGCACAACAGAATTCCGGATCCGGTCAAATGCGAACTTAACCGCCTGAAATATGAAGTTCAGGAACTTAAACAAAAAATAGAGCAACCTTAATGCTTCTCAAAGCACAAAATCAAAACAAACTCAGCTGGCTGGTGTTGTCTTTTTCTTCGTGTGCCCGCTCAAATTTTGATAAGGTCAAAAGGTCGTTTTCTATCTTTGCAAGAAACGGTGAAATCCCCTGTGATTTTTTCTCGCCGTAGACAAATCTCTTCTCTGCTCGGCTTAAAAATAACCGCTCTTTTGCCCTCGTCATTCCGACATACAAAAGCCGCCGCTCTTCTTCAACTTCCTCCGGGGTCTGCACGCGGTATAACGGCAAAATTCCGTCTTCCAAGCCGGCTATAAATACACAACGAAATTCCAGCCCCTTTGATGCATGCAGCGTCATTAACGAAATTCTGTCCGCACGGGCGTCCAGTGTGTCTGATTCTTTTGTCAAATAAACTTCGTGGATAAAGTCCGCCCTGTTTGGATTTTCTTGAGCAAGTTTTTTCAAATATTTCATTATGTAATCTTCAATCCCCTCGGCGACATCCGGCGGCAGGTGTTCAAGCTGTTCATTGACAGGCTCTGCATCTGTCAAATTTTTCAATATGGTTCTTACAGATTTTTTGTCACACAACATATCGTCAGAAAGTTTCACAAACGGCATGCCGGAACGCACCAGGGCTTCCGTTATCGGTTTAAGCTGGGAAGATGTTCTGTAAAGTATAGCAAAATCCGAAAAAGAATAATCTTCCGACTGCCCCTCTGAACGTGATGAATCTATTGAGAAAAAGCTGTGTCCGCCTATGAGGTTTTCTATTGAACTTACGATGAATTCAGCTTCTGCTTTGTCTGTCGGTGCTGTGTGAATGGTAATTTTTTCGGAGCTTTTAACGTATTGTGATACTGTTGTATAGCAGTCAATCATCTGGTTAGAGGCGTTTACGATACTTTCTGTCGAACGATAATTATTTTTCAGGTTAATTATTTCTACATTTTTGTAATCGTTTTGGAAATTATTAAAGAATTTAGAACTGCCGCCGCGGAACCCGTAAATTGCCTGATTTGGGTCGCCGATTGCACAGATATTGCCGTTTTCCGGCGCAAGCTGACGTATAAGTTTATACTGGTTTTCGTCAATATCCTGATACTCGTCAACTGACAGATATTTATAACGGGTTTGGTACGAGGATTTGATTTCCGGATACTCTTCAAACAGTTTGACTGTCAGTGTAATCAAGTCGTCAAAAGTAATCATATTTTCAGAAAGTTCCTCTGCAGTGTAGAGGGATTTTTCCTGCTCGCTTATGACAGAAAATTTCTTGTCCAGTCCGGCGTTTTCGTAATTTTCTCTAAGGATTGCAAAACAGAGCGAGTGGAATGTGTGAATATTAATTTTGGATGATTTTTCAGGCACCAGCAGTGCTAATCGTTGGCGCATTTCTTCTGCCGCCCTGCGGGTGAACGTAATCGCAAGACAGTTTTCGGGCGCGGCATTACAGTCATTTATCAGATGGGCAATTCTTCGGGTCAGAACGGTTGTTTTTCCTGAACCCGGCCCGGCTATTATTAAAATTTGGTTTGAAGAATTTTCAACTGCAGCCTGCTGATATTCATCAAGTCCTTTTTTGTATTTATGGGTCTGTGATGTAATCTCCATGACAGCTTTTGGAACCGTCCATGTTTTTGTTGTTTTGTTTTTGGGAGCGTCAGGAATTTCAATATTAAGTTTAAGGTTAACAGTAGATTTTTTCTTGTTTAATTCACCGTCATCAAACAATCTAATGACACCGTATTCACCGTCGTACCCCGCTTGTTTGATAACCTTTCCCGCACGCAGTCTGGTAATCGCTTCACCCAGAAGGGTCGATTCTTTTGAAATTTCATCAAGCGGGACATCCTGCAATATGGAAAGTTCTGAGCCGAGCTTACGGATAAGTCTTTCATATTCCGTGACAACAGATTTGCTGGAGGTACCGACTTGCAGAACTTCGGATATAATTTCCTGCAGCGGAACGAGGCTGAAAACTTTTCCGCCTGTTTCCGGTATAAAATCAGAATTAAACGGACGATCCGCGAGTTCGTGAACTCTGTATGACACTCCGATAGTAAGCGGCTTGCCGCAGACAGGACAAATCCCGCCTAAATTTTTTGTCTCTTCCGGTGTCAGACAGACATTACATTTTCTGTGACCGTCTTCGTGGTATTTGCCTTCTTCCGGGAAAAATTCAACCGTGCCGACGTATCCGTCGCCTGTTTTGAGTGCATTCATAATACTGAAATAATCAGGATTTGTATCAAAAACAGTAGCTTCCCGCGCAAGCTTTGATGGCGAATGCGCGTCAGAATTTGACACTAGCCGGAATTTGTCAAGTTTTGATACTTTCCAATTCATTTCCGGATCAGAAGAAAGCCCTGTTTCTACGGCAAAAATGTTATCTGCAAGGTCACCGTAGCATTCTTCAATCGAATCAAACCCTGACTTTGACCCGAGGACTGAAAACCACGGGGTCCAAATGTGCGCAGGGATGATATAAGAATTTTCGCCGGATTCCAGAACTGTTTCCAGAAGATTTCTTGAATCAAGCCCTAAAATAGGTCGTCCGTCTGAGTTTATGTTGCCTATTGCGCCGAGTTTGTTTCTGAAGTTCCCGGCAGACTGCATATCAGGCACAAAACATACGTGGTGTACTTTTCTGGTTTTATCACCTTTTTTATAGATTGTCGAAATCTCAACGGAGAGAAGAAAATATACAGGATTGCCTGCCGGATTTAGAACTTGTTTTTCAATTTCAGGTTTGAGGCGGAAAACACCGGCACCAGCCGGAATTAATTTTTCCTGAATTTCTTTAAACCAAGAAGGATGTGTAAAATCACCTGTTGAAATTACGCTCAAACCTTTTTTCTGCGCCCACTGAGCCAGCTCTTCGAGATTACAACTTTTGCTGGTTGCGCGTGAATACTTTGAATGTATATGTAAATCCGCATAAAAAAACATTTTCTTAACTCCTTATTTAAAAATAATAACAAAAAGATTAGGGGATAACAAGTAAGGTTACGTTTGCTGTCATCCTGAAAGCGTAGAAAATCCAAGACAGGGGGCAGGGGTGAAGAATCTTTTTTTAATATGATTCCTATTATTGCACAGAAGACAAACTCTAAAGAATACTGTCAGGCAATGCCTGACCTACAGAAACAGCTGCGCGTTAGCGCTAATGAAAATTGGGGAAATTATCAATTATATTGCATTAACTGCGCGTATGCGCTAAAGAGATTTGTGGAAGTTATCAATTACATTACAAAAAATACGCGTATGCGCTAATGAAATTTGGTGGGCACGCGTGCGCTTTGCCCACCCTATAACTACATAAACTCTGCCAGAATTAGCATTACTCCCCACCCTGACCCTCCCCGACCTGGGGAGGGAATAAAGTCGTCAAGCTCTTACGGACACGATAAAAGCCGGATTTTCAAAGATATTTAAAAATTTTTGAATATCTTCGAAAGGCGACTTTTTGAAAGTTGAATAGTCCTATTGATGCAAACGTTACGTTTGCCCCCACCCTGACCCTCCCCAGGTCGGGGAGGGAATAAAGTCATTAAGCTCTTACGGGTACAGTAAAAGCCGCCGATTAAAAAACTTTCAAAATATCTTGAAAAGAAACAGCTCAACGCCAGCAGGCAACTGTATGATTTGGCGCTGTCGGTATCAACGGAGGTATTTCCGTTTTACACTTCTCAAAACATTTTTCACATCTGGGATGAAAACGACAGCCCGTTATTTCCTGATATATTGATGGCGGCTGCCCCTGAATAGTCTCTAACTTTTCTCCGCGGTTTGACGGAATTGATTTTAAAAGTGCAAGAGAATACGGGTGCCGCGGCTGTTTGAAAAAATCTTCAGCTCGCGCACTCTCTACAATCCGCCCTGCATACATTACGGACACAAAGTCTGCATTCTCTGATACTAACGCAAGATCATGTGTGATTAGCAAAATTGAAACCCCTGTTTCGGTTTTTATTTTTTGAAGTAATTTCATTATCTGCGCCTGAATTGTTACATCCAGGGCTGTCGTCGGCTCGTCCGCTATAAGTATTTCCGCCCGGCAGGCAAGCGCCATTGCTATTATAGCCCGCTGCTTCATGCCTCCGGAAAACTCGTGAGGATATGATTTAAACCGCTCTTCTGCACTCGGTATTTGTACTGTCTTCAACGCCTCTATTGCTTTTTCATAAGCCGCTTTTCCGCTTAGCCCCTGATGTATTTTTATAACCTCCAGCAGCTGGTCTCCCACTGTGTACAAAGGATTTAATGACGTCATCGGATCCTGTGGTATTAGCGCTATCTTTGCTCCTCTTATTGTCGAAAGTTTTGCGGGGGCTATGTTCAATATATCTTCGCCGCGGTATATTATTTCACCTGATTTTATTTCTGCGTTTTTTGGCAAAAGTCTGAGTGTGCTCATTGCGGTAATCGTTTTCCCGCAGCCGGATTCCCCAACCAGTGCGTGCATTTCTCCATGGTTTAAATCCAACGATACATCCCATAACGCCTGCCGAAAACCGCCTTCTGTATTAAACCCCAAATTTAACTTTTTTATTTCTAGAATTTTGTCCATTTGAAATTATTATACTATAGATTTTGCTTTTTTCGCATTAATCCGTAAGGCAACTCATCTCTGTAACCGTTTTATAAAATGTTACAAGTGCTCTGATTATATTATAGTCGACAGAGAGGGCGCAATCGTTATGAATTGTCTGACTAAATCCGGATCCCACTGTATTCCGGAACCCATTTTCAAAATTTCGCAGGCTTTTTCAACGCTCATTCCTTTTCTGTAAGGTCTGTCGCTTATCAAGGCGTGATACGCGTCTGCTACTGATACTATCCTTGCCGCATAGGGTATCTCTTCACCTTTTAATTTTTCCGGATATCCTGTTCCGTCATAGTGCTCGTGGTGGTATTTTACTATCGGGATAAATTCGTGCAAGGCTTCATTCGGCTGCAAAACTTTTTCTGCACCGATAACAGGATGCTGCTTCATTATTTCCCACTCATCATCCAGCAATCTGTCCGGCTTTTTCAACACATTTTCCGGAATTCCGATTTTTCCGACATCATGCAGCAGTGCGCCCAATCTTATCCGCTGAACTTCTTCTTCCGGCAAATTCAATGAACGAGCCAGAGCCTCCGAGTATCTTGAAACCGATGTAGAATGACCTTTTGTATAAGGGTCTTTTGCATCTATTGCGCCTGCCAGTGATGTTACCATTTCTATCAGGTGGTTTTGGGATATTATTTTTTCGTTTGTGAACTTATGGACAAGCTCTTCTTCAAAATTTATACCTATTTGCGAATGACGTTTTGCAAGAACTTCCGCAAAAGAATCAAGCGCTACATCATCCCAGAAATTAAAATCTGATGAACTGATGATTGCAGACATTCCTTCTTTATAGCCTTTTGCCTGCGAAATATACATTGCCTGCTCTGCAAGTATGAGTAATTTTTCCTGATTTTTTGTACATTCAGGATATGTGGAAATCCCGACGGAAACCTTGACAGGTCCTACATCATCAATAAAACAGCAAGATAAACAGTATGTAATATATTCTGCAAGATATTTTGCGTCTGCAGTGTTTGTATTCGGCAAAATTACAGCTATCTCATCGCCGCCGTATCTGCCGGCTTTGTCTGTTGAACGTATATTCTGCTTTATTTTTTCCGCAAGCAGCTTGATGACTTCATCACCTTTGGCGTGCCCGAGCTCTCTGTTGATTTTGGAAATATTGTTTACATCAAACATTATGATTGATAAATCTGTTGATGTTTTTTCTGCGTTATCTATTTCGTTTTTAAGTATCTCCTGAAAACCTCTGTGATTATACAGCGAGGTTAAATTATCCGTGTTTGCGTATTTGTTTGTTCTTTCTATCAAATCCAAATTGTGCACAAACATTGCTGCATAATTTGACAAAAATGAAAATAAGTCCTTATTATCATCCAAATTATTTTTGCCGAGAATCATAACACCTATGCAATTCTTGACAGAAACCAGCGGAAGAATCAATGCACCTGACTCCATTGCAAACGGTATTTTCAAAAACTTGTTATCTTTGACACTGACCGGTGCAACCTTGTTAAAAGATTCCACCACCGGATTTTTGTCATCTGACATGAAAATCTTTAGGGAAAAGTTGCTCCCAAGTTTGTCGGTCAATTTTAAATTTATACATTTTGATTTTTCATGATAAAGCCCAAACGCGGTATATTCACAGTTTAACTTTGAACACAACGTGTCATGGAATATACCGAAAAGCTCATTTGATGTGTTTTTGTCGTATAATTTTTTGTTTAATTCACTTATTAAGGAGTTGTAATCTATTGTTTTCGAGGTTGCTGACGGGTTGTTTACGTATCCGCCGTAAAGTCTGTTGGTGGTTTTATTTTTGTTCAGAGTATTCAAACGCTCAACTATCCCGACATCTTTTTGTATCGGGTTTGAAATCGGGGCTTTCAACGGGTGCGAGGCTGCGGATGTCTTTTTTACCGTCTTGGCTTTGGCTTCAGTTTTGCTGTTTTCGTTCAAAATAATTCCACCTGCTTTTACACTTCTAAAACCGGTCAATATAAATTTTTGCCTTTTTATTTTTGGAACTTTACATTCCTTAAAACAATTTTACCGTATTTACGTACTTTAGCAATACATCATACGGATGGCAAACTTTGGTAATCAAAAAACGATTACCATTTTAATTTTTTTGACAGATCCTTTCCGAGGTTACACAATTTATACTACATTAGTAGTATAACACATTTTTCTTTATTTTTTCAATATTTTTTGAAAAATTTTTACACAACTTAAAAAAAGTTTTTAATTTATAAAAATATTTCTGCTATAAACTCATATAATATTCTTTCAAGAGTTTTGTATCGAGTTCAATATTAGGACTTTCACAAGTTAATACACCTTTAACACCAAAGGTTTTCATAGCTTTTAAAAGGTCTTTGTAATTCATGTCGGATTCTTCAAGATTCAGGTGGAAACGTTCGCCTTTAGCGGTGTATTCGATACCGGCAAGGTGACCGTGGAAATTATTAAGAGCATATTCGCCAAGGGTTCCTAATTTTTCAAGCGTGCGGCAGAATTCATCGTAAGTGTTTTCTTGTCCGCCTGTTCTTGCATGCAGATGTGAAAAATCAATACAAGGGAGAACTTGTTTAAATTCCTTTGATAACCTTATAATTTCATCTAAATCGCCCCATTGGGTAGGCTTGCCGGTAGTTTCCGGACGAATCCATGTTTTTAGATTTTCTTTTTCTATAACTTCGACAATTTTTTCTGTTTGTTTTTTAACTTTTTCAAAAACAGTTTCTTTATCCTGTCCCATATAAAAAGCCGCGTGGTAGGTTATACTAAAAGCACCGGTATCGTTTGCGGCAATTGCAGTATCAATGATACGCTGAACACTGGCTTCAACCTTTTCTTCTTCTTTAGAATTCAGGTTGATATAAAAAGGTCCGTGAGCAGTGAGGATAAAATTATTTTCTTTAACTGCGGAAGCGACTGTTTTTTTAGACTCTCCGCTAATTCTGACGCCGTGGACAAACTCCAGCTCCATGCCGTCAAGATTCATTTCTTTGAGAATTTGGAACGCTTTTTTATAACTGCCTTTTCCGGTAGATAAAGGCATACCGGCAGTAAGAAAATTCAATCTGTCAAAGTTAAACAAATTTTGCATTTACACAGCCGCCTTAAACATCTCTTCAACAAGTTCGCAGGCATCACTGACCATTTTTTGGCAATGAAGTTTGCGCTCAATCCCCTGACGTCCGCCGGACAAAACTTTGCAGCACGTTGCACCGTTTCTTTTTTTGAATTCATCCACAAGAAATTTTGCACGTTCTCTGGCCTCCTGAGGGTTGCCTTTTGAGTTATCCCTGCCGAAATTATAACCGGAGATTATTTGAGCAGCAGCGAGTGCGCCGCAGACACATCCCGATGACATTCCGCCGGAAAATGATGTTGCAACAGGCAGCAATGAGTTATCACAAAGCCCCTCATCAGAAGCGGCTTGCACCACACTTTCAGAACAAGAGTATCCGTTCATAAAATATTCAATGGCTTTTTCTTTTAATGTTTCCACAGTTAACATCTCCATTATCTGATTTGAACAGGCATAATCAAGCAGACAAAATCATCTTCGCTGTTCGGTTTAAGAACTGTTGCAGAAAGATTTGAATTTAAGCCTATTTTGACCTCATCGCTTTCAATATTTTTTAGAGCGTCAAGGATAAATTTGTAATTAAAAGCGATAGTGATAGGTTCTGATGTGTAATCTATATCAATGTGTTCTTCAGACTTTCCGGCATCTGGAGTATCTGCAGCTAGTGTCAAAACATTATCAGCAAAATCAAATTTAACAATATTTGTTTTTTCGTTAACCATAATGGCAACACGTTCCAGTGCAGAAATGAATTTTGACACATTGACAAGCGCTTCTTTAGGGCTTTCGTTCGGAATAAGCTGGTTATATTTCGGGAACTGACCTTCGAGAAGTCTTGAAATTGTTGTGGTTGTTTCTGTTTTAAAAATAATTTTTGATTTTTCGATATAAATTCTGACAGCTTCATCTTCGATAAAGGCAGCAAGTTTAATAAATTCGTTAAGAGTTTTTGACGGGATAATCAGCTGGTGCGCACAGCCGTCTTTGTTCATAATTTTTTCTCTGACGCGGGCAAGTCTGTTACCGTCGGTTGATGCAATTTCAAGAATTTCATCGTGGATATCACAGACAATACCGGACAACAGATTGCTTGTTTCATATCCTGCCGCTGCAAAACCTGCCTGCTTTACTGCTTTTGTCAAAGGTTTTACTGCTATTTCAAAACTATTTTCTTCGTGGAGTTCTACATTTGCTATTTCCGGAGGAAATTCTGATGCGGCTATCCCGATAATATCAAATGATGAATTTTGGGCTTTTATATTTACGATTGTTTCACCTTCCTGCATTGAGAATGTAATCAATTCGTTGCCGGTTTTGGAAACGATTTCGTTGAGAGTTTTTGATGGCAGTGTTATCTTTCCCGGCTCTTCAATCTGCGCATCGACAACTGCTGTTACGGTAAAATCAAGGTCTGTTGCTATTAGTCTAATTGCTGATGTATCAATAGTTTCTATATAAATATTTAAAAGAACAGGCTGCAATGCTTTCATACTTGTTGCACGTTCTACTATTTTTATACCGTTATACAAATCCTCTTTTTTTACAACAAATTTCATTTCCTTACTCCTCTAATTCTGTTATACTAAATTATAGTATAAAAACGACTTGGGCAGTAGTTTATTTGCAAAACCTCCGCAAAATAATTTAACAATTTTAACTTGTTGTTCAAAGTTTTCTACAACAATTTTTCTATTATTTATTAATAATATAATAATATATTAAATATAATAATAATAATAAGCTCGAAAAATTTGTAGAAAACTATCTGAAAGTTTGACTGGACAAAAGTTTTGGATGTAGAAAAAATTGTAGAAAACTTTATAAGTTTTTTACATAAAAACTAAAATTATAAAAAATCCTTGAAAAACATGTAGAAAACTCAAAAGTTTTCTACACCTTTTTACAAAGTTTTCTACAGAGTTTTCTACAATAAACCGTGAAAAATTGAGTTTCTGCAGTCGGCGGCTCTTAAAAAAATAATTTTCTGGTATAATAAGCAAGAGATTAAGAATATGATTAGAAAATTTTTAGACAGTGTTTTTTCCGTAAAAAGATTAGACGGGCAAAGTTCAAGAAAAGTTTTAACCCTGCTGGGGGTAAAAATAAAGTTTTACGACCCGAAAATTGATTTATACAGACGCAATGTTATTCAGAACAGAAATAACCTTCTTTTGCTTTTTAATCAGCTGGCATACACAGACGAAAAAGACCTGTTTTGTATTAGAGGCAATAATATAATTTTTATCTTTAACAAAGGTGTCCTCAAACTGGACTACAAATTTTTTCAGGATTATGTGGTACTCTTCGGGTTTTCAAACGAATTATATGAATTGATTAAGCCTGACAAAAATTCTCTTTTGTACAAAGAGCACATAGCAAGGCTGAAAAAAGGTGAATTTTGCTGGAAATACGTTGACAGAACGTATTACATCGGGCACTCGTTTATTTCTTGTGAAGGAAATGACATTTATATAAATTCTTCTTATGTAAAAGAAAAAGATATGCCGTGCAATGAGTCCGCCATCCGCCACGTGCCTGCAGAAACAAAACGAAAGTACATAAAAGGCGTGACAGTTGGTGATTATTTAAAAAACAAACCGGAGGATTTTAAGGTTAATGTCATCTTAAAATTATTGGATTATGTTTTTAAAACATACGCAGACGGAAACAATCGGGAAAAAGTTTCCGGCAGGCTGCTCGACTGTCATTTATATAATTTTATTCTCGGGGATGACGGCAAGTTTTATTTTGTTGATTTTGATTTGGAGAGCACCAAAAGTCTTGATAGGGCTTATTGTATATTTTTTATGCTTTACTACTACGACAGTAAATTGTATAAGCTGATACTGGAAAAGTTCGGCTATCAGGACAAACATCATTACTATGAAAAACATTTTGTAAAACCGAAAAATAATCCGAAAATTAAAACAAAATTAGTGCAAAGCGAAGAACATAGAAAACTGTTACAGAAATATTTTACAGATTCCGGAATACTTGCACAGTATGAAATTTAGAGTGGGGAAAAATTAGACGGCAGAAGTGTGCGCAAAATTTTCCAGCTCATCTTCCATAAGATTTTTCTGGAAAGCTTCGCTCTCATCAATCAAATCCATCATTTCGTTATATTGTTTTTCGTGCAAAAGTTTTGCCGGGTCAAAGTTTCCGATGTATTCTATCAGGTAGTAATCAGGGTGTTTTTCTTTAATTTTTATCATCCCGATGTCTTCAAACATATCAAACAGAAGTTCGAAAACTCTGACAGGTTTGCCCAAAAAACTGGAACATCTTTTTAATTCCACCTTGCCGCCGTTATTGTTGCACGCGTATTTCAGCATTCCCGCACAGGTTTTTAAAAACTCTTTTTCTTCAAAATATTTGATGTCGTAATTCATAAAATGAATAGCTTTCGGATTAGTTTCGTTAAGGATTTTGTCGAACAAAACTCTGTCTGCCGGATAGTCAAACAACATCAACGCATCACAGCTGCGCAGGTTATCTCTGGATATTATTTTTTCTGTCAGATTTTTATACGGGCTTAACTTATCCAGAACGGTTTTGCTCTCTGCAAAAATCACAATATCCTGTTTGGTTGTTTTTACATAATCGTTTACCTGTGGCAGAATGTTTGTTTTTTTTCTGTGGTCGTAAATTTTTAACTTACCCGAGGTGTTTGTTTCGGCTTCTTTCAGGTATGGAGAATGGATGTCATCAACAATAAGCTGAACGCTTATATTGCCGTTGTATTCATTAATTTGCGGATGGAAAGCCAAATCAAGAGTATCACCGGCAACCAGAGAAATGTCGCCTTTCGACCACCAAAGGCAGGTAAACTCCTCGTTATCCGCCTGAACTTTCAGTCTCAAATGGTCTTTGTTTTCTCCGAGCAATCGTTTTTCTTTTATTTTCAAATTTTTCATCACAAAAACAGGGCTTGGATTAGACGCTCCAAACGGCTCCAGCTTGGAAAGCTCTTCCACAAGATGAACATCAACTTCTCTTGGTGACAATTCCAAATCAATATTGATAAAAGGTTTAATATCTTTGCCTGTAGACATTTCTTTTATTGTTTTGTTAAGCGCGGCTTTTACCGCATCAAAACTTGTTTTTTCCGGCGAGAACGACAGCCCCGCCGCAAGCGAGTGCCCGCCAAACCCGTCAAAAAGTTCAGCATTTGCGCTTATGACTTCATAAAGATGAATTCCCTCGACGCTTCTTGCAGAACATCTTACCTGCTGTGTTTCTTCCGAATACGTCATCAAAAATACCGGCTTGTAATATTTTTCCATCAGTTTAGATGCCACAATCCCGACGATTCCGACATGCCAGTCTTTGTTAAATAAAATAATAGCGGGATTTCTGTTTCCTTCTGCCTGAACCATTGCGTCAGCTTCCATAAACGTATTTTGGCATAAGGTTTGCCGCACTTTGTTGAAGTCATTCAACGCTAAAATGGCCATTTCAATTTCCTGCGGGTTATCGGAAATTAGGACTTTGAGAGCTTCTTCAACAGTGTCGAGCCTGCCGGACGCGTTAATTCTCGGAGCAACACCGAACGCAATTTGTTCGGCGGAGATGCCGTTTTCTATCTTGTAGCCGGCGCTTTCCAAAAGCCGTTTAAGCCCGTAATGTTTGCCGCTTGAGATAAGCTCCAGCCCTTTTGTGACAAAGTATCTGTTTTCTCCAATCAAAGGCACAATATCCGCAACGGTTCCGACGGCAACAAACGGAAGAATTTCATAAATATAAGAGGTTTTGTTGTAGTGTTCCAGAAGCGCTTGAGCGGTTTTAAAGGCAACACCGCAGCCGGCAAGCGCTGTCAGGTTTGTTATCTCTTTTGCTGTTAAATTTTCGTTTAAGGCATTCGGCGCCTTGGGGTTAATTATAGCGTAAGCGTTTGGAAGAGTTTCCGGCGCCTCGTGGTGGTCTGTGATTATAACATCTATTTTAAAACTGTTTATAAAATTAACGGCATCAACATCAGAAATTCCGCAGTCAACAGAAATAATAACTTTAGGTTTAGCCTGAGTCATAATTTTGACAAGAGCTTTTGTATCAAATCCGTGACCTTCTTTTTCTCTGTCGGGGATAAAGTAGTTTACATCAGCCCCGAGAAATTTAAAAGTTCTGTAGAGAACGGAAGTAGACGTAACCCCGTCAGCGTCAAAGTCTCCGTAAATAACGATTTTTTCATTGTTATCAATTGCACGGGCAAGTCTTTCGACAGTTTTGTCCATATCATTAAAAGCGCGGGGGTGGGTCAATTTCATTTCAAGCGGGTGCAAAAATTCATAAACATCTTTTTCTTCCGTAATTCCGCGTGACGCCAAAAGTCTCTCGCATAAAGACTTTTCGTTACCCTCATATTTGTTTAAAATCCACTCTTTCATAGTTATTCCCTGTAAATATCATACCACAATGGATTTTCAGATACCAGAATATTAAGAAAAACAGAGCAAACGTCACGTTTGCTGTCATACTGAAAGCGTAGAAAATCCGTTTAAAAAGGACGATAGGACGTTAAGACGATAGGACGCTAAGTGTGTTTCCCCCTCTCCTGGTTCAGGAGAGGGCAGGGGTGAGGTCTTAATGTCATTCTGAACCCGATGACAATTCAGGGGTGAAGAATCTCTTTTTTAATTGAGATTCTTCGCTAACGCTCAGAATGACGTATTGTTGTTATGCTTTTACTGGTGTGACAAAAGCCGGCTTTTCAAAGACTTTTAAAGTTGCTTGCACATCATCAAAAGGCGGTATTTCAGTCTGTGTAAAGAATAATGATGCAAACATTATGTTTGCCGTCATTCTGAACCCGATGACAATTCAGGGGTGAAGAATCTCTTTTTTAATTGAGATTCTTCGCTAACGCTCAGAATGACGTATTGTTGTTATGCTTTTACTGGTGTGACAAAAGCCGGCTTTTCAAAGACTTTTAAAGTTGCTTGCACATCATCAAAAGGCGGTATTTCAGTCTGTGTAAAGAATAATGATGCAAACATTATGTTTGCCGTCATTCTGAACCCGATGACAATTCAGGGGTGAAGAATCTCTTTTTTTAATTGATTAGTGAATAGCCATTTATATGGTAACAGCAATCATCGTGTCAGCGCCTGCTGAAAAGGTTTTCTACCGTTTGGATATCCTCCTTTGGATTTTTTCCAACGGTCGTCAGATAATTGCCTATTAATATACCTTCGACACATGTCTTTAACGCTCTTTCCTGATTAGCGTCCGATAATCGCATTCTGCCGCCGCAAAATCTTATCACCGATTCAGGGTTTGCTATCTTAAACACCGCAATTGTTCGCAGAATATTTTCTTCATCTATTTTGTCATAGTAGCTTTCAAACGGGGTTTCCGGTATCGGCATCAAAATGTTTATAGGAATACTTTCCGGATGAATTTCAGCAAGCTCCATAGCCATTTCAACACGCTGCTCTACTGTCTCGCCCATTCCAAGAATTACTCCGCAGCATAATTCCATCCCGTATTTTTTTACAAGCTTACAGGTGTTCAGCCTGTCCTGCCAGCTGTGAGTTGTGCAAACTTCCGGGTAGTAAGATTCTGATGTGTTGATATTGTGGTGAAATCTTTTTAGTCCCGCTTCCGCAAGCTTTTTTGCCTGTTCATCATTCAATATACCAATAGATGCGCAACTTTTTAGCCCGTCTATTTTGTTTAGTTCTTTTATCATTTCAAGTATTTTGCCAAAATCTTCTTCATCAGGAGTTTTTCCTGATGTTACAACGGCAAATCTTGTTGCCTGATTTAATTTTGACTCTGCTGCGGCTCTTCTTATTACATCCAAATCAACCAGCGGGTAAGATTCTATCTCCGTGCGGTAATAGGAACTCTGCGCACAATATTTACAGTTTTGTGAGCATTTGCCGTTTCTGGCATTGACTATTGAACAAAATTCTATTTTTTCTGAATGAAATTTTGAAGCTTTTGTTAAAAGCTCTTCCAAGTCCATATTGTATAAATATATTAATTCTTCTTTTGTATAACTCATAAAAAAATCCTTATTTCAAATCTTTTTTAGCATGAAGAAGGTTCATTTTCAAATAAAAAGTGCGGGGGCTTATATGGCAAATCTGAGCGTTAGCGAAGAATCTTTTCCATGTTCATTTCTTTCTCTTTTATTGCGATTAAAAGAGCAAACGAAACGTTTGCAGAAAAAGGGACGTTAAGACGATAAGACGTTAGGACGTTAAGTCCATTTCATTAATCTGTCATGCTGAACTTGTTTAAACCTCCTTCCCCGTCAAGGGGGAGGAGTAAGTAATAGCCGGCAAATCCGCTCTCCTAATTTAGGAGAGGGAAGAATATTGACAAGCTCTTACGGGCGTAAAAAAAGCCGCCTGTTAAAAGTCTTTCAAAATCTCTTGAGCATTTTCAAAAGTCGACTTTTTAAAAGTTGAATAGTCCTATTGATGCAAACGTTACGTTTGCTCCCCACCCTAGCCCTCCCCGACCTGGGGAGGGTACAAAGTGCATTGTTGGGCGAAAGAGTTATAGGGTGGGCAAAGCGCACGCGTGCCCCCCAAATCTCTTTAGCGCTAACGCACATTTTTTGTAATGTAATTGATAACTTCCACAAATCTCTTTAGCGCATACGCGCAGTTAATGCAATATAATTGATAATTCCCCCAATTTTCATTAGCGCTAACGCGTATTTTTTGTAATGTAATTGATAACTTTCACAAATCTCTTTAGCGCTAACGCGCAGGTGTTACTGTAGGTCAGGCATTGCCTGACAATAATACTGTCGGACGGTGTTAAAGCTTTTTGATGATTTTTCTGGCTTCTTCCGGCGGGTAGTTCCAGTATTCAGTTTTTAATATTTTTTCTATTTTTTCTTTATCAAACCGGTATTTGATAATCCTTGCCGGGCAGCCGCCAACTACAGCAAAATCCGGCACGTCTTTGTTTACAAACGAATTTGCTCCGATAACCGCCCCGTTGCCTACGGTTACGCCGCGGCGAATGACGGCGCCGACTCCTATCCATACATCGTTTTTGATTATGCAGTCTTTTTGCGTAAGCCCCTTGTAGCCCCCGTTTTCCGACAGTAAGCTGGAGGTGGATATTTGTGTTATGTCGTGTTCTCCCAGTCCTATTCTTACGTGTGAACCTATGGAGCAGTAGTTTCCGATTTTTGATTTTGTGATATCGACGTTTTTGTTTATGTATGTGTAGTCGCCGATTTCGGTATTGGAATCAATGTCTGCTGTCGGGTGGACGTTTACTTTTTTGTCAAACATATAGAACCGGACAGGTTTGCCGCGGAGTTTATCAATTATTTTTTGGACAATTTTAATTTGCATAAGCCCCCTTCCACCTAATCTGTCTTGGATTGGTTTCACGTTCGCGGAGACACCCCCACCCGCCCTCCCCCATCAAGGGGGAGGAGACGGTAATAGCCGGCAAAGCCGCGCCGGTGCCGCTGTGCGGTAGAAGAAACAGAAAATTGATAAACGGGTGGATGGTGTCCGCAAAGCTTACGCTAACGCGTACGAAGCCCCCCCCCCCCTGTAAGAATTTCAATAACAGTGCGGATTTTCGCCGCTAAGTTTTGGGACTTTTTCGTATAGTATTCAGCTACAAATTCTGGAGCTTTTGTATAGGTGAGTATGCTATTTAACTCTTCTAAATTTTGTACATTGTAAAATTTTAGAGAATTGAGTATTCGAGCTTCAATTTTCTTTTTGTATTTTGATGTTTTAATAATGTCATAGTGCTTGTTATATAAGTAGCAATCATTATTTAACAAAATGTCAATACTGTTTTCACAACGCCTTGTGAGTTGTGTTTCTGAGACACCCAGAGCAATCAGTTCTTCATTTATAAAAGCAAAATTGGGGTTATCAGTTATTGCCTGAATATAAAAATCAGTATCGACGCCCCACGTTAACAATGTATCAAACTTATAATTTTTCGAGCGTCTGAAAAATACAACACTCGGGGCGGAAATTCTGTTAGCAAGCAAAAGTTCCGTGGGGTCTTTTTGCAGTCTTTTGACGTATTTTTGTGCACGTCTGTGGACGACTTTGTTTGTGCCGCGCTTAAATCCGATTTGTCTGCAATATCCAAAATCAGCCTCCGGATGTTCGTCCATTACTTTAACGATTTTCCCAAGCGCGTCTTTTGTAAGGAACCAGTCGTCGTCAAAGAGAATTTTGATATATTCGCCTTGAGATTTATCCAGCATTTTGTTCCAGTTTGCAGAAGGACTGACAGGCGGAATGTTCCTAAAATAATCAATTTTCGGATGGTTTAATCCTTTGATGTACTCTTCTGTTTCGCTATTTGTTGAATTGTCTGCAATTATAATTTCATAATCCTCAAAATCTTGCATAAAGACAGACTCCAGCGCCCGTTTCAGGTCTTTTAAGTTGTTATAAGTCGGTATTGCAACAGTTACTTTCAAATTTGCCCTCCTATCCTTATCCATTCCGGCGGGATTAAATCGTAGTCGGATTGTATGTTCTTCATCCATATTTTTGGCGCTATGACTATCTTTTCAGGATTTTCATTAAGCCAGGCTGCCCAGTATGAAAAGCTGCTGTTTGCTATTATATTATGTTTGCAATTTTTCATCAACTCTACGTCACAGTACCCTTTTTTGCCTGAATTTATATCTACTACGACAACTTTTTGGTCAAAATGTACATTTTGCGTCACCCATTCTGGGTCGTCAGAAAAGATAAATAAGGTCAAAGGCTTTCTGGTTTTTTCCGCAATAATGTTGACCGCAGCCTTGTAGTATTCATCTGTGCAGGAGCCCATGACGTTTGCCACGCGCGCTTTCAGGTAATCCGTTCTTCTGTAATGCAAAGATACGGATTCGGTGTTTTTAATCAGCTCAAGCATTTTTTTGTTTTTAGAATCAAGCGGCTTTTTCAGCTTAAAATCTTCCAGAAGTTCATCGCGCACCATATCCAGATATTTGTAAGACTGGAAAAATCCGTCAAGATATACAGGCGCCTTTACGTTAATAAACCTTTCGTCAAACTTAAACGGCGGATTTTCGTGGTGTTCCGGTATCTTTATTTTAATTTTTGTGAGCTTGTTGCGCAGGTTCCGGAGGGGAATTGTTTTTCTGAAAAGTTTGTATTTGAGCGGCTTTTCAATCGTATATTTTTTGAAATCAATATTAAATGCGGAGAGCTTCTGGGTTTCTTCGCTGTCGTCAAAAATCGGCTGTATGCCGGTTTGTTTTTTGATGGCTTTTGAAAGCGCCCATTCAAACATCTGGTTTGCCATTCTGCCTTGCAGTCGGATGATGACTTTGTCAAGCTGCGGATTCCATGTTTTCAGGCGGTATTTTTTGCCGAGGAATACCAGAACTTTTGAATTTGTTCCGCTGTCGTTTGTGATTGTGAGGAATAGTTTAATATCTCTTTTTAGTGCCGGCAGAAAGCTGCACAGTGATTTTTTCTTGTATCGCACAACCTCAAACCCGCATGATTGGATGATTTTTGCAGTATCTTCAACAAGACCGGCGGTCCATGCATCTGTTTTTATGGTTTGTTTTTCAGGTTTGTACCAGTCGTCATGGAGGTCTGCGTAAGGATGATAACTTTGAATCAAGCTGATATCAGGGTTGAGATTTTCTTTATCAGTAATCAAGTCTTCTATATCCCACACAATCAATTTGAATGGTTTATCTTTGCGGATGGTTTTCAGTGTTTTGTATAATTCGTTGATCTGGTCTGTCGTACCCTGTACGTTGTGGACAAAAAAGAGGAAATCATCTGATTCTATTGTCGCTTTCAGGTTTTTAAATCTTTGTTTGTAGCGTTCGGTAATTTTTTCTCTATCCTCTTCGCCGCAGTCAAGGTCATGAGGTAGGCGGCTGTTGTATTTTAGATTTTGCCATTCCATTCTTCTTGCATCTTCCATAAAGCCGTATTCAAGCCCTGAAAAATAATCGCTGTTATCCACAAGTAATTTTGAAACACTAGCCGTTGGGAATACAGCTAAATCAAACGGCATAGAAAGCCGACCTTGAGCTTTTGTTTTTATCAAACCGTACATTGTTAAATATGTTCTGACCTGACAATTCCAGCCAAGAGAAACAATTTCATACTTAGTTTTTTCCATTTTTATCCAACCTTAATCTTAATTCCAAACAGATATAAAATTTTGTGCATCCCTTTGTCGCGGATGGGAGCATATCTTTCGCAAAATCTTATAAAGGCATTGCGTTGACGCACATAAGGATTATTGCCTTTGTTGATAATATGAGTTAAAAAGTTTTCCAGTTTTGCATATCCGTCAAAGTCGTAATCTTCACGCATAGCAGGCTGACGCAGCATTTCCATATATTTTTCGTCGTCGCTGTCCAGCTCTTTAACTTTTTCAATAACTTCGTCGAGAGACTCAAAGTCATTGCAATTGATGAAAGCTTTCGGGTTAAAATCTTCGGCAGCTTTCGGATTTCCCCAGTAGATAGGGATTGAATTAGCCATTAAAGGATGAAAAAGTTTTTCTGTTGTGTAACCGTTAGTCATACGGTTTTCAAAAGCAATAGTGAACTTATAATTGCTTAAAAAGTCCAGTTTGCCTTGCTGCCAGTCGCCGTTTCTCGGGGCGATGGCGTTTTGCATATTGTTGAGAACCTTTCCGGGGCAGTCGATGTGTTTGTATTGGGATAATTTTTTGCAAAAATCTGTTCTGAGAGAGGCACCGCCGCCGTTTATGCGATTTGAGTATACAAAATTGCAAAATTTTCTTTTAGCCAGAATATCGGGCAAATTTTTACGGTCTTGTATTTGAGGCTGCAGTTTGAGGTTGTATTCTGTGCAGCGCAGAAATCTGTCTTCAAAATTTATGTGATGAAACCCTATTCCGTAGTCGCATTCGTTAAAATCAGGGATAACATTTTCGTTGGTATAATAAATTTTTACGCAATTTGTGAAAGAGTAGTGCTTTGTGCCGAAACAGGAAAAGAACAAAAAATCAGGATTAGGAGATATTTCAATATCATAAAACTTTTGTAAAATTTCGATGAAGACATTTTTTTCTTTATTGACAAAAGTTTCGTCATTATCGCAAAAATTTATTTTAATTTTGGGTTTAGTCATTATTTGCTAACTCCGGTCCAATATTTTTCCAGCCAGCGGGTGGGTTTTATATATCGGAACCCGCATTTGCCAAAGTAGCCTTCATAGGCTTGTTTTGGGGTAGGTTTGCCGTGGAAAATTAAGATTTTAGATTCTTGCGGGTCTCTTGGCACCTTAAACCAGCACACAGGGAATTTATGCAGGCAGTTTCGTTTGAAACTTACGCACCAATTTTTATCCCAGTATTTGAGAATACCTTTTCTGTACATTTCGTAAGTCAGAAACGCCTGTTCGTTTTTGTAGCGTTTTCTGATATCTTTGCCTTCCTGATAGAAATGTTCGATAATATCCGGGTGCTTACCGATTTCAAAGCGAAAAACGGAAGAGTTACCGATAATATCATGCGGAAAATCCCAATCTTTAATAATTAAAAAATCGCCTTCGGCGTCAAAAAACGGGGTTAAATCGTCACGGATAATAATGTCCAAATCCAGAAAAAGAGCTTGTCCTGTGAGGTCAGCTAGTTTTTCGCCAAAGACAGTTAACTTTTTCCACATTCTGTCCGGGATGCCGTCTTCATTGAGGGGAGGGATTTCGCGGATTTCAACTTTCGGGTTAATACCATCCGGATTATCAGTAAAGCAGACAAATCTATGAGGGATTTTTAAATTACGTTCGACCATGTCATAGAGCCGGTTGACGTAATCGGCGTCAAACTTGTCACCCCATTTCATACAAATGACATTTTTCTCCATAAAAATGTACTCCCTCAACAAATTTTTCAATAATTTTATCATAAATAAATTAACCGAAATACTAATATGTAAAGAAATGTTTACAAAAATTAACAGTAAACAATCAGAAAATAAATTATTATCTGGCAAGAGTCAACAGCGGCAATGGATTCAGACAAACAGCAGAAACAATTGTTTTGTGAAAAACATATAAAGTAGAAACTGCAAGACAAATCGCCGCAAAATTATTGTCATTCTGAGCAAACATCATGTTTGCAGTTTATGTAGGTCAGGCAATGCCTGACAGAAAGACCTCACCCCTGCCCCTGTCCTACTAAGATTGAAAAGCTCTTACGGGCGCACTAAAAGCCGCCTGTTAAAAGTCTTTCAAAATTAAAGACGTTAGGACTTTAAGACTTTAAGCAGTTAAGTCCATTTCATTAATCTGTCATGCTAAATTTGTTTAAACCTCCTTCCCCGGCTTGGGGAAGCGAATTTGCGGACGGACGACACGCAGTTAGTCCGGTTAGCGAGGAAATTGAGCGAAGTTGAACCGCAGGTTCAAAAGCGAAACTTTCCGAGCGTGAAGCAAATTCAAGACAGGCTGGGATGGGGAGCAACAGAGTTATAGGGTGGGCAAAGCGAACGCGTGCCCACCAACTTTGTCATGCCCGTAAGAGCTTAGCAGTTTTAATTCCTCCCCCCGTCAAGGGGGAGGAGTTAGTAATAGCCGGCAAATCCGCTCTCCTAATTTAGGAGAGGGAAGAATATTGAAAAGCTCTTACGGGCGAAATAAAAGCCGGATTTTCAAAGACTTTTAAAGTTTCTTGAACATCTTCAAAAGACGGTATTTCAGTTTGTTGAAAGAATGTTGATGCAAACGTTACGTTTGTTCCCCACCCTTGCCCTCCCCGACCTGGGGAGGGTACAAAGTGCATTGTTGAGTTTCTGTAGGTCAGGCATTGCCTGACAGCATTCTGTATTTTTTAGTTATAGGTGGGCAAAGCGAATGCGTGCCCACCGGTCGACTCACGTTTCGTTTGTCAAACTATAACGTTTGCTCTAAAAATTCGGCTTAATCGGGTTTTTGAATTTTGTTATATTACCCTGGAATATCAGCTTGATGTTCGCCAAGCCGCCGTTTCTGTGTTTTGCGATTATTATCTCGGATTCACCTTTTGTGTCCGCTCTTTGAACCTCTTCTTCCCCATCCTCGGTTTTACGGTAATACTCATCTCTGTATATGAACATTACAATATCCGCGTCTTGTTCTATCGCGCCGGATTCACGCAGGTCTGACAGCATCGGGCGTTTGTCTGTTCTGGATTCCACCGCACGTGATAGCTGTGACAGTGCTATTACAGGTACATCAAGCTCTTTTGCCAGTATCTTCAATCCTCTGGAGATTGCGGATATCTGCTGCATACGGTCCTCACGACCCGAACCCTCCATCAGCTGCAAGTAATCTATAAGGATTAAGCCAAGCTCTTTTTCCTGCATCTTTAATCTGCGGCATTTCGCCCTGATATCCGTAATCGTACACCCTGATGTGTCATCTATATATATTGGCGCCTGTGAAAATTCGTTCATTGCATTTACCAGCTTTTCCCAGTCTTTGCTCTGCATATTTCCGGTCTTTAAGCGCTGGGAATCAACTTCCGCTTCCGAACATAACATTCTGTGCATCAACTGATCCTTTGACATTTCAAGAGAAAATATCGCTACAGGCACTTTCGCTCTAATCGCTACATTCTGGGCGATATTCAGCGCAAATGCTGTTTTTCCCATCGCAGGACGCGCCGCAAGGATTATCAGGTCTGATTTTTGAAGCCCGTTTAATGTTTCGTCCAAATCATAAAAACCCGTCGGTACTCCCAAAAGTTCATCCTGATGCTCATAGCGGTATTCTATCTTTTCGTAAGTTTTTAATACCAAATCTTTTGCCGGTACAAGATCGCTCGTTGCCTTGTTTGCTGCTATGTCGAAAATCAATTTTTCCGCGCTGTCCAATGATTCATCTATCGGGTTCACATCGTAGCCAAATGAAACTATCTCTGAACCTGCGTTTATCAAGGCGCGCTTAATCGCTTTTTCCTGAACTATTTTGGCGTAATATTCAACGTTTGAGGTGGTTATTGTCTTGTAACTCAAATCGTTTATAAAAGCACGACCGCCGACTATATCCAGTTTCTGGCTGTAGCTTAAAACATCAGAAACAGTGACGATATCTATCCTGTCGTTGTTGTTAAAAAGTTCCAGCATTGCCTCGTAAACATATCTGTGGGCGGGTTTGTAAAAACTCTCCGGCTTCAAATGCTCAACTATCTTTGTTATACAATCCGGATTAACCAGTATTGCCCCTAAAATCGCTTCTTCTGCCTCTATGTTTTGAGGTAAAAGATTCAAATCGTTTTGCGGTTTCTTTGCGTTTACAGCCATGCTCTTTCCATGCTCCTTTTTACTCATGATAGTATAATCAAATTTCAATATCCAACAATTATTTCGAATAATTAAGACAAATAGTTAAGGCGGACAATTGACAAAATCCGTTTATGTACATAGAGTAAAAGTGATGAATAAATTATTTGAAAACATAAAATATAATCTCCATAAAAACAGCATAAAAACTGAAGAGGCGCTCGGCAGGCTTTTGAAGGAAAAATCGCTGACGGTCTCCACGGCAGAATCCTGCACAGGCGGGCTTGTTGCGTCAAGAATTACTGATATATCAGGAAGTTCAGAATATTTTAAAGAAGCTTACGTCACTTATGCAAACGAGATTAAGCACAAAAACCTCGGCGTCTTGAACGAAACACTGGAAAAGTATGGCGCGGTCAGCAGTGAGTGCGCGTTTGAAATGGCGCAGGGATTGTATAGACGTACCGGATGTGATGTTGCCATCTGCACGACAGGTATTGCAGGGCCAACCGGCGGCTCAAAAAATAAACCCGTCGGGCTTGTCTATATCGCAGTAAAATACCACGACAAAATAGTTATCCGTGAATTTAAACTAAACTCGTCACTTGACAGACGTGTAATGAAATACAATTTCAGCGAACTGGCAATCAAAACAGCTATTGAATTGCTGGATGAATAGCAAAACTACATCATAACGACTTGAGCAAGCAGATCTGCGTGTTTTTTCAACAGCATATCGCCGAATGTATCAGGGTCAATTTGCGTAATAACCATAGACAACAGGTCATTTGGCAGTTCTTCAACCATCTTGATTATTTCTTCTTTTTCAATAACATTAAGCGCCTTAACTACCTGCGGTTTTTGTTTATAAGTATTGACGATATTAGTATATTCTTCAGGAGCAAAGAGCTGGTAAAGTTCCGGATTTTCTTTGCACAGAGAAAGCATTAGCTGCTGCTTTTGAGTTGACTGCATACCTGTGAGAGCATCTTTATATTCGTTAGGATTAAACCCGCTAATCTGGTTAATCATATCAAGGCTGTCCATTTCATCCAGCGGCTCGCCAGTGACGTTTTCAATCATCTGGGCAAGATATTCCGGCGGAATGGATTTCAGATGTTCCAGAACTTTGTTTTTATCAAGTTCAGGACCTGTCAAAACTTTATCAAGCTGGTCTTCCGGCATGTATTGGATAATTTCTTCCTGAGAAAACATCTCAAATACCGCGTTAACAAGCTGTTCTGGGGGCAAATCTTCCATCATATCAAGAAGTTTGTCCATAGAAAAATACATCAAGCCTTGTTGTAAATCCTGCTCTTCCATAAGCGGCAGAAATTCTTGTAATTGTTGAGAACTCATTTGTGAGAGTATCATGTATTTATTTTCCGGATCAGCAAGCCTAAAAATTTCAACGAGAAATGCGACGTTGGTGTACATTTCGTTAACAATTTTAATCGCAGCCTGGTTGCCGCTGGCTGCTTCTGCTTCCAGAATTTCGTCAACGGTTTTTGTCCCGTACTCTGCAAGTTTCTGCGGAGACAGGTTCAACTTATTTATTAAATAATTGTAATCACCGTCAATGACTAACATAGATACAGTAATCCTATGGGTTATACTCTCATACATATAATAACGTTTTTTTTCGGCACAGATTGCGCAAATACCGGATATTGTAACATTTTGTAACAAAATACAGCGGCAATGAGATTATGCAGAAGAGGATATCATGAAATTATTTTAAGACAGCCCCTAACACGATTTGGAGAGGACAAACATTATGTTTGCACCTCACCCCTACCCCCTCTCCTAAACTAGGAGAGGGGAGAATATTGAAAAACTCTTACGGGCGTAATAAAAACCGCCTGTTAAAAGCCTTTCAAAATTCCTTGCACATCTTCAAAAGGCGACTTTTTAAAAGTTGAATAGTCCTATTGATGCAAACGTTACGTTTGCCAAACATAATGTTTGCTCCCCACCCTAGCCCTCCCCGACCTGGGGAGGGTACAAAGTTTAAGTAGGTCAGGCATTGCCTGACCTACTTATTGTCACCCTGAATTTATTTCAGGGTCTTAGCTTGTGAAGAGCTGGCAAGATTTTCCGCACGGCAAGATCCTGAACAGCTTGAAAATCTCGTTTTTCAAAAAAACTGATTTTCTACGCTTTCAGGATGACAGCAACCATCATGTTTGCTAGAGTGACTTGATTTCTTTTTTAACTTTCGGTTTGTCGTTGTCTTTGTCGGAGTTACTGTAGGTCAGGCAATGCCTGACAGTAAGACCTCACCCCTGCCCCTGCCCTACTAAGATTGAAAAACTCTTACGGGCGTACTAAAAGCCGCCTGTTAAAAGTATTTCAAAATCTCTTGAGCATTTTCAAAAGGCGACTTTTTAAAAGTTGAATAGTCCTATTGATACAAACGTTACGTTTGCCAAACATAATATTTGTTCCCCACCCTTGCCCTCCCCGACCTGGGGAGGGTACAAAGTGCATTGTTGGGCGAAAGAGTTATAGGGTGGGCAAAGCGCACGCGTGCCCACCAACTTTGTCATGACCGTAAGAGCTTAGCAGTTTTAATTCCTCCCCCCCGCTCTCCAAATCGGGAGAGGGTGAAATCGTCATATCGTCTTTAGAGTGACTTAATCTCTTCTTTTGTGATAGCAAAAAACAGAGGAGAAATGTTTTTTGAGGACGATAGCGCGAACGCAGTGAGTCGCGTGTTCCGAAAAAAATTTTTCTTCTCTGTTTTTTTTATTACTGTTTGCTATAGTGACTTAATCTCTTTTTTAACTTTTGGTTTATCAGAGTTGTCATTGTCGGAGCCGAGCATGAAGCGGAAGCCGCCGGTAAGCGCAATACCGTTTCTGCCGCCGTTACGTATCATTGCCTGTAAGAACGCCGTGAACTTATCTGCCCAGTTCCGCTGTACACCAACTCCGTATTCAACATACGGTTTTACAGACATTTCCGGAAGTTTCACGTTGTTGGCGGTGACCTTGCTTTCGTTCATCAGGTTCCAGACCATACCAACACTCGCATAAGGCTGCCAGCCGCCTTTGAGGTTCGCGATGAAACGTACACTCGGGTTTAATTGGATTGTGTGTAACGGATCAGATTCAATGTTTACACCTGCCGCGTTCTTATAATCAAACGTATTTACAAAGGTATAAGACAAATACATAATCGGCTGGATGATGAATTTGCCGTCTTTAAATTCGAAGTTGTAGCCGGTTTTACTTCCGACACCAGCCAAAAGTGATGTATAATCTTCTTTGCCGTACATGGTGTGGCTTTCACCAACGCTTGCACCCGCGGAAGCTGTGATTGCAGTCCAGAAGTTACCTTTGTAGAAGGTTTCAGTGAACCCTAACAAGCCGCCATTCATTGATGTATCAACGCCGGAGTAATTCAAAGAAGAACCCATATAGCCAGCATAACCAGTGAAGATTCTGCTCCAGCCATTTTTCATTTCTTTGAAATCACCGTCGAAGCCAACAAGCGAACCATAAGTAATGGCATCAACTTTCGGACCGTTTTTAATGTTCATGGTTTCAAAGGTAGTATATGGTCTGAACCAGACGGCTTTATTTTGAAGCTGGTCGGCGTAGGACGGCATATTTTCGTTGAAATCAGTACTTAATGCATATTTGTTGGCATTGATTTTAGCGTATCTTTCCATAGATGGTAATTGAGTAAATGCGTCAGCATGTTCGAAGACGTATTTGAACGCTTCGTTCATAGCAGCTTGACCGGCGGCGAGATTTGCAACAGGGGTAGCCAGAACAGCTGGGTTGAACGCATCGGACGGGTTTCCTGTAGAGCCTCCGCCTGTACTGCCACCCGGTGTTGTCGGAATTTTATCTCCTCTTGTAAAGACGAAGTAACCTCCGTCATCTTCACGAGTTTCGTATCCTACGTTATATTTGTATATAGGAGTGAGTGCAACCTGATAGTTGCTGTCAGGAAGTTCGCCAGTGCCGTTAACAACATTATCCATTAAACCGGTTTCAGCGAAGAAAATTTCTGTAGTGTCACGACCCACAGGTGCATCATTTAATATATTCATGCCGATGACATTTAAGTTTCCTGTGTGTGCTCCGTAGGTATCAGCTGTAATTCTGTCCATTGTTTGCTCTTGCAGGTTTACATCTGCAACAAAGTTTGTGTCTCCGGAAATAGTGAATGTGTTCAGTGAAGCTGTACCTACAGAATTGTTGCTCATTGAGAATAAGCCGCTTTTGAGGTCTAAGTTGTTGCCATTGAGTACGTCATCGCGCGCACCGAGGTACAAGTTAGTTTTTTCAAGGCTGATATCGACAGTGTCTTTTTCAAACGGAGATCTGTCATCAATTGCGTTATAGGCTTCTATAACGTTATTCAATATGACTTTACCTGTCTCGTCACCTGTTATGTTTATTTTATAGACAGTTTCTGCCAATGGTTGAGGGCCGGGGTCGAGATAGGGTTTTACCTCGCCGACGGAATTGTTAATGTGCGTATAAGTACTGCCGGAAATTTTGTCATTTATTTGTATAACACCGTTGTTTTTTGCTTCAAGGGTTAATTTTAACGGAGTTTTGTCCGGGTTGTTGTTATTCATATAAATGGCATTGGATTCTTCGACGCCGTTATTAATAACTTTGTTGCCGTCAAACAAGCTGGTACCGTTGTCGGCAGTTATTTTCAGGTTTGTCTGGCTGAATATTGCACCGCCATAAGCTCCGCCGTACGGGTCTTCTTCATTAACATATTCTGCTGAGTTGTTAACGAAAGATGTGTTGACAATTTCCAGTGAATCATGGCTTGTGCCGCTTGCTGAACCATTCGGGTCTATGCCCATAGATTCCAGGGCTGCATAGAGTTCCTCTTCTGAGGCAAACATATTAGGGTCGCTTTCAATAGCAGACTGTAACTCATCTTTAATATATTGGATATACTCTTCCTGTGTCATGTCAGGATCCGGCATTGGAAGCCACTCCAGATAATCATCAATAGTTTGTTCATAAACATCTTCGTATTGTTCAATATTTGTTCCTGTTTGAGCAGAGCCTGTAGACATAACGGATATTGCTCCGCCAAATGCGTTGTAATCACTAATTGCTTTGTTATTTTCAAAATATGAATTTTGGATAATATTATGCATTGGATCAGTCATGATTATTGAGTCACGACCATAATTATCCATATAGTAATATTCAGGCATATCAGCGATTTTATTACCGTCTTCATCAACTAATATTTCTTTGCACTTGGTAATTTCTATCCTATTATAATTTTCAATATTACCAATGCCTTGCATTGCAACAGCACCGCCACTTGCATACATCTTTATATCTTTATTTTGTGCAGTGTTATTTTTGAAAGTTGTGTTGTTGACAACCAAATTATAACCGGTGTCTGTATTTGTTTCTGATAATGGCGAAACTTCATTCATTAAACTTACAAATGCCTCACCGCTATCAGTAACTTGTTTTGAAAGATATATAGCACCGCCTGCAATACCTGTTATATTATTTTCAAATAGAGTGTTGTCAATATTTAATGAATGTATATTTGTTTGCTCAAATGGTGTAGATCTTGTATAATCAAGAGCAACAGCAATGGCGCCGCCGTACCCCCCTGCTGTATTTTCTTCAAATACAGAATCTTTAATATTTGTTGTGGTATTTAGTTCTATCCAAGTATTAGCATTGAAACCAATAGCACCGGCACCTTGCCCTGCCGTATTTTGTTTAAAGTTGCCGGTTATGTTATTAACGCCACCTATAGACGTTACAATAGCACCAGCAGAATCTTTGGCAGTGTTACTTATAAAATTACCGTTAATATCACCCATGATGCCTTCATTGTAGATTGCACCACCCCTATTGGCACTATTTTCAGTAAAATTACCGGTTATTTTACCCACTTCACCCTGATTTTCAATTCCGCCACCCCAGTCATCAGCAGAATTTTTAATAAAATCGCCTGTGATATCTCCTAAGGTACCAGAATTATAGATAGCTCCGGCATCTCCATCAGAAGAATTCATAATGAAATTACCAGTGATATTCCCAATTTTGCTGTTATAGTCATTAAAAATAGCCCCACCTTGTCCACTACGCCTGCTACTGTTTGATGATACACTGTTATTTATAAAATCACCCGTAATATCCCCTATTATAGCCATGCTATTGTTTTCGCTACTATAATAGTAATTTCCATTGTAAATAGCCCCACCGTATGTAGAGTAATTATCGGATACTGCACTATTGTTGACAAAGTCAGCATTGATGTTTCCTATTATGGAACTTGTTGAGCTGCCATTATCAACGTAATTTAGGATTGCCCCGCCTGCAACAGCATTACTGCCGTCAAGCCTATTTTGACTTCCTGTATTATTTGTGAAATTACCTGTTACCGTTCCTAATATGCCGTTAATATTGGATATTGCGCCGCCTAAATTATTCATAAAATGAGCATTAACATCTTTGATTGTGCCGCTATTACCTATAGAAATACCATTACCTATAAAATCACCGGTTATATTCCCGAGCTCACCATAATTTTCTATAGCGGTATTATTGCCAATAAAATCACCTTTAATATTTCCAATGATGCCGCCATTTGAAATTCCTCTATCATTGCTGATAAACGTGGAGGTTACGTTTCCAACTATACCATAGTTGTTGATACCACCTTGGGTATTTCCAATAAAATTAGCGTTGATATCACCAATTTCTGTTTGTTCATATTTATCATTATATGCAACATTAGATATAGCATAACCATCATTCGCGATAAAATTGCCCGAAATATTACCAATCTTTACGGAACCATTTTCATCAGCACTGTTATAAATAACATTTCCGGTATTACTTATAAAGTTACCGGTAATGTCTCCGATTTGCCCATTATTTATGTTTGCAATTACGTTTGAATTATATTCATCTCCGGTATTATTTACAAAATCACCTATAATATCTCCCACTTTACCGCTATTGTAAATTGCACTGCCATAATCTGCTTTATTATTTATAAAATTAGCGTTGATATTGCCTATTTCACCTTTGTTATAAATAGCTCCGCCATATGTAGTCATATCACCATAATCGTATATGGTATCTTTATCTATAGTTACAATTATTGAGTTGTTTATAAATGTACCGCTTATGTCACCTATAGTAGTATCATTATACAGAGCACCACCTAGCGCATCAGCATAAGCAGAATTCCCATCATCCGAAGTTCCGCCTGATACGTGCAAAATAGCATTTGTTGTATTATTTTCAAATAATACATTTTCAAAATTCGTCACATCCTTGATTGCACCACCAATCATTTGATAACGATTATTGTAAGTACTTTCAGGATTTGTTGCTTCAATGGTTGAATTAATATCTTTGTACTGTGTAGTGTAATTGCCGGTGGCAGCCGCGTCATATTTGACAGTAATTGTTGTTTTACCGGGTTCCGGTGTGTCAACTTCTGTTAAATAATATTGTCCGTCACCGTATTTATCTTCCAACTGAAAATATTTGCTGTCAGCACCTTCACCATATGTTGTATTTTTCAAATCCATACGGTAGTAAACAGGTGTAAACTCGCCTGTTGAGGAGTTGTATTCAAATTTTGTAATAGTGTTATCACCAGCCGCGTCGACTTTTGTGAGGGTATAAGCGCTATCGTCACCCAAAGTCGGCGTCGAAAGATCATCCGCGAGTGCTGGTGCGGCACCAATCAAAAGAGCGGCAAGCAGAGTACGACCTGTCATCTGCCCCCCCCCCTGATGGAAAATACTGATTTATCAAGGTTTTCAGGTTTGAAATTCATCTTAAAGCCCTCCTTTTTTTTGTCTTTTACACTAGAAATAAACGGAATAAATGCAGTAAAAATTTAATGATATGGAAAAACCGTTACAAAACGTAACATATAAAATATTCTAAAAAATCCTGAGTAATACTTTGCAGCAAAGAGTTTATATCCTGTGCTTTGTATTAAGAAATGTAAAGGAGTAACAGAGGATAATTAAGAAATGTTAAGTTTTTCGGCAAATTGAGTCGCCGGAGCAAAGAGTTTGTTATTCTGAGCAAACATAATGTTTGATCCCCACCCTAGCCCTCCCCGACCTGGGGCATTGTTAACAAACTAATGCTTTAAGGATAAGATCCTTGTAAAAGAATAAATCCAAAGAGATTTTTAACATTT
>CALUQN010000016.1 GCA_944322945.1 Candidatus Gastranaerophilales bacterium | reverse complement strand
TCTGGGACTGTGGCGCAGCGGTAGCGCAGGGGACTCATAATCCCTTGGTCGTGGGTTCGAATCCCTCCGGTCCCAGTTAATTTTTTATTTTACCTACAAATACATAAAGTCTCGTGATTTAGATTAGTTCCATAAATTTCTGCCGCAAATATGCTATTGTTTTAGGAAAGTACTGTTCAAGAAATATAGTTCTGTCCTGTATACCGTCCCAGGATTGAATTGTATTTGTTAACAGATTTGATTCTGCGACAGTTTCATTCAGTCCTGCCTTTTCGGCAGCAGTATTCCTGCTAAGGAAATAATCTATAGATTCAATTCTTGATTCAGGAAATCTGCTTGTATAAGATTTTTTCTCAGCATTATAAATTTTGATAAGTTCTTTATCTTTATTTAAATTAAGCGCATAAAATTTTGCATGCCCGAGTTCATGTGAAAACACACCCATATTATCTTTTAATTCTTTAGACAAGAAGATGCTGTTTCCGCCATAGCAGGCATTATACGGTAAAACACTTTGAGGCATTACAAACTGGCAGGATTTACTCATAGCAAACCATTCATCTCCAGGCAGCCGTTTAAGCATCTCAACGCAGCTTCTGTCTATGGTCATCGGCTCTATACCGTAACGCTTGAATATTTCTGCTACTTTATAAATTTCTTTTTCATCTAAGCACTCTGTTGCACTAAGCACCTTATCCGCGTCAAGCAGCGGAACATCTTTTATTGCATATTCTACTTTTTCTTTTGTTTTTTTGCCGGCAGCATCCAGTTTGGTTACTATAACTTTTTTGTCCGTGAATACAATATCATAAGCTTGACCGTCTCTTGTTGAAACAAAATGATTGTTTGATATAACTTTGAATGTTCTTTTTACATCGGACAGTTTCTGCCCGTTTTTATCTTTAATTATTGAATGGAAATATGTGTTCCCCTTTTTATCTTCCCGATAAGCCAAATAGGTTTTGCTTCCGTCAGAAGATGTCAAAGTTTTTCGCACATGTTTTGCTCCGTTCGGGGTAATGAGAGCGTGCCCTATTCTTATTCGGGATCCGTCCGGTCGTGTTTGAAAAATATCATACTGACCTTTTATTGCTGATTCTGTATAAACTGTTCCGAATTCACCATTTTTACCTTTTGTAAATGTACCTATTCGATATGGCACATCTATCGACAAAACTTTAGGTTCCTTTGATACTACATCCTCTACAATTTCTCCGGTCGGAATATGTATGGATTTTCCCGGCTGAGTTATTGTAATAAGTTTTCCTGTTCTCTTGTCAAATTTAAACACAAGTGAATTACCGCCGGCATATTCGGCAAATGTAAGAAATTTGTCGTTTGCATTGCCTGTAATTTGCAAAACTAAATTTTCTCTGGGGGTTATATTATATTTTGTTTTTGCTTCTTCTAATCCTTTTAAAATATTTGCAAAACGTTTTTCTCCTATTGCATCTGTTATAGCGACAAAATCAGCAGAGAATAAAGATTTTGCCTTTGGATCCACTACTTGCAAAGCAACTTTTAGATCCAGTGCTTTTTTTACAAGTTCAGGATTTTTTTCATATAAATCAAATACAGTATCTTCTAATATCTGGGTAAAATATTCGCCTTTAATGCTCTTATCCCTTACAAGTTTCATTATGTTTTCAGTATTACTGTTCCATGAAATATCATCAAGCAGCAATCCTTTTTGGTGCAATGATAAATTTTCTCTTTGGACAATTTCATCAATATATTTTATTGTAGAACCATCTATTCTGTAAATAATTTTTGCAAGGTCATCTTCACTGTAATCAGCTTCTTTTTTTAATAAGCGCTGCAATACTTCAAAGCGTTTTTCCGCATATTGATCTGATTTTTTTATAATCGGCAGAAATCGGCTTTGCATTTTTCTCGGTAGTCCGATATCAGCTAATTTTTCAATTTCTGATATATTTTCAGGCTTTGCGATAGCCAGATTTATTTTGGAAATTTTAGGATTAAGTGCATATTTTTCTATTATACCGATATTATCCATGGATATTTGAAATAAAATATCCTCGAACTCATAAGATTTTAAATTTTTATTTTGCAGCAATTTTTCAAACACATCAGGCAATTTTTTAATTATTTCATCCTGCTTCTGTATAAATTCATCAAACAACTGCTCTTTTAATCTTATAATTTCTTCTTTTTTTAATGTTCCTGAGTTGCATTTTTTGACAAAATCTGCCGGTAACACAAAATTTGAGTCTTTTATTTTTTGTGCAATTTCAATATATTTACATGTTAAAAGCTCTAATTGCTTATCCGGTACAGATTTATTACTTAACATTCTCTGTACAAATTGTGCAACCGGAATTTCATCACAATGACTTAATACAGTCAAATTGCAAACCTCACGAACACTTAAATTTCTTCCGGATTGTTCTATCATTTTAATAATAGATTCAGCCTCTTCTTTTTTTAATCCGCTTGTAATACATGAAACAAGTGAACTTGCAAATTTTGCATCTTCAGGTTTAGCGGTTCTTATAATTTGCAAAATTTCGTCTATCTTATCTGACCTTAAATTATTCATTACTTCAATGTATTGGCTTTGAATTTTTGGATTTTTTATTTTAGCAACCTCATCAAGATATTTTGCTGCCGCACCGGCATCCAAACTTTTTAAATCAGGCAGTCTGGTATCTTTTAACGCCATATCAAGTATGCGTTTTGCAACATGTTGATTTTCTAAAGTTACCCCTTTAAGAAAATCAGACACCGCGTATAAATTTACATTCCGGTTTAAAATGGATGATTTTGCCAATCCGTAATTTTCCGGCGATACTGCAGAAAGCACTCTTGAAATCAGATAATTTTCATTTCCCTGAGAATCTGTCCCCAATTTAAACTTAGGATTATCTAAAAGTTCTGATAATAATTTTTTTCTTAATTGAAATGCCTTTAATCCCTTTTCACTCATATTTTCAACAGCGTACACAGAACCCAATATAGAATGAACCCCGTCAGTATTGTTACCGGCTTTTTTAAGCAGCTGCACCGCAATATCAGCATTGCTTTTGTTTGTACTGGTCATAATGTAGAGCATTTCCTGCAATTTTACGTTGCCGTTTTTAGAAATCTGTTTCAATACCTCTACATTGTCACTTCTCAAATGAGTTGCAGGAATATCTTGCAATAATTTGAAGTTGAAATTTTTGTCTTTTAAAAGTTGTTTTAAAATCGGTGCATTTTCTTCTGTCAGTAAATGAATAACTGATTCTAATTGTTCATCATCTATACTTTTATCTTTCAAAAATTTTATAAATACTTTTTTGTTTTCTTCGGTTACACTCCCCAAAAAATTATTCTGTTTAAGCAGATTTTTACGTGACAACGCGGCTTTAATAAACTTTTCATCTGATAATAAACCAAATTTCAGCAATACATCTGAAGCCTCTCCGCCTAAATATTTAATATCACCATTAGAAAATCCGTACCTTTCATATTGCTTGAAAAATTTTTGAATTGCAGCCGCGTCATCCGGCTGAGTTTCCTCGGCGACACGTATTATATTTTTAGCGCCTTTTTGCAAATTTTGTGCCGCTTTTCTTTGAACAGGATCAGAAATATAGGTTAACGCCTTTTTCGCGACTGGATTAAATGCGGTCTTTCTCGCCATTGTGATTAGTGATAAAATCTTCATAATTATTTCCCCGAGAATAACATCCCCTATGTATATATAAAACTAGATGGCGGGCAAATAATTGCTATATTATTACAAAAATTTAAAAAACATCAATAAAAAAAGAGGCAAAAAGCCTCTATTTAAAATGGTACCCCTAGTGAAAAATAGTTGGAACCGAATAGTCTCCGACCTCCGTAGGTTTTATGAGTTAAGGAATATTGCGTAAGATTTTATAATAGTCAGGACTAGCAGTTAATCCGCATTGTAAACAAACATAATCTCCTGTTGTGGTTGCAAGATAACATTCTTTTCCCCACGACGGATGATTGCAAGGTTTATCTCCCCATTCTTTTTGTAATCTTTTTGCTTCTTCAGTTTGTATTTTTCTCATTTTTATCTCCTTTCAATATATTATACTAGATTTTTTACATAATTATTAAAATTTGAATTTAATGAGTAAATTCTAATAATTGAATTTGTTGTATAATTTGTTTATACAATTATTAAAGGAGGATAATTATGCTTTGGGATAAATTATCAGCATCCGTAGAAAATGATTACATAGATTTTAAAAAAGAATGGTATTCAAAAGATAAATTAGGTGAAGTCGATTTGGTACATGACATTTTGTGTATGAGTAACTCATTGTCTGATAGTATCGATAGATATATTGTAATTGGGGTTGAAGAAGATAAATCTAATGGCTCTAAACTTATACATGATATCTCAAAAGATGCTAATTGCCGACAGAGTGCAAATTTGATACAGACATTGAGGAATTATATGTCTGTAATTCCTAATATTGAGCTTATAAGAGAAAAGGTAGGTAAAGGATTTATTGATATTATTAAAATAATGCCTTCTGCAAGAGAATTACCGTATGTCTTAAATAAAGAGTGTCAGGCGCAGAAATCTGATGGCAAAAAAGTAACAGTTAGAAAAGAATGGATATATTCAAGAAATTCTGATAGAAATACACCAAAAGATGAATGCTGTACCAGAACCGAATTGGAAGAACTTTTTGCCCGTAAACGGGGAGAACATTTACCAATACTTGATAGGTTTTCAATGTATCTGGATGACATTGAAAACTGGAAGCATCCTAAAAGTGAGTATGAAATTGCTGAAAGTGAGACTGCTTATTATTATTCTCTAAATCACAAATTTAAAATTGTAAGGAGTAATGAAGAATTCGATAAAACAATACCTTTATCGACTGCAAACACATACGATGAACTTCTTACCGATACTTGTCTAAATGAGGCTTACTGGAAGTATAAAAATTCACAAAATTATTGTTATGATGATTGTATAAATCTTTTTAATGTAGAACTATGGGCAGATAATACATTAATAGAAGTTTTTAATATTACAGGAATGTTTATTAAACACTTTAATAATGATAGATATTATGCGACTTTCTATGTTCCTAATAGATTACATTTATTGGAAAGTAATCAACAAATCAACAACAGTTCTGATATCGAAAAATTGCTTGTTTGGAAAATTTGTAAGTTACTTTTCCATTTTAATCTCTATAAAGGATGTAGATTTGCAACGGAGGATGCTTCAAGAATTTTAGAAATATTAAACTATGATTATTTCCAAAACCCATGTGAATATCGTGAACGAAACGAAGACTGGCTTTATCAACCAGTTAAAATCAAATATTAACAATTGGAAACGGCTAAAATATCTGTATAAATTTTATATCTATAGTAAAATATCAGTATGAATTATGGTATTGAAGATTTTACAAATTATATCAATAGTAAGACTTGGAAAAATGCAAAAACATTTGAACATTTTGCTCCGCATGAGTATGTTTTGAGTTTCCCTTGTGAAAAAACAAAAGCTGAGGGTAAATGTACAAATAACTGCGACATCTGCAAAGCTGAGCGAAAGGCTTTTGAGGATGCTGTTATATTTATTCGTGAAAATGGCGAGCGTGCAAAGTTTCAAAACAGAATTTATACGATGCTTTGTTTAGGCAATTATCAATACTGGACAATGGGCGACCCGCTTGAAACAACTTGGGTACTTAATAAAGCCTTAATTGACGACCCTCGCTGTAAAGTAAAAACTTATTGGCTTGATAGAGCCTAAAGAAGGTCGATATACTCTTTTGCTTGTTTTATCAAGTCATCAACCATTTCAAATTCATTGGTATTACGTTTCGGATAAAGCGGTACAATCAGCATATCTGACTTATCAGATTTTTCTATTAAGTATTTTATCCCCTTATCCTCTAAGTTGTAACGAAGTTTAGGCGAGTATGCAACCCAATTATTGTTTTCATCAATAGACTTAAATGTCATCCAAAACGGAGTTGTTTTTCCGCAAATCCCTTTTTGCCATAAATTACAGTTAAATTGAATGCTTAAACCTGTTGCAGGGTTATCTATTCTTAAGTAGCGACAGTATCCGCCTTTTTGTGGAGTGGCTTTAACACCTTTTGAATTACATATTTTATGAATTAAAAGACTATCAGCAATTTTATCGACAATTCTGTAATAATCAACAATACGATTTGCCATATTAGAACTTAAATCTCCTGCTGAAAATGGTTTGAAATCCTGATTATCCATTTCTCCAGTAAGCCCTTTTAATTGTAATAAGTCATTATACAAAACATCTTCCTGCAAAACATTTTCAAGTGAATTAAGAACTTCTTCCCAAGATAAAACGAGCATTGGAGGCTTGCCGTCTTTTTGCAATAATCTGCCTTGAGGTTTCTCATATTCAGCAGAAGCCGCAAGTTCATCAACAAGCGATATAATTCTTGATTTAGGGCATACAAATATAAGTCCTTTCCCGCCTTTTTTCTCCAAGCGTTCAAGGTAGGTGTTAGGTTGATTATCTGTCAGATTTGCCCAAAACTTCATCTCAAAAATAAGAATTTCATCATTGTGCGTATTCCTTAAAGACATATCAGGTCTTTCAAGATTTTCTCCGCAAGATTGAAGTTCAAAATGCAAATCCTTTTCAAACTGGAGACCTAATTCTGTTCCAATATGGTCTAATAATGTATCTCGAGCAATTGTTGAACTTTGCAGGATATAATGCAGGCTCATTGTTGCAATGTCCTCAGTTGATGTTCCAACACTATTGGCAATATGACATAACAGTAAACTCATTTTATTCTCCTTTCAAGTTCAACTGTAAAAATAAGTAAAATATCTAATTCAAAATGATTATATCCCAAGTGAAACAATTTAATCAAGCCAAAACTACATTCTCAATTTATGTAAATTAACATTTTAATTTAATACCATGATGATAATGCTTAAATTGAGGTATTAACAGTGGATAACAGAAAATTATTAGGTCTAAGAATAAAAGAATTACGCAAAAGAGCTTCATTAAGCCAAGAAGTTCTTGCCGAAAAAGCAGGTATCGAGCCAACATCACTTAGTAATATTGAAAATGGGAGAAATTTCCCGTCATTTATTACATTAGAAAATATTATGCGTGTATTAGAAGTAGGGTATTTTGATGTATTTCAGTTTGCACAATATGCACCCGCAGATGATTTAATCCAAGAAATTACAACAATTTTAAAAGATAATCCTGAACGTGTAAAAGATGCTTATAGAATTATAAAAGCTCTTGTTGATTAATTTAACGGTGGCTGACGGTGGAGTTTGTAAAATTTTATTAAATCTCTAAAGAATTATACTTGCATGTATGATTTAACTATGTCAATATAAAACTATACATTAGTGTATAATTTTAAAAGAGGTTATTAATATGACAAGTTCTAAAAAGCTAAGTTCCATAAGTCAAAAGACATTTTTGCAAATTAATTCCCTTTTGGAATTTGATAACATAGTTGGAACTATAGATTATGAAAAAGTCTTATCCGAAGTTGAAAATGTTAATAAACCTCGTTACTATCCTCAACAAATTATTAAATTAATACCCGAAATAACATCACGAAAATTAAACGATTGGGATGCTAAGGGATTACTGGTTAAACATCGAGAGAGTAACAACGGCTGGCGGTTGTTTTCACTTGCTGATGTCGTTCGGTTACGGATTATTCAGGATTTAAAAACTTATGGAATGTCTAATATTCAAATACAAAAAGCACTGACTGGTATTTTTGAATTAAACGACACGAAACGACAGTATTTATTTGAAACATTTTTAAATATATGTGCGACAGCAAGAAAAGTCGTTATTATTGTGGAATTTGATGGGAGTGCATCTTTGTATCTTGAGGACTCTGCTTACGTTAATTTAAAAATGGATAAAAACTGTTGTAAACCTGTTTTAATTCTGCCATTTTACGACTACTGTATGACATTTATGCCACATAACGGTTATAAAATGACTGTAACTACCTCTGAGGTTGTAAACGAGCAAGATAGTGTAAGAATTGATGCTGTGGCTGATAAATTAATTGATGATAGAAATAAAAGTATTAACATAGAAAGAAAAAATAATAGAGGGAAAGAGTATTTAATAATGAAAACAACATCAACGGAGGTAAATTTAGATTTATCACCCGAAGAGTTGATGGATAGGGTTAAAGGTAGACCTTATACAAAAACAATACCTTTCGTTGATAAAAATGGACTAATGTCTATTACAACAGAGGTAACTGATAAAATTAAATAATTTCAGTGGCTAAAAAATAGAGCTGGATTATTAGTATAACAAAATATTTTAAGGCGGCAACAAGAGACGTTGAACCTTAATACAAAGGCAAAAGGATGGATAACCATGCTTAGTATTAAGGCGTGCAGACGTAGTCTTGGAAAGTATGCCAAAAATTTGGATGATAGCGAAGTTGAGGCTATCAGGGATTTAATGTACCAATTAGCATTTGTAGTGGTAGAAGATTACCTAAATAAATGCTCTAAAGTTGTGCCGATTACGGCAGAAAGGAAGAAAAATGAAAGACGATGATTTTATGAAGTTATTACAAAACCCTGAGTTTAAAAACTCTCCCATAGGAGAACTTCAAAATAGTTTACAGGAAGCTTTTAAAAGGTACGAATGGAGAATGAGAAGTGAACGCATAAAAGCAGGAATTAGAGAAGCAAAATTAAGAAAAGCTGGTAAGGCGGAGTAATTCCGCCTCAAAATGAAAGGAGAAATTTATGAGTAATGCAATTATTTATACAAGAGTTTCAACGAAAAATCAGGCAGAAGAAGGTTACAGTTTAGCAGGTCAAGAAAAAGACTGTAAGTCATTTGCTGAGATGAATGGGTATAAGGTGTCAAAAGTGTTTGTAGAAAAAGGTGAAAGTGCTAAAACACAGGATAGACCCGAATTACAAAATCTTATGAAATTTTGTGTTGCAAACAAAAAGAATATTGATGCAATCATAATCTGGAAAATTGATAGATTAACCAGAGATATCAAGGATTTTTACGACTTACAGGGATTTTTTACAAAGTTAAATATTAGAGTTTTATTTGCGAGAGAGAATAACGGAAATTCTGCAACCGATAAATTAACCCGAAATTTGATGGGAGTTTTAGCTCAATACGAAAATGACCAAAAAGCAGAAAGAGTAACCAACGGCATGAAAACCGCTTTTTTACAAGGTCATTGGATGTGGAAAGCACCTATCGGGTACATTATGAAAAACGGTAACATTGAACCAGACCCCAAAACTGCACATCATATCAAAAAGATTTTTAAACTTTTTGCAACTGGTTTGTATCAGCAGGTGCAAATAATTAAAATAATGGCTGATGATGGATTAAAGATTAATACTAATATGCTATGTCGTATGCTGAAAAATCCACTTTACAATGGTTATATGTATAAAAAGGAATGGTCGGAAGAACCCATCAGAGGAATTTTCGAACCATTAATATCAGAAGCTGAATTTAATAAAGTTCAAGATATTTTAGAGGGTAGAAAACCTGTTATTACTGCATATAAGCGAAATAATCCCGAATTCCCGCTAAGACAGTTCATTACCTGTCCTAATTGCAACCAACCATTAACAGGTAGTAAATCTAAAGGTAGAAAAGAAAAGTATCCATATTATCACTGTCATAATAAAGATTGCTCTATCCATTTCAGAATAAGAAAAGAAAGGTTAGAAGAAATGTTTGTAGATTATTTGAATTATATTAAACCTGAACGAGATTTACTTAATTTATTTGAAACAATAGTGAAAGATGTTTATAACGAAAAATTATCAGTAAAATTAAACAGGCAAAAACGAGTGCAAGACAAACTAATTGAACTTAAAAATAAAAAGAGTAAGTTAATTGATTTTAGATTGGATGGAATAATAAGTGAGGAGGATTATAAGTTCAAAACAGAGCAATTAGCAGAGGAAATACAAGAGCAGGAGTTCCGCTTACGTGAATTTGAAGTGCATGACGAAGATTTATCAAAGTGTCTTAAATACGCCTGCAGGGCAATTAGCAATATTGATATATTATGGAAAAATGGTGATTTAGACTTGAAACAAAGATTGCAGAGGTTAATTTTTCCTAAAGGTTTGATGTATTTTTCAGATGATTTTCGAACCGCTGAAATCTCAAGCCTATTCATTAAAAAAGACACCTTTAAGGTGTCTTATAATCAAATGGTACTCCCAGGGGAATTCGAATCCCCGTCTACACCGTGAAAGGGTGTTGTCCTAGGCCTCTAGACGATGGGAGCGCATGTATTTCTTTCACAATCCTTATTATTACCAAAACAAAATTTATTGTCAACAGTTTTTTCCAGACTTATATAGCAAATTCCGCAAAAAATTTTCAAAACAGCGTCATACTGAGCGTTAGCGAAGTATCTAAAATAGATTCTTACGCCTAAAGACCTCAGAATGAAGGAATTTTAATAGTATCCTCAAAATCTATCTTTACAGATTGACGGTTTCTCCTGTAATTTCGCAGTTTAAGCCGATAATTTGCGCTGTCAGGTCGCGTTTTATTACAGAATTTGATGCGATTATGCAATCTTTGATTGTTATATTGTCTTCAATAGTAACGTTGTCCCAGATAATACAGTTTTCCAACGTTACGTTTTTGCCGATGATGCAGCCGCAGCCAATAGTTGTATTACCTATGAATTTAACCGACATTGGCAGAACACTTGCTGAAATGTAAGCGCCATCTGATGTTTTTACAATCGGAGCGTGGTTAAAAGTATAATCATTGTTGAACAAATCCTGTACAGATTGCTGATACTGTGCAAGAGTACCGATATCACTCCAGTATTCTGTTATCTCAAACGTATTTATCTGGCGTTCTTTAAGCAGCTTAGGAAAAACATTTTTGGCAAAATCGTAGAAAGTATCTTTCGGGATATAGTCAAAGATTTTGTAGTTAAAGATATAAATACCTGTGTTAATATAGTTGCTTTTAGCGTCTTGAACAGCCGGTTTTTCCTGAAATTCAGTGATGAATCCGTCAGAATCGGTAACGACAACTCCAAAGTGTGAGACTTCGTTTTTAGGGATTTGTTTAATCCCGATGGTAGCAATAGCATTTGAACTTTTGTGAACCTGCAGTCCTCGCAGCAGGTCAACATTTGAAACTCCGTCTCCCGACAAAACGATAAAATCTTCGCCCTCGTCAAAGAAATATTGGCATTTTTTTAAGCCGCCTGCGGTTCCCGATAGGGTATCTTCTTTTATATAATTAAAGTTTATGCCAAAGCTGTTGTTGGAGTATCTTGCAATAATTTGGTCTGCGAGATAGTGAGTATTTGAGATAACGCTTCTGACGCCGATTTTAGCCAGATATTCAAGAAGGATATCCATGACAGGTTTGTTAGCAATCGGAACGAGCGGTTTTGGTACAAGTTGTGTCAGCGGATCCAGTCTGGAACCGACGCCGGCTGCCATAATCATTGCTTTCAAATCGTGTTTCATGCCTCACTCCTTAATCAACTTTAATTTATATTATTGCATGATATCACAAGTTTGACAAGAATAATTTAGACTAAAGTACTATATTTATAGTGCTTGACTTTAGTGTACACCTGATATACTATTGACACATTAGGTTACTTAATACGTTGATTATTTGGGTTTATAGTAAGTAAATCACTAGAGAATGAGATTGGAATAAATATGAAAAAAACATTATGAATAGTGCTAAGGAGGTGAAACCCTTTGACAACACATCTTTTAGGGGGCAGCCTTAAAGCCTTATGTACTGCCGTTATTCTGGGTAGTATTACTTTCGGCGGATTAGCCGTAAATGCAGCAGATGTTCTTGACCAGGCAGGTCTTGTTAATTCTGTTAATTATGCAGACGGTTCAACTCTTAATGTTTTAAATCCTATAACTTTGCAAGATGCCGATTTTAGAAATAGTATAAGCGGAGCTGTCAATGTTGTCATTGACGGCGGTAATAATGAAATTACAGGCAGTATCTGGGAAGATGATACCAGTGTCAGTGAGTTTTCTGGTGATTTACTGTACGGACATTATGTCGTGCAAACCGACGGTGCTAATATTACATTCCAAAATATGAACTGGAAGACAGAATCAACTATCGGCGACGTGCATGATGCTTACCATTCAAGAATATATTCATTATATGGCGGTGTTGTTCAAAATTCCGCCGGTGTGTTGAATGTTTTTGATTCAACTTACTCGACAACATTGAATTTTAAGCAGATACGTTCAGGTGCTGAAATAGCTCGTTCATATCTTTACGGCGGTATTATTGATAATTCCGGAACTTTGAATATAAACAATTCAAAATTTGATTCAAATAAAATAGCTGTTGAATCAGTGCGGGATAACATGTCTACTACAGTTGTGACTCAAGAACCTCCGCATGCTGTTGCAGAAATTTATGGCGGCTTAATCAGAAATACCGGAGAGAATAGTACCGTGACAATCTCCGGTGGCTCTATTTCCAATAATGAAGTTGCGGCAACTGCTGACAGTCAGAGAATTTGGACGTATATGAACAATGACCAGGTTGTTGCTACTCTTCGCGGCGGTATGATATATAATGCAGGTGAGCTTGAAATTAAAGGGACAACAATAACCGGTAATATTGCAGGTGCTATTACAAATAACAACACAGGTCGCGGAGATAGTACGGCAAGTGCCCACGGCGGAGTATTTTACAACGAAGGTATCCTGACTATCGGAGATGATACAAATATTAGCGGCAACCAAGTATTTTATACCATGGAAGACAACGGCTCCGCTGAAGCTCTCGGTGGTGCCATATATAATACGGGAACGTTAAATCTCGGAGACGTAATATTTTCAAATAACCTACATCAGGATGAAGCTCTGAATGATATTTATACAACTGCGAATTCGGTGATTAATGTGACCGGCAGAGCTGAAATCGGCAGCGGACTTCAGTCTGCGGATGATACGGCTCAAATTACCGTTGAAAATGGCGGGAACCTTGTGCTTGTCGGTAAGCAAAGCCTGACTGACGGCACAGAAACAACCGGCAGCAGCGCCTATTACACCGGAGCTCTCAATGTTGCGCAGGGCGCCACGTTGACTTTAAAGGGTACTGATAAAACGGATACTCTTGGCGCCGCACTTACAAACGCGACCTCCAAAAACTGGTCTGACGGTTCCAACCTTGCTTTAGTTATTGAAAACGATATTGCAGCTCGTACCGGTTCGGACAATCCTGTTGTAAATCCTGAAGACACTATTTCTGCCGCAGACTTTATTAATATATTGTGCAGCAATGCTGCAAATGTTGATATATACAAGTACAATGATAATTACATAACATTCAGTGATGATTATTCGGCAATCGGCAGCACCATCCATGTAAAAGACGGTACAATGCGTTTCTTGGTCGACGGCGGTGATGAAGTATATTTTGGCGGGGGCAATGCTGATACGGTTATCACAGACGGTGCAAAGTTTATCTTTGAAAATTCAGGCGAAGAAAATATTACATACACTGGCAGCCTTATCAGTGAAGCCGTTGCCGGTGAAAATCAGGCTGAGTTTCAAAAAGCAGGAAGTGGCGCACTGACTCTCACAGGAGACAACTCTGCATTTAACGGTGACGCTGTTGTAGAATGGGGCGAACTCGTTATTGACGGCAGAAAATCTTTCTTTGGCGAAAACGCCAATATAGTTGTTGACTGCCAGCGGAATTTTTCGGGTAACACAGGAGAGGCTTCCCTTACATATAACAACATAACAGGCGGTGTGTTTAACCAGAATATTACCCTCAAAAGTGAGGGCATACTCTCTATCAACGGTGTTGGCAGAGGTGAAGAAAACGCTGTTACTATAAATAATACAATCGCCGCAGAAGGCTCAAATAATGTTGTAAATCTTTCCGATGCTGATTTTACGCTCAATACAAATTTTGGTTCAGGACAGGTTATTAATTTTAGCAATGCCGGTATAACACTCGGCGATAATGTTACAACTTTAGACCATGCAATTTCTCTGGCTGCGGATTCAGCTTTGAATTTGCTGGATGGTTCAGCAAACACATATACATTTGGCAGTATAAAAAGTGACGGAACAAATCATATAAGTCTTGATGTTGATTTGTCTTCAGGTTCTGATGGTCAAACAGACATTTTGAATGCAGGGGCAGCTTCTTCAGGTTTGCTTACAATTGACGACGTCAATATTTTAGGTAATAACGGCGCCGTTACTAATAAAACTTACACTGTTATAAATAATAATGGCGGAAATTTAGGTTTTGCAGAATATAACGGACAAAAATCGTCGGATGTTTATATCTATGATATAACAGCGAGCGGTAGTGAATTGTCTATTGTCGCAACGGCTATTGCGGCTAACGGTTTGAAATATCAAAACCACTTTGTATCAGGAACACGCCCGTTTGTATTTGTGGGAGACAGTGTATACACTATTGAGGAAGATTTGGAAACTACTCTTGCCGGAAACTTTACAGTTTCTGGTAAGAGTGATGCAGCGTCAGAAAGCGTATTTTCAGGCGGTGGCGCGCATTCGTTCTTTGAAGTCGGAGCAGATACCACTCTCACTCTGGAAAATCTGACTATCCAAAATGCACTTGCGTCAAATGCTGATGCAGGGACAGAGGGCGCATCTTCAAACACAAATGGTGCAGTCGTGAGCGCAACCGGCGGAACTGTTACCCTTAATAACGTAGTTTTGCAGGACAATCACGCTGACGGTAACGGCGGTGCAATTTCTGCGGCAGGGGATGCGATTGTATCTGTGACTAACTCTCAATTGAGGAATAACTTCGCAAAAGGTGCTGGCGGAGTGATTTACGCAAAAGATGATGCACAGGTTACCATCAGTAATTCAATGATTGAGCATATGCCATATAGTATGGATGATGAAAAATATACTTCTATTATCTATAACGACGGCGCAGAAGTGACATTGAATGATGTAAACATTATGTCACATATGCAGTCTTCTTCAGAAAATTCTCTTCCTGCAATATATAACAGCGGTACTCTGACAATAAATGCTACTAAAAGTGATTCACAAATTGAAATAATGTCGGTTAACGCTATTCAGAACTCCGGTATATTGAATTTGAATGCTGCTGCTGATAAAAATATTCATATTACGACATTCATTACAGGTTCTAATGTCAAAGATAGCATTATTAATGTGAACAGTGATCCAAATAATACGGGATTTGTAAACATTGATAACGCTATAAATTCAACCGTAAAATTTGACTATGGAACTGCCAAGTTATATACAGCAGAATCATCAATTGTTAATGTTAATAATGATGTTGAGTTAACTGCGGGGTCTGGTATTTTTCCTGTTGTATTTGAGCATTATAAAGATGTAACATTGAACATAAACGATAATGCTGTAGTAAAATACCAGGGCGGTAATATTGTAGACGGGCAAATAAATATAGATAAAGATGCTGAATTAATTGCAGGTTATACGGAAATGTCTGGTGCTGATTTCACAATTTCCTCAGACATTTCAGGCGAAGGTACAATTTCCAAAATTGGCAGCAACCAGCTTACCCTCACAGGCAATGACAACGGTGCTGATTTTACAGGTGTTATTAATGTAAATGCAGGGACTCTCGTCTTCAATCAGGTTTACGGTCTGAATGCGGGGGCAACTGTTAATATAGCAGACGCTATTGTTAATTACACTACAGGCGATGGAACGCTTTCTAATGAAACCCTTGCAAATATCAACCTCAACGGAAATACTCAATTTAATGTTGACGCTGACAACCACAAGGTTACTATCGCTGACAAGTTCTGGACTACAGCAGCCGGTAAATCAAACAACCTGAACTTCAACGACGGTACATATAACCTTGGCTTTAGTACGGCGGGGATTGATGATGTTTTGAACTTTACAGGTTCAAATATCACGCTTTCTCATGCTGACAACGGATCTATCACAATGAACAATTCAACCCTTGATTTGTCAAACACAAGAGCCGGTAATAATTACAAGTTTGACAGCCTCAATGCAGCTCAAGGTACAAACAACATTTCGCTTGATTTGAATTTGTATGTTGATGATAAACAAGACCCTATCGCTGATACTATCAATGCCACAGCAGGCGAGGGAACACTTAATCTGACAAAAGTATTTATCACAAACGACAACGGTCAGATTTTCAGATACACAGGCAAAAACATAATTCCGGTTATTTCAGGCGGTAATAATTTGCAGCTCGCAGTCAATGACGGTACGGAACTCTTGAGCTGGGCAACTAACGTTTATAAATACGAGATTGATTCCGCACTTGCCGGTAAAGGGATTGAAATCACCTACGGTGGGCCGTCCTCAACTGATACCCTGCGCGACCTGAATATTTATCAAGGTGAAGACATACAACACAACAACCGCGGGTTTAACTTTATCGTTGATGCAAGCGGAAACAACAGTTACAATATTTACCGTGACCTAGATACCACAGCAGCCGGCAACTTCACAATTATCGGTACAGTTAATAACGGCACCAAAAGTGTTCTGTCAGGTGAATTGAAAGATCTGGTACTTGACGCAGATACAGCGAAAACCAGACTTGAATATAACCAAGATGATAATTCATACACATACAAAAATGCTGACGGCTCTGATGACAGAACATTTGAAGCAACCAATGTGACTGATGGTGTAGATGAAGCCGGGAATCCTGTAAAAATTATCAAAGTTGCAGCTATGGCTGACGGCGACAAAAACGGCTCATTCTTTGAACTCACAAATGCTACTAACCTTGAAATCTCAAATGTTACAATTCAAGATGCTTACCGCGGGGCAGGCGAAAGCGATACAAACGGCTACACTAAATACGGCTCTGTTATTTACGCTATGAATCAGGATGCTACAGTCAACCTTACAAATGTAGATTTTGTCGGTAACAAATCAGCAGCCAACGGCGGCGCTATCGGTAACGTATTAAGCAAGGAATTTAATATCACAGGCGGCAGCTTTGATGACAACCATTCAAACGCACTCGGCGGTGCAATTTACACTGCAATCAATATGAATATCAAAGATACTGATTTCGGTAAAACTACATTAAATACGCATAGAAACGGTGTGGCAAATGATATCTATATTGCAAATAATACAGTAACATTTGAAGTATCTGATAAAAATATTATCAATAGCGGTCTTGCAACAAGGGCAGACGGCAGTGGCACATTTAATAAAACCGGCGCAGGTACTCTGTCCCTCAACGGAAATAACAAAGATATGCTGGGTACTCTTAAAGTTTCCGCAGGTGAGCTTAAATATACAGCTGACGGCAGTGAAGATTCATTCGTAGGTGGCTCCACAGAAATTAATATTGGCAGCAAGCTTACTATGGATATCGTTAATTCTGCCGATATTCAAGACCAGATTATCAACAATTTATCTGGTAATGGTCAATTGGTTAAAACCAATAACGGCACTCTCAATATGACCGGCGATAATCATTTGTTTACTGGTACAATGGCTATTGATGGCGGTAGTGTTGATTTTACATACGAAGCCGGTAAAAATATTTATATCGCAGGTCTTACTGATATGGCGAAAATGGTATTCTGAATTATTCAACAGATACAGAGGTCGGTCTTGCAAATGTTAGCGGTGACGGTATTTTGAACAAAAACGGCTCAGGTAATTTGAACTTCACTTACATGGCAGACAACGGTGAAAAATTCAACGGTACTGCCTACGCAAACGAGGGAACTTTGACCGTTAATGCTTATCCGGATTCAGCTGATGATAACGCATTTGATTTTAAAATGGTTGCAAACGGTGGTGACATTGTCTATAACGCTATTGCAGGTCAAACTTATGTGCTTGATTCAACATCAAATATTTCTTTCGCAGATGATGTAAACACCGGTTCTGTTACATTCAAGGATGGAACTTATGAACTCGGCAGTGCGCTTGCCGGTCAGACAGGCGACAAAGAAGTTATCTTTGACGGAGGAAGCACTATCCACCTGACAACTACCGAATACAATACAGGTAAATTCACAATCAAAGATGCACTGATTGATGTGGCAGATGATGCGTTTAAAACTTATACATTCGACAACCTGAACGCTGAAGAGGGGTCAGAATTGAGTGTTGATTTGGCATTCCATACCGAAGACGGTCATCAGTCAGATAAAATTATTTCAACAAACGGTTCCGGCACATTGACTCTAACAACATTGAATTTGAGGGATGTGTTCTATGATGACGGACTGACTACCCCGCCTGAGTCTGTTGAATTTGAAATACTTGGCGGCGGGCTGAAATTGAGTGATTTGACACTTGACGATTGGGCGACGGATGTTTACCACTACACGGTTACAACCGGTGAAGATAAACAATCGGTTATCCTGACAGCTGTTGATGTCGCAGATGAGTTCTCTTTAGGTTCTCAAAACGTAAAAGATAGCAGTGATATAAGAGGCTTCCAGTTCCTGAAAGAAGATGAATACGTAATCGGTTCTCATCTCGGTCAAACTGCAGACGGTATCTTTACCGTTCAAGGTATAGAAAAAGCCGACGGCTCCATAATTTCTCACATAAACGGGGACAACAAATATTCTATGTTTGATGTGGTGAATGATAATACAGATCTGAGAATTAACGATGTCGAAATTTCGCACGCAAATAAAGACGGAAACGGTTCAGTCTTGAGTCATACCTCAGATTCTGTCGCAACAATTACAAACGCAAATATTCACGATAATAATTCAACGGGTCTAGGCGGTGCGATTTATACAAACGCTGGCACTGTCAATCTTGAAGATGTAACTTTTGCAAACAACAACAACGGCGCCGGCGCTAATGATATTTATATCGACGGCGAGAATGCAAAGGTTAATTATATTGCTGCCTCTGATGGCAAAAATGTTATTTCAAGCGGTATTGCAGGCTCCGGAATATTGAATAAAACCGGCGAAAGCGAATTGAAACTCTCCGGCAGTAATGAAAACTTCACCGGTAATCTTCTTGTTTCGGCAGGAACTTTGAATTTCGACCAAAATTCCGCAGATGATACTTATATCAAAGGTACAACCACAATCGCTAATGCTGCAGATGTGAAAATTAATGCAGATATGTCAGAAATTACAACCGGCGCATTTGCCGGCGGTGCAAACTCAGCAATCACAAAAGACGGTGATTTTGATATGACCTTGACAGGTGATAACTCACAATTCAAAGGTACAGCGAACATCAACGCCGGTAATGTTATCTACAATACTGATGATACAACATTCTTTGGCGGAAAAACTAACCTTGCCGCAGATACAGGTATCGTGATTGAAGGTTCTAAAAACGCTCAATTAACAAATATTTCCGGTACCGGTACAATCGGAAAAGACAATTCTGGCACGCTTGTTCTCTCCGGCGACAACTCTGGCTTCAACGGTAACATAGCTGTAGAACAAGGTATTCTGGCAGTCGCAGCAGGTACTGAGTTTGGAAAACTTCAAACCGGTGCATTCGGCGATGGTACGTCTATCAATCTCCAAAATACCTCCGCTATTGAAAAAGAAGACGGCAGCTGGACTACTAATCCAGACCCTGCAAGTATCGAAAACCTTAACTTCGAAACACTTGAAATTGACGGCGACGTCAGCCTTTATCTTGATGTTGATTTAGCCAAAGAACAGGCTGATAAGATTTCTGCAAACAATGTTAAGGTTACAAACGACGGACATCTTGTGCTCGGCGGCAGCAGCCTGAATCTTGTAAGCGATGCGCTTGTCAATGATGTAAAAACACAAATAGTATCAGGAAACATCGCGGAATATGTATTACTTGACGATGCAGCGCGCACTGCAATGGGACCAATCCAAAAATATATGGTGGATTATGCAAACGGCTTCCTGAGCTTTACGGCGCAGGGCGGATATAATCCTTCATACGATGATGTGAACCCTGGTATTATGGCATCTCCTGTAGCGGCACAGCTTGGCGGATATCTTGTCCAGCTGCATTCTTATGATGAAGCTTTCCGCAATATGGATATGTATATGCTGATGACAAAAGAGCAGCGTCAGGCTATGAAAATGAGAAATAAATACGCATCAGCAGCACAAAATTCCAATATAGTCTTTGACCCGACAGTGACACGTTATGAAAATAAAGCCGGCTGGTTCAGACCTTATGCAACATTTGAAAATGTATCGCTTGATAATGGCCCGAAAGTTTCCAACGTAGCATACGGCTCATTCTTCGGAGCTGAATCAGAAATGTACGACCTTGGACACGGCTGGGATGGAATTTGGGGTGTTTATGGCGGGTATAACGGTTCCCATCAGTCTTATGACGGTGTCGGAATTTACCAGAACGGCGGTACTCTTGGCGTAGTCGGTATGGCTTATAAAGGGAACTTCTTTACAGGTTTAACCGCAAACACCGGAGCAAGTGCAGGAGAAGCACAAACCTTCTTCGGACAGGATAACTTCACAATGCTTATGGCTGGTATCGCGTCAAAATCCGGATACAATGTGGAATTTGCAAAAGGTAAATTGATTATCCAGCCGAATTTTACAATGTCATATTCGTATGTAAATACATTTGATTACCATAACGCGTCAGGGGTTGCAATCAGTTCTGATCCGTTGCACGCAATCCATTTGGAACCGGGGATTAAGATTATTGGCAACCTGAAAAACGGCTGGCAGCCTTACGGAAGCGTAAGTATGATATGGAATATAATGGATAATACGCATTTTATGGCAAATCAGGTATCACTTCCTGAATTGAGTGTAAAACCGTTTGTTAAATACGGTGTAGGCGTCAGAAAATCCTGGGGCGAAAGATTTACCGGATTTTTCCAGACATACATTACAAATGGCGGCAGAAACGGTGTGGGCTTGCAGTTAGGCTTCCGCTGGATGGTCGGCGACAAACAACCGAACAAAAAGGCAACCCGCCCGACTCCGCAAACCAAAAAAGTTATTAAATCAATGAAATAAAATTTCAAAAAAGCCGGTTAACTTACCGGCTTTTTGATTAGATAAATATACAAATCACATAGTGCCTGGGAGTTATATATCAAAATCCACTAATAATAGCTAAAATTGTCACTCTGAACTTGTTTGGCTACTTTTTCCAAAATCTTTGATTTTGTGAAAAATGTCCGGTTTCCCGCAGGGGCTTGCCAGTGGTAAGATTCCGAAACATGGAGGTCAATCCGACGTTCGTAATGACATTATGCTTATCTTTTAATAATATTTGGTGGAAACATATATATAAATCCATTGTGCCTGCTATTGACTAAAACTATCAGTTTTGTTAAAATTAAAACGAAATTTGGGTTTGTAGCTCAGTTGGTAGAGCAGTTGACTCTTAATCAATTGGTCGAGGGTTCGAGCCCCTCCGGACCCATTTACTTTTTTCTTTATGCTAAAGAAAAAAGTAAACAATATAGAATGTAATATTTTAGATAATTTTTTTAGTTTTTATCACAAAAGAGCCTTCAATGGCTCTTTTTAATTATTATTTTATTATTAAAAGTTAATTATTACTAGCAAAAAAATTTCTTGATGTGGTTTAATGGTATGTATGAAAGTTTTACCTGTAAATTTATCATTTTTAAGGCCCCAGGTGTTTGCTAATACCCCGCAATACAAAGATGTTTTGAGTGAAAATGATCAGAGACCTCGCCCTGAAATGCCCTCTGCTTATTATTTGCCGGTAAATTTTTGCGCGAAGGATGACAAACAGGTAGCTCTTATTAATGATTTGAAGTCTTTAAAAAATCTTCACTGCCCTTATTGCGGCACTAAAATGCTTTCCGCTGACGAGATGAACGATCTTCAGCTCGAGGCGGACAAAATTAAATCGGTTAATAATCTTTTTAAATTTCTTAATAAATATGAAGATTTTATCAATCCGAGGTTCTCAAATATTGTTGCGGAAGTTAAGCACGTAGGTTATGCTAATTTTGACTCTACCGCGGATGAAGTGCTCGCACTCTGTAAAAAAAATATGCAGCAAAAATCCGATGATGCTTATAGGTTTATGCTCATTGATTTCGATAAACTTCTGCAATCGGGTGACTTAAATGAACACGATTCTGCAATACTTTCTTCTTGTAAAGATGCTGTTGCACTTATTCCGGAAAATACACCTGAAAGAGTAAAAATTTACAAGGAATTTTCAAAGACTATGAAAAATTCCGTCTCTCAATTACAATCGCCTCAAAAAAATAAAATCTATATGCGGCTTAATACCGCAGTCAGAGATTCCTTCTTTAATGAATATCTCTTTGAACAAAAGCGTGGTAACGAAACCTCATTATCTAAAATTTTTATAAAAAATCTTTTCGGTTATTCAAAGTCAGATACAAGTATAGTTACAGACAAGGCCCCGGCAGATACCAACAATATCATGCTGACCTGTAAGCATTGCGAGGTAACCGGGAAAAATTTAAGTAATAAAGATTTGAAAAAACATTTTTATTATAACCATATTTATGAACTTTGCAGGGCGGCTCTTGCAGGTGATTTACATGAAAATCGCTCTTATCCAATTCGTCTGCAAAACAGCGTAATAAAAAATTTCAATAACCGTTTTGCTCCTGATAATCTTCAACCTGATTTGCGTGCGTTGTTAAAGGAAACCGGCTTGAAAATTCCACGCTATGTTGAGTTCCCTCTCACTGATATTCCGGGTATCTGCTGTGCGTCCTGCGGTCAGAAAACTATTACCCACGAGCAAAAAGCAAAAATTTATCAGGAAATTCAAGACTCTGAAACTATGCCGGATTTACTAGGGATTTTTCATAAATACCGCGAGGTTATTAAGCCCAAATATGTCCCTTTAATTCAGGAATTTGAAAGAAATCTCAGCCAACACAGCGTTATCTCTGAATCCGGTATGGAAAAGCTTTTAAAGGTATTTACATACAAAAACTTGCAGGATACATTGACTGAGAATATTAAAAATGTAGAAGATATATCAGAAGCTTATGACCTGAAGCCGGAAGAGGCTGCGGCTGTCCGTAGATTTATTTCTCAGGCAAATAATCTCTCTCTCAACCTCCGACCGGAAAAATTATTCCCGCTTGAAAAATATCACGATATTCTTTCAGAACTTGCCGGCTCTGTTAACCATGATATTCGCCGGGAATTTTGGGCAACCTGCTATCGAAATATTGTCAATGAGTATGCAAGACAAATTGTGCTAATACCGCCGGAATCCGTTTCGTATAAAGGTAAATCAACTCTAAAAATTATGGCGGAGTATATTTTTAATCACTCTCTGGCAACTGTCGACCACCTTGATCCTAAGTCAAAATACAATTCAAAACGTCAGAAAAACAGCAGAATAGGTTATCCTGAAAATAAATATGAAAATCTTGTTGTTATGTGCAAAGACTGCAATACAAGCAAAAGTTCAACCGGTCTCGGACACTGGGTGCAAAGACATCCGGAGATGATTAGTAATATGGAAAAATATATTATGCAGGTTAAACAACTCAGCAAGGACAAAATTATCGGTAAAAAGTTTGAGTTTTATCCTTACGAAGTTGCAGCGCAGTTTTCAAGGCTTACAAATATAGATATTTCAACAAGCGGCAGTTAAAAGATTTATGAAAATTGACGACAGAAACAAAAAATTTATGATATATACAGCTACAGCGGGCAGCTTTGGTGTTCTGTACGGCGGTCTCCGTAGTGTCTCAAAATCGGTAAGTAAACTGGAAAAAGAATTTATGAAAAATGTTAAGCCTGAATATTTTTCATATCTGAATAGTGATGAGCTTCAATCTGTACAGAAACTTTTAAATAAAGGCTTGTCAGAAAAAGAACTGAATATGTTTTCCCGTATCTGGAAAATACCTGACAAAAAGCAATTTGCACAAGAAGCTATGGACATTTCTTTGAAGGAAACAGGGTATGAACATTTAAAACCGGATTTGACTTTTGAAACTACGCGAGATTTCAGCGGCGGGTGGAGATGGACTGATTTTAATATTAATATTTCCGATATTGACGATGTTTCCAAAGTTAAAATTCTTTCAACTCTAAAACATGAAATTGAACATTTTAAACAATTTGTAACTATGCTCAGGACAGAAGGTATAGGCGTCGATAAAATATTTGAAATGGAAGAAGAATTCATGTTTAATACGGCTAAAAAAGGAAAGAGTTTTAAAGATAAAACGGATGAAGAAATTAAAAATATCATATCCGGATATTTAGGACAAATAAAAGAAATTTTTTCTGTGCGGCAGGAGCTTGCAGAATTGCTTTTAGGAAAAATTTCTGCAGATTCGCCAGAGGGTGTAAAATCAAGAGCGTATTTTGATGCCACTAAAAATTATGTAAAGATAGACAGATTTTCAGGTTTTGACGAGATTAAACAGTACGAAGAAAATCTCCTTGAAAAGGAAGCGTTTGCTGCAGGCGATGCTTGTGCAGAAAAATACGGCGATTTTATTTTAGCATTGGCAGAAGATAAAAAATCTAAGCCGCATTAATCCTCATTAAGAAAGTCAACAACCTTTTTAAAAAACGGATGTTTTTTCTCTAATATCAGTATCTCTATAGGTTGTATGTTTTCGTCGTAGCTTTCAGGCGTGGGGTTACTCTTATACTTATTAAGTTTTGCAAGGATATCATCGGCTTCCTGCTCACTCAGAATATTATAGTTTTTTGCTTTTGTGTATATTTCTATTGATTTATCAACGAGTTCAGGAGCCGCTTCATCAAAATCATATTCACGTTCAGTTTTGTACAGCTCATTATATAGATCAACAAGTTGATTTGTTTTTTCGTTCAATTCGAGTTTTTCTTTGTTTTCAGAAAGAATATTAAAGAATTTACGGGCTGTTATATGCTTGTTTTCCGCCATTGTCTTATAGAAATGTGTTTTTCTTCCGTTTTCTATGGACAAATCCAGATAATAGTCAAAACTTTTTTTGCAGTCTAGTGTAATGCGGTGAAAATTATTTTCAAAAAAATTAATGCTGCTGTCAAAACCTTCAATTTCTTTAAGGCTTTGCATTATTGTCAGCAATACATTATCTTCATTAACCTCATAGTCACTGTTGTTATATATTTCCAAAACTTTTCCGTAGTTTTTTTCTCTTCCATTGAGTATAATTTCCTGGTTTATGAAATGTGGTTCAGCCCAATTACCGTCCTTGGTAAAATTATTTTTGGCGCGTGAGAGTATTTCAAAAGCCTTTGCTTTGTTTTGTGTGTTGTAGTATGCCTGCGATAATTCTTCGATTATAATTGGTTCATTATATTCAAGTTTATGCTCCTTGTTAAACATTTCCGGAATGTAGCGTTCTATAAGTTTGATGTATGTAGAATCGTCAATTTCATGCAGATATTTATGTTTGAAAGCAAGTATAACGCTAAGATTTTTAAGTGCATTGCCAGATGCCAGCCGGTGTGCTTTGATTATTTCTTCAGGGTTTGCATTGTAAAAAGAATTTATAATTATATTTTCATATTTATTATTGATAATTTCTCCAGCCTGGCTCATTGTATCGTCGACAAGATTTTCCAGCGGCCTGTATTTCGGAATATCCGGTTTTTTGAAAAATTTCCCCGCAATAAATTTACGCCCGGCAAATAGCAAAATTCCGCTCAGTGTAATAATACCAGCGGCGGTCAGTTGTTTTTTTTCGGTTTTTGTCAGGGTAATATTTTCGCCGATTTTCTGCGCCGGGTTAGCCGCTTGTTGCTTTTGTGCCGGCAGAGTCTGCGTCAGATATGTCTGAGGTTTAGAAAATTGCGAAAATACGTTATTTGTAACTGGCATACCAGTAAAAAAAACTGTGAATAAAATTTTTTGTTATTTTTTTGAAATCTTAACAAAAAATTGATTTATGTATACTATTATTTTATTATGTAATAGTGATTACAGGGAGAGAACCTAATGAAAAAGTTGTTGGATGTAATTGTGCCTGTTTATAATGAATGTGCCTGTATATCGGAAACCATACAGAGGCTTTTTAATCTCAGAAATTTGCTTATTGATGAGCTTGAGGTGAATTTTATATTTGTAAATGACGGCTCAAAAGATAAAAGTCTTGATATATTAAAAAGTTTTGCAATGAAATATCCTTTTGTAAAAGTTATCGGGTTTTCAAGAAATTTCGGACATCAGATAGCTGTTTCTGCCGGATTGGATTATTCAAAAGGTGATTATGTTGCGATAATTGACGCTGATTTGCAGGATCCGCCGGAGTTAATCAAAGATATGTATATGCTGTTAAAAGACGGCGGGCACGATATAGTTTACGGAAAAAGATTGAAGCGTAAATCGGAAACATTTTTTAAAAAGTTTAGTGCGTATGCTTTTTACAGACTCTTGAATAGTATGTGTCAGATAAATATTCCGACAGATACCGGTGATTTCCGTTTAATTACTCGTGAAGTTGCAGAGGCTGTAAAATCAATGCCGGAAAAACACAGATTTATCCGTGGTATGGTTCCCTGGGTCGGGTTTGACAGTGTTCCTTTATACTATAACAGAGACGAAAGATTTGCCGGCGAGACAAAGTATCCGCTGTCTAAAATGTTGAAGCTTGCCTTTGACGGAATTTTTTCATTCTCCGTTAAGCCTCTCAAATTTATTACGGATGCCGGAATTGCACTTTTTATAATGGCGGCGGCGGCTTTTGCTGCTGGTATTTTCTTCAGATGCTCAGTATCTGTAATATCTTCTGTTGTTTTATTTGTCGGAGCATTGCAGATGATTGCGCTTGGAATTATCGGTGAATATGTCGGAAGAATTTTTGAAGAATCAAAAAACAGACCGCTATATATAGTGAAAGATAAAATTAATTTATAGGTGATGATTTTATGGAAAAGATTAAAAATTTTGTACAAAATAAACCGGAAATTGCTTGTTTGGTAATTCTCGGGATATTTTGCCTGATATTTTTGTTTGCGGGCTTGAACTCATACCCGCTTGTTGATGTAGATGAAACAAGATATGCTGTAATGTCAAGAGGGTTGATAGGTTCCGGCGATTGGAGCATATTAATGTTGAACGGTGTCCCGTTTACGGAAAAACCTCCGTTATATTTTTGGCTGACAGCGTTTTCTATAAAATATCTTGGATTTAACGAATTTGCAGTAAGGTTTCCGACGGCACTGCTTGCTACATTTTGTACTTTCTTTACTTATTATGTCGGCAAAACTATTATTTCAAGAAAATTCGGGATGTACAGCGCATTGATTTTACTTTCGACCGTATTTTTCCTGATGTTATCGCACGTCGCGATATTGGATATGACGTTTACCGTATTTTTGACGTCGGCAATTTATTGCGGACTTTTGACAAGCTTTTGTAAAGATGAGCACAAAAAGTTATATTGGCTCGGATTTTATGTATCCATGGGGCTGGCTTTTCTTGCGAAAGGACTTTTGGCATTTGTAATACCTGTTGGTGTTATCGGGCTGTATAGATTAATTACAAGAGATGTAAAAGAAATTTTCAGACCGGTGAATATTATTCCTGGTATAATTGTGTTTCTGGCTATAATTTTGCCGTGGCATATACATATGTATCAGGTTTACGGGTACAGATTTATTTATGATTATTTTATCCTTCACCATTTCGAAAGACTGGTTAACGCCGCGGAACTCGGGAAAACAAGACCGTTTTTATATTTTGTCCCGGTATTTCTGGTTGGCTTTTTGCCGTGGTCTGTTCCGTTTGTAATTTTTCTGGTTAAAAAAGCAAAACGCCTTGTCAGAAGAATTTATACAAAAACTTTGGTCTATACATTTGATTCAAATGAGAGCAAGTTGATGTTATTTGCGGCAATATATTTTGTACTTGTGTTTATGTTGTTCAGTGTAGCAAGCGGCAAGCTCCCTACTTATATTTTGCCGGCGTTCCCTGCGGCTTCTATGCTTACGGCATTATTTTTCCTGAAAAAGCCGATGGATTATTTTAACGCTTCTATTATTGTTGCACTTTTGGCTAATTTTATTATGGTTGGAATTGTGTTTGACAAAATATACAGCGGCGGAATGGATGAGCTTGTTGAATATGCTGAAATGGCACAAGAGGATAACAAAAAACTTGTTACATTTGATATGCCTGTCAAACCAAGCGTACTGATTAATTATAGAGAAAAAGTTGATTTTATTACCCGCCGAGATTTTGAGGCGCTGGATGAAAAACTTGATTTTGATAATGATTGTTATGTGATTATGAAAAATTCTCATATAAAAAATGACGCATACAAGAACGAATTGATGAAACATCTTATAAAAATCAAAGAAGGCGACAAATATACAATTTACGCGGAGCCGTAAAAACATAAGTATAAAAATTTATAAACCGTCCTGTAAGAAAATTTTTAGCAGGACGGTTTTGTTTGTAATCAATCAAAAATGTTTATATTTTTTCAGGCAATAGTATGGAGATAACCGCGTTATTCAGAGATAAATATTCTCTTATTGTATCTTCCAAATCCTCAATGGTTATTTCTTCCAGGTCTTTCAGATAGTCTTCGACAAGTTTCAGGTCTTCACAGACAGTCATATAGTACCCGATAGTTTCCCCTATTTCGGATACAGTTTCTGCCGCAAAGGCAAATTTTGATTTTGTTTTTTTCTTTGCTTTTGCGAGTTCTTCAGAAGTAATTCTGTTATCTAAAAGGTTGGTGATTTCGTCTTTTACAAGTTGCAGGCATTTATCTTTGCATTCAGCCTTAAAGTTTGCCTGAATAAAGAAATTGTTGCCGTCTTTAAACTGGTAATGCTCAGCATCAGCCATATTGAATATTGGTTCGGGCTGTTTTTCTATGAGGTTACTGTAGAGTCTTGAGCTGGTTCCGTCGCCGAGAATTATGCTGATTAAGTCAAGTTTGATTGTATTTTTAAGGTCACTTGCCTTAGGACCGAGCCAGCCAATCATCATATAGCCTGTATTAACGTGGGCTTTTTCTTCAATGTATTTAGTTTCCGCAACAGGAGAATCAATTTCTCTCACTGTATGGGGTGCATTCGGACGTCCGTTAAAGTTAAAGCCGTTTTCCACGCGTTTCAGAACTTCTTCTTTGTCATAGTCTCCGACGATGATAGTTGTCATATTTTCCGGAGAATAGAACGTTTTGTAGTAATCCATGATTTCAGCCTGCGTTACCCCTGAAATTATTTCCGGTGTGCCGATTACGTCGCGTTTATACGGGTGTTTTGTATACATATTGTAGTTGCAGGTGTTGTATACTTTTGTCCACGGTTGATCTTTTCTCATCCGTATTTCTTCAATAACGACATGGCGTTCACGTTTGTCTGTGACGGTTTTGTCATTCATATCAAACGGCGCACCGATTTCTTCTTCCGGCAGAACAGGGTCAATCATCATATCTGCATGCAAATCTATTGCGTCATAGAGATTTTGGGAATTTTCTCCTTCAGGTAATGTTACATAGTAGAATGTATAATCTTTCCAGGTCGCAGCATTGACGATTGCGCCTTTAGCCTCAAGAATTCTGTCAAACTCGCCGGCTTTATGTTTATGCGTCCCTTTGAACATAAGGTGCTCAAGAAAATGGGAGATACCGTTAATTTTGTCATTTTCATTTATTGAGCCTGTTTTTACCCATGTGCTGACGTTTGCAAGCTCGCCTTCTTTGTGTGCAAGAACTATTTTATGCCCGTTATCTCTTTCGTATATTTCAACATCTTCTGTCAGGAACGGATATTTTATCAAACTTTTTTTCATGTAACAAAACCTCTTCTTTTTTATTTGTATTATATCATGATTTCTTTATTTCAGTTATAATTAAGTTATGAGTATAATAAACAGATTAAAAAATAAGGTTGTGGTATCGGTGCAGGCAATGCCGTCTGAGCCTTTGTATCTTGAAAAATGTATGGTTGCGATGATGAAATCAGTGACCAAAGGCGGAGCCGGCGGACTCAGGGTTGCCGGAGTCAGAGATGTTAAGAACGCGAAACATTTGTTTGATATTCCTGTCATCGGACTCACAAAACCGGATGTTATTCCAGCAAACTGGAAAGAAATTGTCTATATAACGCCGGGGATAAAAGAGGTTGTTGAGCTTGTGAATGCAGGTGCTGACGTGATTGCTTTTGACGGAACTATGCGTCCGCGTCCTGATGGAAGCAAGCTTGAAGAATTGATTAAGTATGTCAAAATTAATAAACGGGTTTCGATGGCAGATATTTCAACTGTTGAAGAGGGTGTAAACGCAGCAAGCCTCGGGGCTGATATTTTGTCAACAACATTATCAGGATATACGCAGTTTTCACCTTTAACTTCTGATGGGCCGGATTTTGAGCTGCTTGAAAATCTTGTCAAAGAAACAAATAAACCAGTCGTACTTGAAGGACGTATCTGGGAGCCTGAACAGGTTGACAGAGCTTTTGAGCTCGGAGCGCATTGTGTAGTTATCGGTTCAGCTATTACCCGTCCGCAGTTGATTACAAAAAGATTTGTCCAGAGGAACAACAAATAATGAAAAAAGCTTTAGCAATTGATGTCGGCGGAACAAAAATTTATAGTGCGATTATTAATGAAGCCGGTGAAATTTTGACTGATGTTGAAAAGCACCATACACCGGCAACTTTTGATGAGATTAAGGCTTTATTTAAATGTATAATAAGCAAATACGAAAATGATGTCGATGTGATAGCATTTTCGACCTGTGGTTCGGTGAATAACGCTAACACCGGAATTTTGGGTTCAACAGGTAATATTGCAAAAGGTTATCCGACAATGAGTTTTCCTGCATTGAGCACGAAAAAAGTTTATGTTGAAAATGATGCAAATTGCGCAGCCTGGGCAGAACATGTGATAGGAGCTTCAAAAGGGTTTGCAAATTCAGTGATGATTACTCTCGGAACAGGTGTCGGCGGCGGGATTATTGTTGATAATAGGCTTATGAAGGGTGAAAACGGTGCCGCTGGCGAAATGCACTTTAAGATGCGTATGGATAACCACAGAAAATGCACCTGCGGCGCTTATGACTGTTTTGAGATTTACGCTTCCGGCAAGGGGCTTAAAATTACTGCGGAAGAAATTTCCGGTAATCCTGAGATTACAACTTATGATGTCATTGGCGGTATGCAAAAAGGCGATGCGCTTATGACAAAGATTTTCAGACGCTGGCAGGATGATATAATGCTCGGGCTTGTCGGGCTTGCAAATATTTTTGACCCGTCTGTTATCGTGCTTTCCGGTTCACTTGCGGAATTTGTAGATACGGATTACCTGACGAGGGAGGTTAATTCTCAGATTGTCACAACTCCGACCGTTGTGAAAAAGGCGGAAGCCGGAAATTACTCCGGCATGATAGGTGCCGCGCTGCTGGCACTGGAGGCTGTACACAATGGGTAAGGCTAAGAAAAGAAGTTTACACCTCGGGATAAACGATCAGTTTTCAAGTTTAACCCGTGAAGATGCCGTGCTGGCTGTTGTCAAAATGCTCAAACGCGGCGAAAATGATGTAGTCGGGCTTGTGACGCTTTTTGGGCTTACTGCTGAAGAAATCCTTGAGGCCGGCGCAAGTTACGAGGCTGTTCTTGGGCTTAGAGGTATTTTAAAGTGATAAAACGCATAATTTTCTGGCTGAATAATTCCAGATTGTTTTCGCTGCCAATGACTTTAATGTCGTGGCTTGTTGTTTTTTTGTATGCACTAAAATGCGGAGGCGATGTCATTAACGGAGTTGTTGCTCTTGTCGGAATTTCTTTTGCACACTTGGCTACAAACCTTTTTGATGATTATGTCGATTATAAAAAACTTTCGGTTTGCGGTTTTGAAGGCGCACCGGAGTCTAAGTGTTCCTATATACGCTCTGGAGAATCGTGTGTACAAGAACTTTTGGCTGTTGTAGTGGCGTTTCTTTTTATTGCAGCTATTTGCGGAATTTTTTTGACTTTAAGATGCGGAATTATAGTCCCTCTCCTTGCAGCTGCCGGCGGGCTAATTGTGCTTTTGTATCCCTTTTTGTCGTCGCGCGGATTGAGTGAATTTGCGGTCGGGACGGCTTTCGGTCCTTTGCTTTTTGAAGGGGTTTATTTTGTTATGTGCGGTGAATTTTCCGGCTTTGTCCTGCTGCTTTCTTTTGCTGTGGTAATTTTTACTGTAATTTTGCTTTATGTTCATACTCTTCTTGATTATGACGGGGATGAAGCCGCTTGCAAAATGACTTTTTGCAGGCGATTTGGTTCTAAATCTAGAGCATTGAAATTCTTGAGTGTGCTCTTTTTTATCGGGTATTTTCTGTCTGCGGTGATTGTTTTTTTGAGTAAAAATTATTATTTTTTGCTTACTCTGCTGACTGTACCTTATGCTGTACAGCTTTACGGCGCGATATATTCTTATAATATTGATAAATACTCTTTGCCAAAGCTTTCATTTTTTAATTTTCCTATGGAAAAAACAAATATTCCGGCTTTTCATCAACGGTTGTTTCTGGCAAGAAATTTAATGATTTATTTTTCATTTTTTGCGGCTTTAGCCATTGTGCTATCAGATTAATTATGTTACAATAAAAGTGTAAGAGACAGAGCATTCAGGGGCGTTTAATGTACAAAAATTCAACAAATCAACTTTTAAAACCTGTTACCGCAAAAATTAACAGTGACGGTAATCTTGAGATAGGCGGGTGTGATATTGTTGAATTGGTTGAAAAATATGGCTCTCCGCTTTATGTTATAGACGAGAAAACACTGCGCGGAATTTGCCGAGACTACAAGGAGGCTTTTTCCAAATATCCTAAAGTTAACATGATGTTTGCCTCAAAATCACTTTGTACAATGGCTGTTTCATCTATTCTGTCGTCAGAAGGGTTCGGGTTTGATGTTGTGTCTGCCGGTGAAATTTATACTGTCTATAAATCAGGCGCTGATATGTCAAAAGTTCTGTTTAACGGTAACAACAAATCTTTTGACGAGCTTACTCTTGCTATAGAGCTTGGTGTTGGCAGAATTTCCGTTGATAATTTCTTTGAACTTTCTCTGCTCGATGAAATTGCAAAATCTCACAACAAAACTGTTGATATCCTTTTGAGAATTACTCCGGGAATTGAATGCCATACCCACGAATATATCCAAACAGGTCACCTTGATTCAAAATTCGGATTTGATTTAACCCAGATTGACGGTGCTGTTGAACTCGTTCTGACTGAATATAAAAATTTGAAACTTCACGGGCTGCACGCACATATCGGCTCTCAAATTTTTGAAACAAAAGTTTATCACGATGAAATTGAAATTCTTGTGCGAGAGCTTAAAAGACTTGATGATAAGTTTTCGCTCAAACTTGATGAAATTAATATCGGCGGCGGGCTTGGCGTAAAATATACGGAAAAAGATGTCCCGCCTTCGACCTATGAGATTGCCGATGTTATATTGAACAGCCTCAGTGCGGCTGTTCAAAAATTCGGTATTGAGCCGCCGGCATTGTTTATTGAGCCAGGCAGGAGCATCGTCTCAACATCCGGGGTTACATTGTACACAATAGGTAGCTCAAAACAGGTGCCGAAAGGTAAAAAATATATCGCAGTCGACGGCGGAATGGCTGATAACCCGCGCCCAAGCATGTATCAGGCTGAATACAGCGCTATCATTGCCAATAAGCCGGAAATGCGCCCGGATACAATGGTTACTGTCGCCGGGCGATTCTGTGAATCCGGTGATATCTTGATTAAAGATATACTCCTGCCTTCTCCGGAGGAGGGGGATATTCTTTGTGTATTTAATACAGGTGCTTATAACTACTCCATGGCGTCAAATTATAACCGTGTACAAAAATCCGCTATGGTACTTGTAAATAATTCTCAATCTGATATGATTATTAATAGAGAGACATTAGACGATATTATCTCGCATGACGTAGTTCCGGATAGGTTGAAAATAAAATGATAGATACGATTTTAGCTTACATTCAAAGTCAGTTTGCAGCTATGGATTTGACATTTAGCTGGACAAATTTGATTGAAATATCTATCATCGTTGCTGTTTTGTATGCGATTTACCGCAAGTTTATCAAAGATACGCAGTCGGAAAAATTTGTTAAAGGTGCTTTTTTCCTTGTATTTTTGTGGATTTTCAGCGAAATTCTTATCAGATTTGACTTGAAAATCATCGGTGTTTTCTTAAAATCAATAGTAACCCTGATTGCATTGAGTTTAATTGTTATATTCCAGCCTGAGCTTAGAAAATTTTTAGGCTTTCTCGGTCAGGTTGATTTTATCAGCCGTGCTTTTTCCGGCGGGCATAGCAATACTAAAAAAGACGATTCAATTGATGTTGTCAAAGAGCTTATTGAATCCGTTAAATATCTTTCAAAAACCCATACCGGTGCTTTGATAGTTTTTGATAAAGATAATGCCGCAACATCTTATTCCGACGTCGGAACAAAGTTAAACGCGGATGTCTCTACTGAATTGATTTTGACAATTTTTCACCCGAATACCCCGCTGCACGACGGCGCTGTTGTTATTAACGGTGACAAAATTGTTGCAGCAGGCGTTCTGCTCCCGCTCACAGAAGATCCTAAACTCAGCTGGAAATACGGCACCCGTCACAGGGCTGCTATCGGTATGTCTGAGTGCAGTGAAGCCGCTTGTCTTGTTGTGTCGGAAGAAACAGGAGATGTTTCTATGACTCTCGATGGTACGCTTAAAAAATATGACGATCTTATTACTCTGAAAAATGATCTTGAAAATCTCCTCGGTTACAATAATGATGAAAATTCCGACAAAAAAACTATTTTTAAGATTAATAACCTGATTGCAATAAGAAAAAATATTAACTCAACAAAAGGCAAGGTGTAATTATGTCAGAAAACAATACATCTTTAAAACAGGTGTTTTTCAGAATATTCAGACGAATATTCTTTTTGACTGTAGGTGCTTTTATCGCGGCGTTTGCTCTTGAGGGGTTTCTTGTTCCGAATAATATAATAGACGGCGGTGTCATCGGTCTTTCTATGATAGCAAGCTACCTGACTAAGTATAATCTGGGGCTGTTGATTTTCCTGTTTAACCTGCCTTTTATATGTCTTGCGTTCACCAAAATGGGTAAAAAATTCGTTTTGCAAACTTTTTATGCTAATATCATTCTGGCTCTTGCAGTAAATATTTTTCACGCTTATCAGGTTACGACTGACTTGCTGCTCGCAACAGTTTTCGGCGGATTGATTCTCGGTACAGGCGTCGGTGTTGTGCTCAAAAGTGAAGGCTCTCTTGACGGTACTGAAATTATGTCGCTTTTTCTATCTAAAAAATTCGGGTTTTCTGTCGGCGAAATTATTATGTCGATAAATCTGATTGTTTATGTTTTGTGCGGATTTGTTTTCACCTGGGAACGCGCTATGTATTCAATTTTGACGTATATTATTGCTTCAAAAATGATTGATATTGTTCTTGACGGGCTTAACAGTTCAAAATCCGTCCAGGTCATTAGTGACAAAACTTTTGAAATCGGAAAAGAACTTGTTGAAAATCTTGATATAAGTGTTACCTATATGAAGGGTAAAGGCGGTTATTCTGGTTTGAGTAAAGATATTATTTATTGTGTGGTATCCCGTCTTGAACTTTCTAAAATGAAAGAAGTTATAAAAAGTATTGATCCTAACGCTTTTATGGCAATTATTGATGTCCACGAAGCTTACGGCACACGGTTGAAAAAGAAACTTGTTAAATTTTAATATGTAGACAATTTGTGCAAAATGTATTATAGTATATTACATAAGTAAAGGATATAAGTATGGCTAAAAATATTGATACAGTACCTATAGAAGTAAGCATTCTGACAGTAGACCACGATATTAAAGGTATAGTCCATGTTTCTAAATATACAAATACCAATCGTGAATTAACGGATTTGCTGAACGATAAGGAACGCCGTTTTCTGGCTGTTACTAATGCGGAAATTTATCCGAAAAATTCTAACCAGCCGCCGAGACGTTATAACTTTCTTGAAATCCACATGGATTATGTGTTGATGGTGCATCCGTCTGCCCAGGCGGTATTCAGAGATTCCGGAAAAACTCAGGAAGATGTTGCACGGTTTAGAGATTTACGTTTGAAATTGAATCAGACAAAACCGTTTTAATGTTTACAAAAAAGCGTCTTTTTTAAAGACGCTTTTTTGTTTGGTTATTATTAAATTCTATGCGGCATCCTTTTTAATGCCGAATTTGTTCAATAATTTTGTAGAGGTTTGTGTTGCTTTTTCCGAGAGTTTTACTGCCGGGATGTATTTGTTGTAAGTGTTTGTTGTATCTTTATGGACTTTATCAGGTTTGTCATTTCTGCACATCCACGCTTTAGCTTTATCAGCAAGCGGTGTTGCAATGAACGGAACTATGACACGTTTTGCAAGTATTGTTGAGGCTGCAAGCCCTACCAGGTGTCCGAATACGGAGTTCATATCTTTTTCTATCTGGTTGTATGCTGTGTGGAATTTTTTGCCTGGAACTTTGCCGTTTATTTTATCCATGTGGGATAGAATTTCTAAATTACTCTTTTTAGCTGCACGGCAGAAGGTTTTGCCAAACAGAGCATTGAACATTTTTTTCTGGACCGCGGGTCTTGAAATTGTAAAGAACATTCCAAGCTGTGTCAGTATCATCAACCCGCCGTTGGTTAAGTCAAGCGCAGCAACAAATTTACGTTTATCTTCCGGAATTTTATCGTTGTGCAAGCTCTGTTTTACATACAGATAGCACCCGTATCCGTCTTTTAGAACAATTGAACCTACGCCGATACCGGTTATAACGTTCATTTTTTCTTTTTGATATGAATCACAGATAGTGTCCATAAATTTTGCGTTTGAGAGGACTTTTAGCGGCTTTTTAATCCCGTAATCGAGTGCGGTTGAGCCTGCTTTTCTTACGCCTTTTACTATTGTGTGGATTGCTGTATCTATGCCGACGGGTTTAATCATGCGCTAATCCCTCCCTTCTTTGTCGCTCTTTCTATGAGGTTGCTGGATTCTGTGTCGTGCTTTTTGTTAGAAAGGTTCGGGAATACGATATCCATAAATCTCGGGTATGTCCAGTTCAGTAATGCGCAGGTTACCGGAAGCATCATAAATGAAACGACTAATCCGGACATCTGTTTTAGTGCTGAAACATTTGATTTGACCATTTTTTCAAGCCGTTTTACCATTTCTTTCGGCAGTTTGAAGTCTTCAAGTCTTGATTTAAGACCTTTTTCTTCTATTTGCTGTTTTATTGTTTCATAGACTTCGTTTATTGTTAGTTTAGGATTTTCTTTAATATCTTTTATTGCTTGTGATAGTACTTTTATCGCTCCGTCAATTTCATTTACGCGTTTTACTCCTTCGTCGGTGATTTGTTGTTGGAGAGATGCGAAATCTTTGAATATTGAATATGTTGAGTGGTCTTCAATCATACCTTTGACTTTTAGTTTTGTTATTTCTTTTAAAGGTACGTGTTGTTTTGTTTTTTTGTCGTGGTATGAGTGTCGGTCGCGAATTTCCTGCATCATTGTGAGGTATTCGGGATCTGCTTTCATTTGTTTTAATTCTTTTAGTTTACGTTTGAATTTAGATTTCAAATCTTTGTCGTTTTTAGCACTGTCAATGAGTGCGTCAACTTCGTTCAGAAATTTAAGTGATTCTTCCGGATGAGTTCTGAAGAAATCAGTACGCTGTAATCTTGCCGGTGTTTTTTCTTTATAACTTCTTTTAAGTTCACTTTGTTCAACATTTAATTCTTCTTGAAGAGTATCAAGCGCGAGTTGTCTCAGTTCATCCTCCGGTAAAGCAACAAGATTTGGATTATTGTATTGGCTGAATTTTATTTTGTTTTCTGTTAAGAGTGTATTAACAACCTCTTCAAGCTGTTTGTTTTTTTGTTCTTTTACCATATCATTCAGCTGTTTTTTGGAAAGGTGTCTGTGTTTGTTTTTTTCTTTAATTTCTTTTTTCAGTAGTTTTTCATCCGGCGCGAATGTCAGGTTATATTTTATTCCAAACTCGCCGTTATTCACCATTTTGTTGATTACAAAGTCAAACGGAATAGTAATCAGAGCCTGCGTTAAAACCGCAAGAACTGCCGATATAGGCTGTCTCCAGGCTGTATATGTTCTCGTGTCCTCGTCTGTTTTTGATAAAAAGTTATATTTGATTAATATTGGTGCAACTAAACCGGTACCCAGTGAGTTAATTACGATGTTTTGAAATTCCCCGATGCTGTTTTTTAGTTTTTGCATGCCTCTGAATATTGACGGCATTAATTTCATTAGGACTTCTTTAATTTCCGGTGTTGATACCATTGATATCGGCTGTGCCGCGGCTCTCGCTCCGGTAAAATTCAAATAATGATTTCTCTGTGCGGAGCCCGGTTCTATGGATGCATTTAGTCTCTCAGGCCGTGCCTTACTCTGCAATATGCTGTTGTAATTAACCTTTTCTACACTCATTTTTTTGTCCCTACACACTGAGGTCTTCTATATATATAGACGCTCAAACAAAAATAAAATTGCTAGTTTTTTAATCATTGTTAAGTTTTGTTAACTTGATTAGCCTCCAGTTTCCTTTTACTTCAAAATGCGCTATTTGCAAGTGTTTTGCCAGTATATTAAACCCCTCGCTTTTGACGTATGAGAACACCAGAAACAGCAGCGGAGTTTTTTCATAAAGACTGTCATTTTTGACTATTGCAGCCACCTGTTCAGGCTGTAAGTTTGATACACTGTCTAGCGTTATCAGGTATAAACTTTGACCTTTTTTCATCTCTTTAAGTATCAGGTTGTAAACTTTGTTTTCAAAGTGTTTGTTGTTATAATCCGTAAATACGGCTCTGTAAAGCTGTTTACCGTTTTTATAGGCATCCAGATATGTTGTATCAGGTGTCAGATATTCATTAAAGTTTCCTTTATTAATTGAGATTACATCATAGTTGGAAAAATCAAAGTATTTTTCAAACCGGCTTTTATCATAATATGTTAAAAGGATTGTGTCGTCTTTTTGGATATTTGCGCGTTGGAGCATGTCTGCGACAATTTTATTTCCTTCAGCACGTTTAATTTTAGGGGCGGATATCGGGCTGAATATTAAATATCCCAGATTTATCAGGCAGAATACGGCAATCAAAGTGTTTTTCAAAAATTTGTTGTTGACGGACATTGCACCGGTTGCTGCCAGATAAATTAGAATAGGATAGATTTCTATGGAATATTTGGTTGTGAACACAAGTTTTCCTGAAATTGCAGCTATTGTAAGTGTCAGAATTGTTCCTGCGCAAATGAGTAAAAGCCCGGTATTTTGTTTGGTTTTAATTGATTTTGTAATCCAAAAGACAGCAATCAGTGCAGGCAGAATTGCACAGACAATAAATTTCAGGCTTTTGTCATAGAAAAATACATCCGGAGCACTGATAAGGTTTGTCAAAACCGGTGAAAAGTAATCAGTCAGCAAAAATCCTATTTTTGATATTGTAAAACTATCCCACCATTGGGAAAATGATTGGGTTGTGAATATTTTGATAATCAGCGGCGAGGCGCAGATTGTACCAACTGCTATAACTGACCATAGTTTTATTATGCTTTTTTTGTGGCTTTCAAATAGAATAAAGCTTACAAATATCAGGTTTAGCCCGGCATATACAAAACCTATTGTGTGTGTGAATATAATTAGCAGATTTGAGATAATGTAATAAATTACCCGGCTCAACGATTGTTCTTTTAAGAGCCGAAGAGTTGCCCAAAGCGAGAGCGCTGAAAATAAAAACAGCAGCGAATAGAGTCTTACTTCTTGGGAGTAGTAGATTAAAAAAGAACTTATTGCAGTAAATAATGCTGTAATAAGTCCTGTTTTATCATCTTTAGTTTTACCTGTATAATACATTACGATTATTGAGAGCATGCCTGCAAAAACCGAGGAACTTCGCAGGATTATATCGTTATCGCCGAAAAGAAACATCGTAAGTTTCAGGTACAGGTAATAAATAGGCATGTGGCACTGGGAAATAACACCCTGCCAAAAATCATTCCAAAACGGTTTTGCCGCAATCATGTAGCTCACATATTCGTCATTCCATAAGCCTTCGGTTTTATTTAGAAATGCAGTTCTAAGAATCACACCAAGTATTACTATTAAAGCTGTTAAATATCCCTGTTTTTTCATGATTTGTAATATTTACAAATTAATTATATAATAAAAAATAAATTTTAAAAGGGAGAGAGTTTTTATGAAACTTGTCATACAGATACCGTGTTTTAATGAAGAAGATACTCTGCCGGTGACATTGAAGGCTCTGCCAAAACATATTGACGGGATAGATGAAATAGAAGTGTTGGTTATAGATGACGGCTCTGCTGACTCTACTGCAGAAACTGCAAATCGCTGCGGTGTTAAGCATATTGTAAGGCATTCAAAGAATCTCGGATTGGCAAAATCATTTATCACAGGTTTAAACAAAGCACTTGATATGGGAGCTGATATTATTGTGAACACTGATGCTGATAATCAGTATGATGCAAATTGTATCCCTGATTTAGTTAAACCTATTTTAGAAAACAAGGCGGATATTGTTATCGGAACTCGTCCTGTTGATAAGATAGCCCATTTTTCTCCGCTTAAAAAATTTCTGCAAAAGCTGGGGTCTGCTGTTATGCGGCTTGTGAGCTCCACCGATATTCAGGATGCACCTAGCGGGTTCAGGGCATTTTCTAAAAATGCAGCTATAAAACTGAATGTTTTTGATAATTATACATATACACTGGAAACCATTATTCAATCCAAGGCAAAAGCTCTGCCTCTTGTCTGTGTGCCTGTAAATGTTAATCCTGAGCTCAGAAAATCAAAACTTGTACGTAATATGTTTGATTATGTGAGACGTTCAATTTTTACAATGCTCAGGATGTTCATTATATATAGACCATTCAGATTTTTTATAATTTTTGCAATATTATTTTTGTTATCCGGCTTGCTGCTTGGCGGTCGTTTTGTGTGCTATTATCTGGCGGGTGACGGCAGCGGGCATGTGCAGTCGCTTATTCTTGCGGCGGTATTGTTGATTGTCGGATTTCAGATTGCTATTATTGCAGTTCTTGCGGATTTGCTCTCTATAAACCGCAAGCTGCTTGAAGATATTCAGCAAAGGCTCAAATCCCAAAACTTGAAAAATTTTAAAGAAGATATAAAATAGGTATATAAAACTAAATTTAGGTAATTATTTATGATAAAAACAGAATATTTTTCAAAAATCCGCGATTTTGTGACTTCATCAGTATTTCTGAAGACGTTTTCATTCATCGCTTTTACTTTATTAATGACAACTATTATTGCGTCTCCTAATTTTCTTTTCAAAAACGTTATTGAAAACGGTATTAGCAAGCGCGATATAATCGCGCCAAAAACGCTTACGGTTGTTGATGTAAAACGTACCGAACAGCATAGAAAAGAAGTCGCACAAAATGTTGAACCTGTCTTGACGCCTGCTGAGGATGATTTTATCAAGACAAACCTTCAGATGCTTCAAACTTCAATTTTGCAAATAAGAAAGAAAAATGTTGAAGAGGATGTCAAAGTCGATGAAATCGGAATACTGTTTGATATTTCGGACGCCTATAAAAAAGATTTTGTAATTAGTTTTTTGTTAAAAAGTGACGAGCCGACTTTGCGTGAAGTCTTTGATAAATCAAACGCTACTTTAGGGAATATCCTGCGCGTCGGTATCACGGAAAAAGACTATGAACGCGAAAATATCGAGCGTATTATTTCTGATAATATGATTAAAAACGTTTCCAAACGGCAGGTCTCCGTGATAACAGCTTTGCTTGAACAGGTTATTGTACCGAATCTTGTCGTTGATGATTTTGCGACGGATTTGGCACGTAAAACAGCCCAAGATCAGGTTAAACCTTATGAAATAACTTTCCAAAAAGGTGATAAAATTGTTTTTGAAGGTGAACCTGTTACGCGTTTGAAACGTGACGCTTTAAGACAAGCAGGTTACAGTGTTTATGAACTCAGTCTGCAAGGATTTTTTGCAATGTATGTGATTGTCTTTATCACGACGTTGTTATTCTTGTGCTATATGAAATTCTTTGAAAAATCTTATCTGGAAGCAAGATATTTGAAAATACTCGGTGTTTTGTCAATTGTTATGGCATTGATTGCGTATCTTTTGCCGCTGGGGGTTTATCCTTATGTCTTGCCGTTCCCTGCTTTCGTATGCTTGCTTGCAATATTTACAAACCCGAGAATTGCATTTATTTCGTCAGTGCTTTTATTGTCGGCATTGACTTTAGGATTCCAGTACGACGTGCAATTTTTCGTCACATTTGTTCTGTTGAATGTTGTTTCTATGGTTACAATTCATAAAATTTCTAAGGTGCAGTATTCAACGAGATTTGATTTAATCAAAACCGGTTTTGATATATCAATTGCAGGTTTAGTTCTGGTGCTTGCCGTGTATTTGCTTGAAAAATGTTTGATAGATGTGAGCAACATGCTGATTTTGAAAAACTGTATGTTTGTTGCGCTCAACGGTATTATTAGTTCTATAATTGTACTCGGGACTCTGCCTTTGTTTGAAAGTTTATTTGGAATTATAACTTCATACGGATTGAAGGAACTCGCTGACCACAACCAGCCGCTTTTGAAAAGGCTGCAGATGGAAGCGCCCGGAACTTATCACCACAGCCTTCTTGTTGCAAATCTCTGTGAAGCTGCGGCAACCGCTGTCGGTGCAAATCCGATTCTTGCAAGTGTCGGAGCTTTTTACCACGATGTCGGTAAGTTGAAGCGTCCGTTGTTTTTCGTGGAAAACCAATCCTACTATTGTATTGAAAACCCGCATAAAAAACTTAATCCGAGATTAAGTAAAATGGTTATTACCTCACACCCGAAAGACGGTGTTGAACTAGCTAAAGAATACGGTATTCCGCCGGTTATTCAAAACTTTATCCTCCAGCACCACGGGGAAGGTCTTGCTTCGTATTTCTACAATCAGGCGGTTCAGGAAGAAGGCGCTGAAAACGTTAAAGAAGAACAGTTCCGCTATGCAGGTCCAAAACCGAATACAAAGGAAACAGCAATCTGTATGCTGGCTGATGCTGTTGAATCTGCGGTTCGTTCTCTTAAAAATCCGACGTCAGAAGAAATTGAAGCTATGATTGATAAAATCATTGTAGAACGGTTGAACGATTCACAATTATCAGACAGCCCGCTGACTCTTCATGATTTGAAAGTTATTGCGGCGACATTCAGCAGAATTTTGCGCGGTATGCAGCATAACCGTATTAAATATCAGGAAAATATTGCAGAAGAATTTGCAAAAAATAAAATAAATATGCCTGCTAAAATTCTTGATGATGAACTTGATAACAAAATTAAACAACTCGAGCAGGGTAATGGCAACAATGACGAAAACAACAAAAATTAATATCTTCAGTGAGAATATTTATCCTGATTGGGATATTAATGAAAAAAAATACCTCGACCGTGCAAAAAAAATTTTACGGTTCTATTTGAGTGAAATTCACCAGCTGTCTTGCCTTGCAGATGTGGATTACAAGACTATTTCGTTTGATTTTCTGTATTGTGACAGTGTAAAAACACATGAGATTAATCGTGAATACAGAAACAAGGATTATGCGGCGGATATAATTACATTTGCGATTTTTGCGGATACGCCGCCGGAGGAGCGGTTTATTTTTGACGGTGAGGTTAATCTCGGCGAAGTTATGATTGCACTTGATAAGGTTCAGGAAGAAGCTGTCAAAAAGAATGTCACGCCTGATTATGAATTGTCTTTTTTGATAAGTCATGGTATTCTGCACTTGCTTGGATTTGACCACCAGAGCGAAGAAGATTATAATTTTGTTATAAATATGCAGAATAAAGCGCTGGAAAGTATTGGAATAAAAAAGGATGACAAAATTTAAAGCACAAGGATTTTCAAAAACGTTCAAAAATGCCAGAAAAGGTATGCGGCTTGCGATTAAAAGTGAACAGAATATAAGAATACACTTGTTTGCCGGTGCTTTTGTAATGATGCTGGGGGTTGTCTGCGGCTTTAGTATTTTAAGATTGTGTATGCTTTTGTTTGCAATAGCGCTCGTTGTTGTTGCAGAAATGTTTAATTCAGCAATAGAATTTTCACTCGACGCTGTGTTTCACAACCGGTATTCAAAACTTGTCGGGATGGCAAAGGATATTTCTGCCGGTGCTGTTATGTTTGCAACGATGATTGCGGTTATAATCGGAATTTTATTATTCGGTTCAGCGTTGTTCTGGTAATATCAAATCTTCCTAATTAGAGTATACATGCCAGCACCATAAGCAGAATTGTGCCGATTTGCATGGCGGTTGCCATATTTTGCGAGAATTTGTTGGAATCATATCGTGTGGCAGTTTTCTGTGCTTTATAGGCGCTTGCAAGTCTTTGCATACGTGCTTCCTGCTCATCATCGCCGAATATTGTACCGAACATTCGTGATTCAAGCCGTGAAAGTCTTGTATCCGTACTATCGTTTGGAAAAGAACGGTTAAGAACGGCATTTTCCATAGCTGAAAGGTTCATTTTGCGCCCTCTGTTTGCAAACGGGAAAGTGTGATTTTTTGCGTTGTATTCTTCATAACTGAATTTAGATGGCGGGTCATATTCTGACAACTTATAATCTTCATCAAGTCTCATCGGCTCTTCATCGAAATAATCGTTTGAGGACTGTGCAATGGCATTATCCATTAATGATTGCGGTTTGATTTCAGCTTTCAGTCTGTCGACACGTGTGCTCAAGTCGTCGTTGTAGGTCTTGCCGAAAGTTTTTTGCTCAAGTGCTGCTAATCTGTCTTTGAGTTTTTTATCACGAAATTCTTGTTTGAATACGTGCTGCTCCAGTTCGTTAACCGCAGGGTAATTTATATTCGGTCCGGATTCAGCGATTTCTTCCTGAACTTCTTCACTTTCTGCAAATGTGTCTTCTACGGGTGTAATTTCCTGCCCGAGCAAATTTGCTGATAAATCCTTTTCCAATGCAGCAATACGCTGGGTAGTACCGCCGCCTTTGACCTGTCCGTATACGGTTTCTTCTATTCGATTGAGACGTTCTGTATCGTTTTGTGATTCATATTGAAAACCGTACAGGGTGTCCTCAATTTTATCGAGTGTAGTATTTTTGGCTTCCGCACAAGATATATTTAAACAAAATATTAATGCTGATATTATAATTATTTTATTCATAACAACTCCTTAGATACAGAATAAATTTGTGTATCAATAAATTCCATTCCTCGGAATTGTTATTTAATTTTTGGGGAATTTAATCGTAATTCAGTAAGTCTTTATGCTTAGAATTTATTTTTTATAGTCCGAAATATTAACTGCGAACAACCGCTTTTAGATTTTGCAGCGCCTCAAGTTCGTTTTGGAACGGGGATAGATTTCGCAGTTTTGCAATAATTCCCGGCAGAACCTCGCAAACGTAGTCAATTTCTTCTTCTTTTGTGAATTTACTCAGAGAAAATCTGATGCTGCCGTGGATTGACGTAAACGGAACATTCATTGCTCTTAGAACGTGGCTCGGTTCCAGTGAACCTGATGTGCACGCGCTGCCGGAACTTGCGCAGATACCCAGGTCGCTCAAGTGAAGAAGAATCAATTCACCTTCAATATATTCAAAGCCGATATTTGTTGTATTAGGTACTCTGTTTGAAATACCTGTATTTAGGCGGGCGTTGAAAATGTTTTTTAATATTCCTGCTTCAAGTTTATCTCTCAAACGTTTCACTTCTGTCATTTCATATTTAAGATTGTCCTGTGCTTCTATAGCAGCCTGACCGAGAGCCACAATGTACGGAACGTTTTCTGTGCCTGCGCGTTTTCCGCGTTCCTGATGCCCGCCGACAATCAGCGGGGTTATCATTGTTTTGGAATTTACATACAGAGCGCCGACGCCTTTGGGAGCGTGGAATTTGTGTCCTGAAATCCCGAGCATATCAACGCCGAGAGCCTGTACGTCAATAGGAATTTTACCTGCCGCCTGTACTGCATCTACAAAGAATTTTGTTTCTTTATTTTTTGACTTAATTATCTGTGAAATCTTTTCTATCGGATAAATTACACCTGTTTCATTGTTTGCGAACATGACAGATACTAGTGCGGTGTCATAATCAATAGCAGCTTCCAGCTGTTCAAGATTGAGTTCACCTTTAGAGTTTACGTCTATGTAGTCAACGTTGTATCCTTGTTTTTCTAGCGTGTTGTAAAGATTAAGTACACAGGGGTGTTCAACTTTTGTTGTGATTATGTGACGTTTGTTTTTGTTAACTTCAAGTACACCTTTTATTGCAGTATTTGCGCTTTCAGAGCCGCAGGAGGTGAAGATGATTTCTTTTTCGTTAGCGGCATTCAGAAAATCTTTAATCTGACCGCGGGCTTCTTTCACTGCGTGGTTTGCTTTTTTGGCAAACTCATAAATGCTGGAGGGGTTACCGTATTCTTCCTGAAAGTATGGAAGCATAGCTTCCAAAACTTTGTCGTCAACTTTTGTTGTGGCGTTGTTGTCAAGATATATTAATTTTTTATCCATTTTATTCCACCTCTACGACTTCAATATTTTTGTCAACGGTATCTTTCAGAGTTGTTTCTACAAAAGATTTCAGTGTGTGGACTGAATTTTTGCAGCCGGAGCATTTGCCTCGGAGTTTCACCATAACTTTGTCGCCTTCTATGTCAACAAGGGTAATATCGCCGCCGTCTTTTTGAAGTTCCGGCGAGATTGTTTTTTCGATTATATTGTTAATTCTTATAATCCTTTGGGCGGCTGTTAATTGTACCGGCTTTTCTTCTTTGTGATAGTAGGTGTCTATTATATCCTGTATAAGTGCTTTGCACTTGCCGCAGGCACCGCCGGCTTTTGTATAATTTGTAACTTCTTCTACTGTTTTCAGTCCGTTTTGTTTAATTGCATCCCAGATTAAGTTTTCTGTCACATTAAAACATGTGCATACAATTTTTTCTCTGACGGGTTCTTCTCTCAAATCGTCCAAATCAACCATGTCATCGTGGCCGTAATTTTTGAGAGCATCTTCAAGAGCTTCGTAGCCCATTACAGAGCAGTGCATTTTTTCGGGCGGAAGTCCGCCGAGTTTGTCTGCAATATCTTTATTGGTAATCTTTTTTACTTCGTCAATAGTTTTTCCGATAATCATTTCTGTCAGCATGCTGGAACTTGCAACAGCGGAACCGCATCCGAAAGTTTGAAATTTGGCATCTGTCACAATTCCGTCTTTGATTTTTAAATATATTTTTAACTGATCACCGCAAGAAAGTGAGCCGGCTATGCCGATGGCGTCAGCGTCATCTATTTTGCCGACATTTCTGGGGTTTCTGTAGTGATCCATTACTGTTTCAGAGTAATCCCACATTTTCTTTTTTCCTTATATTAACTTACCGTACTTTCATTTTAACTCAAAAATTTTATAACCTGTAGTTTTGTTAATCTAATCTTAATTATTTATTGTCTATTTATTTTGTCAGATTGAAAATACGCAGCATTTAACGTGTTGTTTGTGTTATTATTTAAAATATAGGAGAGGCAGGCAGTATGAAAGATATTCAAAAACTTAACGATGACAGGAATGTTGATATTCAAAAAGTGGGGATAAAACATCTTGACCTGCCGCTTATTATCCAGCGGAAAAATAATTCAAATCAGGTTGTCTCAGCAAAGGCAAAAGTTAATGTTTCTCTGCCGAGACACTACAAAGGCACGCATATGTCACGATTTGTGGAAGTCCTTTCCGAATGGAAAAACAAAAATCTTCTCGGCGTTGACATTAAAGGATGTCTGGAAAAAATTATACAAAATCTTGACGCAGAAAGCGGCGAATTGCAGTTTAAGTTTAAATATTTTATTGATAAAAAATCACCTGTAACCGGATTATCTTCTCCAATGGGCTTTGACTCAACTTTTGAGGGCAAAATCCAAAACGGAAATTACCGTTTTATTCTGGGGGTGCAGGTTCCTGTTACAACACTTTGCCCTTGTTCTAAAGAAATTTCTGACCACGGTGCTCATAACCAGCGGGCTTTGATTACGGTTAAAGTTTCTTATGCAGAGACCGAACACATCTGGATTGAAGACTTAATAGAACTCATAGAAAGCTGCTCGTCCTGTCCTGTTTATCCGCTTTTAAAAAGAGAAGATGAAAAATTTGTCACAGAAAAAGCATACGAAAATCCAAAATTTGTTGAAGATGTTTTGCGGGATGTTGTGGTTAAACTCAGAAAGCACCCTGTTGTGAATTGGTTTGAGGTTGAATGTGAAGCCCTTGAAAGTATTCACAACCATTCAGCCTGGGCTTATCAGCAGGAGGATAAATCCTCTAAAATTTCTTAGAAATTATAAAGTTAACACCCCAGTTGCCGTCATTTTCTTTAAAGTCCTGGATATTATATCTCTGACCTTCCAATGAAACAGAAAGTCCGTTTTTAAAGTTCTGTGTCACACCTAAAAATGCACCGGCTCCGGTATCCCATTTTTTGTCTGTGTAATTGTACTTTGCAACCCCGTGCGGGTTTAAATATACAGAAGTTTTTTCTGCAACCGGAATATTCACTGTGCATGGCGAATACCTGAACTGTGTCGTAATAGCACCTTCTGCAAAATTATTTCTTATTCTTAGATTTTGCCCGACTATCCCGTTTTTGTCGTAACTGTGTGCGGCTTTTAAATCAATAACCATCGCTCCGCCGCTTTTTGTGTCCAGTGAAATTCCGTTAAATATTCCGGCACTGAAGCGACCTGTCGGAAATTTACTTTCCAAACCGATTACAGTCGTGTTTACTCCGTTGTTGTACCAATAATTGCTGCAAGACGCGTTTACGCTGATTCTGTCAGGCATGAATTTTCCCCTATATTCATTCAATATCCTTATAAATAATTAAACGTTTTTCCGCACTAAAAATTGCCCGTATAATTCAATGATTTTATAAAATCTTAACTTGAAAAAATTTTTTTATAATGTACTATCAAAAGTGTAATATTTACACTAGTGACTTTAAATAAATAGGGAATATAACCATGGCTGATAAAAATGAAAATATACGCAATATTGCAATAATAGCTCACGTTGACCACGGGAAGACAACGCTTGTTGACTGTTTGTTGAAACAAGCGGGTGCATTCCGTGCAAACCAACAGGTTCAGGAACGTGTGCTGGATAGTAATGATTTGGAAAAAGAACGCGGAATTACTATTCTTTCAAAAAATATTTCAATAAATTACAAAGGCTGCAAAATTAATGTAGTAGATACCCCCGGTCACGCAGATTTCGGCGGAGAAGTTGAACGGGTTCTGGGGATGGTTGACGGCGCATTATTGATTGTTGACGCTGCAGAAGGTCCGATGCCGCAGACAAGATTTGTTTTGTCAAAGGCGCTTCAATTAGGATTAAAAATTATTGTTGTGATAAATAAAATCGATAAGCCAGCGGCAGAACCGTTAAGGGCGCTGGACAAAGTTTTTGACCTCTTTACGGAACTTACGGACAGAGAAGATTTGATTGACTTTCCGTTCATATTCGCAAGCAGCCTGAACGGGTTTGCAATAAAAGAACTTAATGATGAAAGAGTTGATATGGTGCCTTTGCTTGATTGTATTATGGAGAATATTCAGCCGCCTACAGGTGACGCTTCAAAACCTCTGCAGTTTCAGGCAACAACTCTTGACTACAACGATTATGTCGGCAGAATTGTAATCGGCAGAATTGCAAACGGAGTAATTCATTCCCAGGAACAAGTCTGCCTTGTGCACGCTGACGGCTCTCAGGAGCGCGGAAAAATTACAAAACTTTTCGGGTTCAAAGACCTTGGCAGAGTTGAAATTGAAGAAGCTGCCGCAGGTGATATTGTAGGTGTTGCGGGGTTTGCAGATATCCAAATAGGCGAAACAATCTGTGCATTAAATAATCCAAATCCATTGCCTCTTATCCACGTTGATGAGCCGACATTGCAGATGAATTTTTCTGTAAACGACAGCCCGTTTGCAGGTACTGAGGGCAAATATGTTACATCACGCCAGTTGAGAAAAAGACTTTACAATGAACTTGAAAAAAATGTCAGCTTACGCGTTGAAGACACTGACAGTACAGATGTTTTCAGAGTATCGGGCAGAGGCGAACTCCATCTCGGTATTTTGATTGAGACAATGCGCCGCGAGGGGTATGAATTTCAGGTATCTAAACCGGAAGTTATTTATAAAGAAATTGACGGTGTGAGATGTGAACCTTTTGAAAACCTGATTGTAGATGTTCCGGAAGAATATGCAGGCAGCTGCATTGAAAGATTAGCCGGCAGAAAAGCAGAAATGCAGGAAATGAATAATTCCAAAGGCAGAACAACCATGGCTTTTCATATTCCGGCAAGAGGATTAATCGGCTTCAGAAGTGAGTTCATCAGAATGACCCGCGGCGAAGGAATTATGTATCACACCTATCTGGAATACAGACCTTACGCGGGAGATATCCCCAGACAGCGCAACGGTTCAATTATTGCGATTGAAGAAGGGGAAGCTATTCCTTACGCGCTTGCTCAATTTGAAGACCGCGGAGTGTTCTTTGTTACACCTAAAACAAAGGTTTACCGCGGTATGATTATCGGCGAATGCAACAAACCGCAAGATATTGTCGTCAATATCTGCAAGACGAAAAAATTGACTAATATGAGAAGTGCGACAGCTGATGTTATGGTTACTCTTCAGGCACCAAGAATTCTCGCGCTGGAAGAGTGCCTTGAATACATCGGAGATGACGAACTAGTTGAAATTACGCCGGTGAACGTCAGAATAAGAAAAGCCGACCTTAACAGAAAAATCTATAACTAGTTTACTGTCGTATTAGTAAATCCGACTTACATAACCGATAAACCGAAAGTTAAAAAAGAAATCAAGTCGCTATAGCAAACAGTAATAAAAAACAGAGAAGAAAAAATTTTTTTCGGAACACGCGAACGTCAGTGAGATGCGTGTTCCGAAAATAATTTTCTATATCTTTGTTAAATTTTAAGAGAAGGCTTTGAATGAGCGTTCCATGTTCTTATCAAGCACGCTCTTGATTGAATCGTATTCCGTCTGCAATGCGTTGTGTTCTGTGTCTAATTTCTTGATATCGTTGTCGTATTCTTTGTCTTTAGCCTGAATATCTCTCAGAGCCTGTTCGTATTTGACTTCCGCTTTTGTGATTGCAAGTTCATCAGTCACTTCAATAATGTCAGCGGTTGACGACCAAGTTGTAGCCTGCCATGTTTTGTTTTCGAGTTCTGTAGTGGTGTCGTAGTCTTCGTTGAACACGAC
>CALUQN010000015.1 GCA_944322945.1 Candidatus Gastranaerophilales bacterium | reverse complement strand
CTTTTTCGTTGTCCTGTCTTTTCTTCTCGGAATCAACAAGTTTCTCGTTTTCAGCTATTCTGTTTTCAATGTGCAACCGCTATCTGCCGCCAGAGATAAAACCTTATTTTATTGTCATAAAGTCAGGAAGTCTCTTTTGGGGCTCCAGCATAGTGCAATTCGGTTTTCACCGTAATTATCATCTTAGTACATAAATTTTTCTTGTCAAGTGGTTTTTTAAATTTTTTTTTAGAAAACTTTTTTCTTCAAGATCCCTAAGATTTCTTTGCGTTTCCGCATGGAAAATTATAATTCCGAATATTTTAAATTTCAAGTATTTTCTTTCATTTTTTTAACATGTTTTAACAATTCAGGGAGTATTGTTGTCAGGCAATGCCTGACCTACATAAACAGCTGCGCGTTAGCGCTAAAGAAATTTATGAAAGTTATCAATTACATTACAAACAGCTGCGCGTTAGCGCTAAAGAATTTTGTGAAAGTTATCAATTACATTACAAACACCTGCGCGTAAGCACTAAAGAATTTTGAGTGAATAGTGAATAGTGAATAGCAATTAAGTGACCAGGTGAATAAGTGACCAAGTGTTAAGTGAACGGTCTGGCAGTGTTTGTCTCTTTTCCCTCTCCTGATTTGGAGAGGGAGAAGCCGTGCGAAACGTAAGTGAGCTACGGATTCGGGTGAGGGGACAAACATGATGATTGCTCCCCACCCTAGCCCTCCCCGACCTGGGGAGGGAATAAAGTCATTAAGCTCTTACGGGCGTTACAAAAGCCGACTGTAAAAAGAATTACTAAAATTTTTTGAACATCTTCAAAAGGCGGTACTTCAGTTTTCGGAAATAGTACTGATGCAAACATAATGTTTGCTGTCATCCTGAAAGCGTAGAAAATCCGTTTTTTGAAAAACGAGATTTTCAAGCTGTTCAGGATCTTGCCGTGCGGAAAGCCAACGCAGGACTTTACGATGGCTGAACCTGTTGCTCCCCATCCCAGCCTGTCTTGAATTTGCTTCACGCTCGGAAAGTTTCGCTTTTGAACCTGCGGTTCAACTTCGCTCAATTTCCTCGCTAACCGGACTAACTGCGTGTCGTCCCCTCTCACAAAACCAGACATTTAGTCAGGTTTTGTTCGGCAGAGTGCAAATTCGCTTCCCCAAGCTGGGGAAGGAGGTTTAAACAAGTTCAGGGTGACATTTCAATATTTCCCTCTTTTGATTTAGCAGATGAGTAGTCACTGTCTGCAAAAAAGAATACAGAAAAGTTATTTGAGGACGATAGCGAGAGCAGAGCGGAAGCGTGTTCCGAAAATAACTTTTCTGTATTCTTTAGAGTAATGCTGTCAGGCAATGCCTGACCTACAGTAATAGCTGCGCGTAAGCGCTAAAGAAATTTGCGGACGTTATCAGCTGTCAGGCATTGCCTGACCTACAGTAACAGCTGCGCGTAAGCGCTAATGAAAATTGGGAAAATTATCAATTATATTGCATAAACTGCGCGTTAGCGCTAAAGAAATTTGTGAAAGTTATCAGTTACATTACAAAAAATGCGCGTCAGAACTAATGAAATTTGTGGACACGCGTGCGCTTTGCCCACCCTATAATGCTCATGTTTGTTCGCCCCCTCACCCGGCACTGCGTGCCACCCTCTCCAAATCGGGAGAGGGAGAAGAAACTAAGTCCGGCACTGTCTGTCTTGCCACTCAATCACTTAGTCACCTTGTCACTATTATGACCTCACCCCAGCCGCTCTCTCCTAATTTAGGAGAGGGGATTACAATAATGTAAATACTAATCACTATTCACCAACATTTCCCCCCACCTAACCTCCCCCGCACAATGTGGGGGGAGGAACTAATGAAAAAGACTTAACGTCTTATCGTCCTAACGTCTTAACGTCTTTGATACCCCCGTCATGGAATCTGTAGAATTTGCTATATCAAATTTTATCAAAACTGGAAGTACAGAAATTCACTGATTTTATTCAGCTGCAATACAGACAGCAGCAGGAGCGTGAAGGTTATTATTCCGCAAACAAGATTGGGCTTTACGCGTTTTGAAAGTTCGTTGGAATTCGGAAGGCACAGAAGAATTACGGCACCAAGAAGCAAGAGCATGCTCAATTTGAGCTCCCCGCCGAAAAACGAAAAACGCAGCTTATCTATAATCACAGGGGCAAAACCGTTCATGCCGAACATGGATTTTATAATATCCAAAGCACGCGACAGGTCTTTTGCTCTGAAAAATACCCAGGCAAAATTTACAAATATAAATGTCATGCCAATCGAAATCCATTTTGGTAATGACGGCATAAATTTTGTATGCAGGCGGTTGGCGCAACCTGCCAGCCCGTGGATTGCACCCCAGATTATAAAAGTCCAGTTTGCGCCATGCCAGATACCGCCGATTAAGAATGTCAGGAACACGTTTCTATAGGTTTTCAGGTCGCCGTGTCTGTTCCCGCCAAGCGGGATATAGATATAATCTCTCAAAAATCTTGAAAGGGTTATGTGCCATCTGCGCCAGAAATCTTGTATGCTGTCAGCTTTGTACGGCGAATTAAAGTTTTGCGGAAGGACTATATTAAACAAATACCCCAGCCCGACCGCCATATCGCAGTAGCCAGAAAAATCAAAGTACAGCTGGAATGTATAGCTTAATGCCGCAAGCCAGCTCTGGATAAATGTCAGATGCGTTTCTATATCAAATGTTGCCTGTACAAACGGGGAAAAATAATCTGCTATCAATACTTTCTTAAACAAGCCGACCGCAAGAAAGAACAAACCTATCGTTATATTTTTATGGTTAATAAAACGGTTGCGAAGGTTTGCAAACTGCGGCATCATTTCTTTGTGGTGCACAATCGGCCCCGCGATAAGCTGTGGGAAAAACGTCACAAAAAGCGAATATGTCAGAAAATCATATTCTTTTGTCAGCCCTTTGTAACTGTCCACAACGTAGGCTATCTGCTGGAATGTGAAAAAACTTATCCCAAGTGGCAGCATTATATTCATATAATTAAAATCCGAATGGAACAGTGCATTAATATTCTGTATCAGAAAATCAAAATACTTGTAATACCCGAGCAAAGCTACGTTCAACGCAATCCCGCCAAGCATGACCAGTTTACGGTTTATTTTTAATTTTTCGTTGGAAAGCGTTGTCCCCAGAGTGTAGTTAAATATCATGGAAAGTAAAATCAACGGCAGATAATCAATTTTCCAGTATGAATAAAATGCCAGAGAAGCTATTACAAGCCAACCGGTCGCCATTGTCACAAGTTTTAGCTTATTCAATGCAAAATATACAAAAAATGTTACCGGTAAAAATATAAATAAAAATTCTACTGAATTAAATAGCATGCCTTATCCTCTTTTAAGCCCGTTCTCTCTTATCCGACGAACTCTTTCTACCAGCTGCGGATTTTCTTTTTCCCATTTTTCCAGTTCTCTGCGGTGCTGTTTGTTTAATACATCAACATTGTCTTCCCGCACAAGATAGCCATAGCCGCCTTTGTCCAAAAATATTTTGTCCAGAATTTTCTCGCCTAAAAGATATGTGCAGTGTGACGCCTCAAAGAAATATTGCATATCCGGAGTAATCTCTTCGTTTGAATATTCTGACGGATAATAAAAATCGTAAAATGGCTGGATTTTGGCTAATTCTTTTTTGAAAATTTCTACCTTATCCCACGCGCCGTTCTGGTTTACAACCTCATAAACCGTTGTGTGCATCGGCTGGAGACAGAGTACGACATTTACGCCTTGTTTATTCAAATCTTTTATCAATAATTTCAGCAACGACAAATCCGGCGCGGACGCATAACCTTTGCCGGTATTTTTGTATTGATTTATCGTCTCATCAAACTTATAATCTATATTTTTGTTATGATAAACAGCCATCACGCCGTTTTGGAGATAGCCTTTGTATTCCTTTTTGTTATGCCCGAAGCTTTTCATCAATGTTTTAAAAGAAGCTGAAAGCGCGTCACCGGACAACAAAACCGATGTATAATTGTGGAGCCCGTCTCTGTCATAATTTTCAAGGCTTGAGGTGTCACTTTCTTTCAGGCAGTATGAAAAATCAAAATCTACCTCCAGTAGAACAGTTTTTATACCGGGCTGGTGCTTCAAGGCTTTGTAAATCATATATTTCTGCTCGGAAAAATTCGACTTTTCAAAAGCTAAATTCGCTGCCTTTTTGCCGGTAATCTTCTGGTAATAATCTTCCGGAAGTGAAAAATCAACCCTTGATGTGCCGATAAAAATTGTGTCACAATCTTTTATACTGCGCAAGGCAACCTGTTTGGTTAATCTTTCCTGACGTTTCAGCGCAGGACGGACACGGTTCAGAACACTCTGGTTCTGCGGAAATACATTAAAAGGATTCACAAAATAGTTTAAAACCGCAGAAAATATCAATACGCCTGCCAATACAGATAAAATTCTTATATTATATTTTTTGTAATCCACTTATCCCCCGCAAATTGTTTTTACTGGAAGTAATATTCCAACTCTGAGTCTAAATCCAGCTTGCGTGCATCAGGACGGAAAATCTTTGATTTTATTCCGAATTTGGTAAGAAAATACTCAATACTCACACCCAGCACGCCAAAACCGTATTTACAAGAACGCAAAAAGTTTATAGAGGACGCTTCCTTGAAATACTTTGTCGGACAGGACAGCTCGCCTATTGAAAATTTGTTATAAAACAAAAGCGCTATCATCTGGTTATCAAAAATGAAATCATCATCGCACTCCTCCAACGGAAGAGTTTCCAAAACTTTCCGTGTAAAACCGCGAAAGCCGGTGTGGTATTCCGACAATTTTTCGCCGGTCATAAAATTTTCAAATGCCGTAAGAAATTTATTAGCAATAAATTTATACAAAGGCATGCCGCCTTTAAGAGCGGAATTTCCCAGCATACGGGACGCAAACACAGCGTCATACTGCTCAAATGCCATCATTGACACTATCGCAGGGATTAATTTCGGCGTATATTGATAATCCGGATGCAGCATCACAACGATGTCTGCTCCGGATTTCAATGCTGCTTTATAACAAGATTTCTGGTTGCCGCCGTAGCCTTTATTTTGTTTATGTACGATTGTTTTGATGTTTAATGATTTTGATACGAGTTTGGTATTATCCTGCGAATTGTCATCAACAAGGATTACCTCATCCACAAAATCCTGATATATTTCATCGTATGTTTGTTTTAAGGTTTTTTCCGCATTATAAGCGGGCATAATTACGACGACTTTTTTACCGTTAATCATAGTATTTTTTCAATTATTCTTCTACAGCTGCGATTTCTTCAGTCTCATCATCGCTATCAGCTGATGCAACAGCATCCGTTCTGATTGAGGCTTTGTCAGAAGATAAATTCTTATCTTTCATTTTTTTAATTTGTCTTGCAAGCTTGTCTGCTAATAAATCAATACTTGCATACATAGCATCCCCGGCTTCTTCACAGTGAATGACACCGGAATTTGTTTTGCAGGAAACTTCCGCAATGTGCTTGCCGGATGCTGACGGATTTTTAATTACAGTCAAAACCACGTCTATTCCCTGAATTTGGTCATAGTGTGCGGCAACTTTGCCGATTTTTTCTTTTACGTAGGCTTTGATTGCTTCAGTAATTTCAATGTTTCTTCCGTTTACGTGAATGTACATTTAGACCTCCTATTATACTGCGCTTATACAGTATAACACATATTTCAGAATTTTTAAAGGGCTTTGTACCTAATCTTCCAAAATAAATTGCTGTAATTCAACGTTAGGCGTGCCGATAACTCTTACCAATTCCAAAACAGAAGCTTTCATCTGGCATTTTTGGGATGAGCCGCTAAAAAAGTCTCTGTAAAAACATCCCTCACAATTACATCCGCGTTTATAACATTCCAGAGCCGTCGGCGTCCATCTTCTAACAGCTACAGCTCTGCCCATATCTCTACTTCTAAACACCTTATATATTATCTCCAATAATTATCTACATATCCCATGAAAATTCAAGGCGTTTTCAGCCGCCTGAACCTCCACCCCTGAGAGCGTCATGCACCTCTTAATTACATTATAGAAAATAACCCATGTATTGCAAGGGGAAAACATGTTATTATGAACATTTGTAACAAAACGCGGGATTGACGCCATTTTGCGGGTTTTGAGAAGTCAATCATGCGCTAACATGCGTCATTACATGGTTTGAGCCTCCTCGTGTCATGAAATCATGCTTTTGGCATGGTTTTCCATGATTTATTTTTCTATTAAGAAATGTAAATTATTTATTTAGCAGTAATTTGCTGCATGCCGGAAACTGTTTTTTTGTCGGGTGAACGCCGGCGAAAGACGTGAATGGAGCAATGCCTGACAACTATACTTCTCTCCAAGGGGGAGAATAGAATTTCGACGCGAAGTATGAGCGTCTGAAATTCTTTGTGGGGGTTCAATATTAGGTCTGGCGTTGTAAATTCAACCAATCCCCATAGGAGAGGGTAATATAATTATGTAAATCACTCAATCACTTAGTCACTTAATGTAATTGTCTATTCACTACTCACTATTCACTAGTCACCAACATTTGCCCCCCACCTAACCTCCCCCACACAATGTGGGGGGAGGAACAATAAACACTCCTCTCCAAATCAGGAGAGGGTTAAATGAACTTAGCGTCCTAACGTCTTAATGTCCTATCGTCCTTTCTAAACGGATTTTCTATGCTTTCAGGATGACAGCAAACAAGATGTCTGCATCAGTACTATTTCCGCAAACTGAAGTACCGCCTTTTGAAGATGTTCAAAAAATTTTAGTAATTCTTTTTACAGTCGGCTTTTGTCGCGTCCGTAAAAGCTTAATGACTTTATTCCCTCCCCGGGTCGGGGAGGGCTAGGGTGGGGAGCAACAAAATACAAAGTTTAATGTCAGGCACTGCCTGACCTACAATAACTGGTGACTAGTGAATAGTGAGTAGTGAATAGAGGGTTACATTAACTAGTTCCTCCCCCCACTTTGTGTGGGGGAGGCTAGGTGGGGGGGGGAAACATGAGCGTTATAGGGTGGGCAAAGCGTATGCGTGCCCACCACGTGTCTTTTTATTTTGCAATAAGTTTTAGTCTGCATTTGCAATTCGGATGCGGAATTTCCGGAATATCTTCAAACCTCTTGTAACGCCTGCCGTCCAGCTGCCGGCATTTCTCACAGGAATCAGGTTCCGATACCCATTCAAAAATATACTCTTCCGAATTATTAAAAATACTGTCAGGCACCTCGTCCAACGGCATAAATATCTGATTATAAGCTTCATTTGCCACAGCTCCTTTCTGCAGCCTTTCATTGACATCCGCGTCTACTATCGGATAAAGTTCTTTCGGAATGCCGCCGATTTCTTCCGGTGTAAGGATTCCCTCGCCGTATTTATTTTTAAATTTTTTGCCGGTAACACTAGCGTATTCTTTTGCCGGAATAGCATTTTTATTTGTTATTTTATCAATATTATCAATCCTGTGGGACTGGATTATTTCGTAAACAGGCTTGAGATTAACCTCATCTTTAACCGGCACGATAAAATCCTTGCCGATTGTTTTGCCGCACTTGGAGATAATATCTTTTTCCGTACGGTAGTTCACCAGATTTTTAAAATTTTCAGGCGGGTAGTCGGCTTTATCAACACGCATATAGCCGTTAAAAGTTACACCGTTTTTAATCGGGGTTTGCTGCAAAACTTCAATAACCTCGCGGGCGCCTTCGGAATTGCCAACAGCTGTAACCTTTGACGGGTCAATATTGTAGGCGGAGAGCATATCCTCACAAAATTCAACCGCCTGCTTGCACTGTGTGTTAGAGCTGCCCAGAGACATCTGAGCATTCGCCGCCCAATCTTTGGGGCTTTTTACATCAGTACCTAAAAACACAAACGCGTACTCCTCGCCGTTGGTGAACAATACGCCTTTGAAGTTGGTACCTTTTATATGTTTACCATCTAATCTTCTCCACCCATCGGGCAAATCCGGGTCAGGGTTTGGCTTATTTGAGAAATATTCCCCAGAGACATTGTTCAGCTGGAGGTATATGTTTGCTTTTGAGTGGTCAATGTGGTGTCCTTTCTGTTCTAAAGTGTTCATTTAAAAAATTCCTTTCCGGGAATTCTTTGTGAAATGTGCAATGTGTGTGACGTTTATTTGAAAATTTTTCTGCTGTCGTGACAGAGATATATGGTAAATTTAGGTAAGACATAAGTATTATTTGACGGAACATAGCAGCCTGCTGTATTTACCATATATGATACTTCATCAGACCTTTTAAAATATCCGGTCTGGACTTCTACTCTGATAGTTTCGCAATCCATACCCTCTAAAAACGGTTTTGGTGGATTATTCTTTATTATTTCAGTTACATATTTATCCATTTTGGGGCTTGCTTTTCTTGCTCTGTAGCGGCCTATAGGATTGTATTTTGATATGTAATATTCATAATTTTCAGTGCTGCTGTCTATTATCTCGAAATTTGATAGGCTGCCGTCTTTATGGATTAAATACTGCACGGTTGTAAAAATGAAAGTTCGCCATGGGAATTTCCCTTTCGGCTGGAACGCACTGGATAATCTTTCTGTATATTCAGAAAAATACTGCAAGTATGGAGTGTATGCTTCTCTACCTCCGGAAATAAATTTACTGGTATCTACCGGCATTTTTTCTGCTAATGCCATAGGCACTGCGCATAGTATCAATGCTATAAATAACAACAAAACTTTCTTCATTTCTTATCCCTCAATATTTTTCTGCTGTCGTGTATGAGATATATGGTAAATAATGGAGGATAATTTTTCTTTTTAACTGCATTATAAACACCAGCCCAATTATAGTGGTAATATATTTTCTTTGATTTTTTATAATACCCACTCTGAATTTCTATTTGTATTACATCATAATCCATTCCGTCTAAAAACGGTTTTGGTGGATTATTCTTTATTATTTCAGTTACATATTTATCCATTTTGGGGCTTGCTTTCTTTGCTCTGTAGCGGCCTATAGGATTGTATTTTGATATGTAATATTCATAATTTTCTGTGCTGCTGTCTATTATCTCTAAATTTGATATGCTGCCATCTTTATGGATTAAATAACGCACATCTGTAAAAATAAAAGTTCGCCAGGGAAACTTTCCTTTCGGCTGGAACGCCTTGGATAATCTCTCCGTATATTCAGAAAAATACTGACGGTACGGAACATACGTATCAGGTCCGCCATATTTAAACTCAATGATATTCTCCGGCAATTTTTCTGCTAATGCCATTGGCGCCGTGCATAGTAAAATTAGGACAATCAATAAAATATTTTTAATCTTTTCCATATTAGTTCTATTTAACCACGCGTTTCAAAAAACTGTCAAGTCAGATTGATGGTGGCATTGTTGGGCAAGTATGCCAAACCGACATAAACACCTGCACGTAAGCGCTAAAGAAATATGTGGGCACGCGTCCGCTTTGCCCACCCTATATCTCTCTTTATTCCCTCCCCGGGTCGGGGAGGGCTAGGGTGGGGAGCAAACATGAAAGTTTGTCCCCTCACCCGGCACTACGTGCCACCCTCTCCAAATCGGGAGAGGGGAGAATATTGAAAAGCTCTTACGGGCGTAATAAAAACCGGATTTTCAAAGACTTTTAAGGTTTCTTGAACATCTTCAAAAGGCGGTATTTCAGTCTGTAGAAAGAATAGTGATGCAAACGTAACGTTTGCCCCCTCACCCGGCACTACGTGCCACCCTCTCCAAATCGGGAGAGGGGAAAAGAGACAAACACTGCCAGACCGTTCACTTAACCACTTGGTCACTTATTCACCTGATCACCTGGTCATTTACTGTAAACCTCTATTCACTACTCACTATTCACCTGGTCACTTAGTTGCTATTCACTTAATTAATATTTGTTGTACAATATTATTGTTATATGTACATCCAAACAAAAAGGAAGAGATTATGAAAAAACTTTCACCATTACAAATCGAAAGATTAAAGTATCAGCCAAAACTTCCGGCTACCCTTGCACAAGGTATTAATTCACTTGAATTGCACGAAGGCGCCCCGACTCAATCTGTCCGCGACCAGGCACAAATCAATGAATTATTCAAAAATACCTACGGAAAACCGGTTGTTACTTTCAAAAATACCGCTAAAACTTCAACCTCTAACGTCAGAAATGTCGGCGTTATCCTCTCCGGCGGTCAGGCTCCCGGCGGTCACAACGTTATTGCAGGTTTGTATGACGCTCTTAAACAAGCTAACTCCGCTAACAAACTCTACGGTTTCTTAGGCGGACCGTCAGGTATTATCGACGGCAAATACATTGAATTTACCGATGAATTTATGAACGAATACAGAAACACCGGCGGTTTTGATATTATCGGTTCAGGCAGAACTAAACTGGAAACAGAAGAACAGTTCAAAAAATCACTTGATGTCTGCAAAAAATTGAACATCTCTGCCGTTGTCATCATCGGCGGCGACGATTCCAACACAAACGCAGCATTGCTTGCCGAATGGTTTGTTAAAAATAACACCGGTATTCAGGTTATCGGCTGCCCGAAAACTATCGACGGCGACTTAAAAAATGAACAAATCGAAATCTCTTTCGGGTTTGATACCGCCACAAAAACTTATGCTGAATTAATCGGTAACATTGAACGCGATGCTAATTCCGCTAAAAAATACTGGCACTTTGTTAAAATTATGGGCAGAAGCGCTTCCCACGTAGCTCTTGAAGCTGCCCTCCAAACTCAGCCGAATATCACTTTGATTTCTGAAGAAGTTGAACAAAAGAAAATGTCTCTCGAATCTATCGTTAACTATATGACTGATATCATCGTAAGACGTGCTGATATGGGCAAAAACTTCGGTATCGCTGTTATTCCGGAAGGCTTGATTGAATTTATTCCTGAAATGAAATCTATGATTGCCAACCTCAATGATATTATGGCTGCGCTGGAAACTGATCCGGCTTTTGTTAACGCCACAACTATCAGAGAAAAATTCGATATCGTTGAAAACAGACTCGACCCTGCTAATGCTAAGGTATACAACTCTCTGCCGGCTTTGATTAAAACTCAATTGCTCGCAGACCGCGACCCGCACGGCAATGTTCAGGTTTCTAAAATCGAAACAGAAAAATTATTAATCGAAATGATTGAAACAAGATTAGATGAAATTAAATCTCAAGGTGAATATATCGGTAAATTCTCACCGCAGTCTCACTTCTTCGGTTATGAAGGAAGATGCGCATTCCCGTCTAACTTTGACGCTGATTACTGCTATTCACTCGGATTTAACGCTTTTGCGCTCATTAATTTCGGTTTGACAGGCTACCTGTCATCTGTAAGAAATCTCACAGCTCCGGCTTCCGAATGGATTGCAGGCGGCGTTCCGCTCACTATGATGATGAATATGGAAAAACGCCACGGTGAAATGAAACCTGTTATCCAAAAAGCCCTCGTTGAACTCAACGGGCCGGTGTTCAAACAACTGGAACAAAACAGAGAAGACTGGGCTATGAATGACAGATACCTCTTCCCGGGCGCTATTCAATATTTCGGACCTTCTTCAGTCTGCGATATTACAACCTGCACGCTCCAGCTTGAAAGAGCTAAATCTTTAGCTTCTGTATAGAGGTTTCTGACGCGCAGAATACTAAAATCAAAAACCGCTTCTTTAAGATAAAAAGAGGCGGTTTTGTTTTGTCTTATCAGAATAAATCTATAATATTCCTCATGTGCCTGTCCATAATTTCCATGACAACACTGTATTCACCCATGACATTTTTGTTTTCGTGAAATTCTCGAAACCTTATTGAATCCTGGAGTACACTGTGCATTGAATGAATTATTATCATTTCTTCGTTGATTGCTTCCAGCTTGATTTCTGCTTCATCACTCATAATTCCAATACCTCCAGTTTTATTATAATATAAAAAACAGGAAATATTATTAATATTTTTCTGGTATGTTAAGCAATTTTACAGAAAAAATATTTTACCGCCGGAAATCATTCTGCTGTTGAAAAATGTCCTGACGGAGTTTGTAGTCTTTACCCATCTGATAAAGAGCTTTTTCTTCAGGCGTCTTTCTCCTGAAATGGTCTAAAAACCATACTTTCATTGCATTAAAGTTTATTTTCGAGAAAAACGGAACACTGACTTTAACTTTTTGAATTTTCGTAACCTCTTCAAAATTATCAACAGCAAGTTTAGCGTATTCTACAGAAGCATTTTTGTAACCTTTGTAGTCGCCTTTCATCATAGAAAAAACTTTGTCGTGATACAGAGCGGTTAACTTTTGCCTGACGGGCGGAACTGCCGGAATTGACGATATTTTCATGATACAAATCCTCTAATCTTGGATGTACATCATACCACCTGACTCTGACAATGTCAAATACAGAAACTTCCATAAATATTAAAAGCCCGTCATTCTGAGGGCTTTAGCCAGAAGAATCTCAATAAAAAAGAGATTTTTCACCCCTGAATGGCTATCGGGTTCAGAATGACGGACATTTAAATAATATCTGTAGAATTTGCTGCAAATCCCAAAATTAAATGAGAAATTTGCCGTTTTCGTAGATTAGAACATCATCAGCAAAAATTTTCCCACCGTTCTTCATGTTCTTAATCATATCCCAATGCAGACCGGAAACGTTTTTGCCGCCGGTTTCCGGATAAGAAGCACCTACTGCCATGTGGATGGAACCGCCGATTTTTTCATCAAAGAGAATACTGCCGGTTATTTCCTGAATTTCATCGTTTGTTCCGACAGCAATTTCGCCGATAAACCGTGAACCCTCATCCATATCAAGCATTGCGTTCAGAAAATCCAGCCCTGTTTCGGCTTCTGATTTAACAATTTTTCCGTTTTCAATCCATAAATGAACGCCGGTCGCAGAGTTGCCGCGGTAATTCTGCGGAAAATCAAAATAAATTTCCCCGTTTACGTCATCTTCTACAGGCGATGTAAACACTTCGCCGTCAGGATAGTTATTTACACCGGAACAGCTAATCCATTTTCTGCCCTCAACCCCGAAGGTAATATCGGTTTTGTCCCCTGTTATGCGGATTTTTTTGACATTATTCAGGTAATTAGCCCATTTTGTCTGCTTTTCATCCAGTTCTTTCAATTTTGCAACAGGGTCATCCAAATCCAGATAGCAGGATTTGAAAAGAAATTCCGAATATTCATCCAAGGACATTTTAGCTTCCTGAGCAAGCGCATGGGTCGGAACATCCGCAATAACCCAGCTTGCGTCACCGTTTGCAGAACGATTCATCAGGATTTCCGACAATTGTTTTGTTGCTTTACCGCGGCGCGCAAGTTTTTTCAAGTCTGCACGCGCCATATTTTTTGTGTTCAATGGAGCACCGATTGAGATAAATTTGTCAACTGTTTCGTATTCAAGTTTTGTAATCGGGTCAACATAGTCGAGCTGCTCATCTGTGGCGAGTTTGATAAACAAATCGGACATATCTTCAATGGATGTTCTGACAATAGCGTGCGCACCTTTTTCGATTACTCGTTTGTATACGGCTTTCACAAGGTCTTTAGCATAAACGCTTGTGGCACGAATTTGCACCAAATCACCTTTTTGGACATTGGTTGAATAATCTACAAGGACTTGAGCGTATTTATCCCAGACAGTTTTATTCATTTTCGCTGTCCTCTAAAGACTGATAACCGCTCTTGTGAGATTTCAAAAGCACACCGCGCTTAGATGTCTTGATAAACTCAATCATATTTTCAATATATTCATTCATCGGGATTTCTGCTTTAATTTTTTCGATAGCCTGAGTAGTATTGTAATCTTCCGAAATAAGGAGTTTGAAAGCATCATTAACGGCAGTTCTGATTTCCTGCGGGACACCGCGGCGTTTCATAGCAACTACATTAATTCCGCGCGGAACAGGCGGTCTGCCGTCACCTTTTGAGTAAGGCAGAATATCCTGGCGGGAGGCGGAAAAACCGCTTATGATAGCCATATCGCCGATTCTTATATTCTGGTGGAAAACGCTCATACCGCCGACAAACGCGCCGAAACCTACGTGAACATGACCACCCAGCGTCACAAGGTTAGCCAATATAACCTGATCAGCGAGCACACAGTTATGAGCAACGTGAGAGCCGACCATCAGAAGGCATTTGTTACCTATTCTTGTGGTAAAATCACCGCAGGCAGCGCCTCTATGGACAGTAACATTTTCTTTAATGATAGTGTCATCGCCTATAACAACCTTAGTTTCTTCACCTTTGTAACCCAAATCCTGGGGTTCGGAGCCGATAGTCGCAAACGGGGAAATCGTACATCTTTCGCCGATTTCAGCAAACTCTATATGTGCGTTTGAGATTACTCTTGTTTTGCTGCCGATTTTAACATTTTCGCCGATAACAACGTAAGGTCCGATAATTGCATCATCCGCAATTTGTGCTGACGGGTGGATAATGGCTGTTTTGTCTATCATAATTTAGCTCTCCTATTTAAAATAACCGATAAACCCATTATATTACAAATATCAGCAGCCCTCAATAACTTTATATTATTTTAATAAGGAGGCAAACGAAATGTTTGCCAAACATAATGTTTGCACCCCACCCTAGCCCTCCCCGACCTGGGGAGGGTACAAAGTGCATTGTTTGGCGAAAGAGTTATAGGGTGGGCAAAGCGCACGCGTGCCCACAAACATTGTCATGCCCGTAAGAGCTTAGCAGTTTTAATTCCTCCCCCCACATTGTGTGGGGGAGGTTAGGTGGGGGGCAAGGCGAGAACCATTATGTCCGTCCCCTCACCCGGCACTAAGTGCCACCCTGTCTTGGATTTGCTTCACGCTCACGGAGACTCGCCTGTAAGCCCTGCGGGCTTAGTTTCTGTAGGTCAGGCACTGCCTGACAGTAAGACCTCACCCCTGCCCCTGTCCTACTAAGATTGAAAAACTCTTACGGGCGTACTAAAAGCCGCCTGTTAAAAGTCTTTCAAAATTTCTTGAGCATTTTCAAAAGGCGACTTTTTAAAAGTTGAATAGTCCTATTGATGCAAACGTTACGTTTGCCAAACATAATGTTTGTTCCCCACCCTAGCCCTCCCCGACCTGGGGAGGGTACAAAGTTTATGTAGGTCAGGCATTGCCTGACCTACTTATTGTCACCCTGAATTTATTTCAGGGTCTTAGCTTGTGAAGAGCTGGCAAGATCCTGAACAGCTTGAAAATCACGTTTTTCAAAAAAAACGGATTTTCTACGCTTTCAGGATGACAGCAAACATCATGTTTGCTAGAGTGACTTGATTTCTTTTTTAACTTTTGGTTTGTCGTTGTCTTTGTCGTCAAAGCCGAGCATGAAGCGGAAGCCGCCGGTGAGCGCAATACCATTACGTCCTCCGTTGCGTATCATTGCCTGCAAGAACGCCGTGAACTTATCCGCCCAGTTTCTCTGTACACCAACCCCGTATTCAACGTACGGTTTTACAGACATTTCAGGCAGTTTAACGTTGTTAGCAGTAACTTTAGATTCGTTCATCAGGTTCCAGACCATACCAACAGAAGCGTACGGCTGCCAGCCGCCCTTGAGGTTTGCGATAAATCTTACACTCGGGTTCAATTGAATTGTGTGTAACGGGTCAGATTCAATGTTAACTCCGGCAGCATTCTTGTAGTCAAACGTATTTACGAAAGTATAAGACAAGAACATAATAGGCTGGATGATAAATTTACCGTCTTTAAATTCGAAGTTGTAACCGGTTTTCGACCCAACACCTGCAAGTAAGCTTGTATAATCTTCTTTACCGTACATGGAGTGAGATTCACCGACAGCAGCACCGGCAGAAGCCGTGATAGCAGTCCAGAAGTTACCTTTGTAGAAAGTTTCTGTGAATCCTAACAAGCCGCCGTTCAAGCTAGTATCAACACCGGAGTAGTTTAAACTAGACCCCATATAGCCGGCATAGCCAGTGAAGACTCTGTGCCAACCGTTTTTCATCTCTTTAAAGTCACCGTCAAAGCCTACAAGTGAACCATAGGTGATTGCGTCAACTTTAGGGCCGTTGTCGAGGTTCATAGTTTCAAAAGTTGTATAAGGTCTGAACCAGACACCCTTGTTGTGGAGGTTATCTGTGTAGGAAGGCAAATTGTCGTTGAAGTCAGTACTCATTGCGTATTTATTAGCGTTAATTTGCGCATAGCGTTCCATAGCCGGAAGCTGTGTGAAGGCGTCAGCGTGTTCAAAGACGTATTTGAAAGCTTCATTGACGGCAGCTTGCCCTGCAGCAAGGTTGCCGACAGGTGTCGCTAAGACCGCGGGGTTGAATGCGTCAGACGGGTTGCCGGTAGAGCCACCACCGTCGCCTGGAGTAACAGGGAGCTTATCTCCTCTTGTAAAGATGAAGTAGCCGCCGTCATCTTCACGTGTTTCGTAGCCTACGTTATATTTGTAGATTGGAGTGTAAGCGGTTTGGAAGGCGTTCGGAAGCTCTCCTGTGCCGTTAACAACGTTATCCATCAGGCCGGTGTCAGCGAAGAGGATTTCAGTAGTATCACGGGTTTCAGGAGCATCGGATAAGAGGTTCATACCGACGACGTTTAAGTTGCCTGTGTGTTCGCCGTAAGTATCAGCTGTAATTCTGTCCATGGATTGGTTAGCCAAATCAACGTCAGCGACGAATTGTGTATCGCCGGTGACTGTGAAAGTATTTAAAGCTGAAACTCCTGCGGCATCATTGACCATAGAGAGCATACCGCTTTTTAATTCAAGGTTGTTACCGTCAAAGATATTGTCACGTGTGCCGAAATAGACATTTGTATCAGCAACTGTGACATTAGCATTTTTGACATCGTTGTTAAAGACAACGCGCCCTGTTTCATCGCCTTTAATGTCGAGATTGTAGGCGTATGGTGTATCTAGCTTTTCGGTTTCAAAATAATCATACCAGTTGCCATTATGTCCATTTTCATCAAGAACAGCTTTACTGTAAGTAGCTTCACCGTCGATAGTACCGTCAAAGCTGATTGTACCGTTGTTTTTGGCTTCAAGAGATAGAGTTACAGGGTTGAATTTTTCCTGTGTTGCGTCAATTGACGGTACCATATCCCAATTGTTTTCATCCGGTGTTACATTAATTGTTGAATTTGTGTTGCTGACGATGTAGATATCGTTTTTCTGCGTAACGCCGTTTGCAGTGACAGTGTTGTTAGAGAAAATAGAGTTGCCGTTATCTGCAACAATTTTAGTATCAGCGTTAGTGAAGATAGCGCCGCCCTGCGGAATAGGATCATCTCCGTATTCTGAGGGGGTATAGTCCTCCGGCAGAGCTACGCTGTTGTTTGCAAAGCTTGTGTTTTCCAACACCAGTTTGTATTCCGGTTCGGTTTCTTCTGTGAGTAAACTTACGGGCTCTGCTGGCGGTTCTTCTGCAATGTTTGTTTCAACTTTGTTATAGCTAAAGGAAATAGCTCCGCCCAGAGCAGACTTGTTGCCGACAAACTCTGAATTTTTAATACTCAAAAAGTTGGATGTTTTTTGGTATTCACCTAATATCTCATCCGAGCTATCACCAGTTTCGCTTAACAAGGATATCCCTGAATCAGCCAATACAAGCGAACCAGGTTGTCCAGGAGATGATTGACCTAAATAAGTCTGAATATTATCACTGTAATAAAATGAAATAGCACCGCCGTCACCCGCTTTTGCGCTGTTGTTTTGGAAAGAAGAATTTTCAATGCTAATCACAGGTGTTTCTGCATAAGTAGCAGGCGTAGCTTCAGTCACCGTTTCAGACATGAGCATAAGAGACTCATATCTTGGCGGCTCGGCTCCGCCTGTGTATTTTTCAAGGTTGTAGTTGTATTGAGAAAATATAGCGCCGCCTGACGATGCTGATGTGTTGTTATTAAAAGTAGTGTTTTTGATAGTTAAATTTGGTTGAAATTCTTGTGAGTCTTCGCCATCTGAATATAGCGCAAGTGCAGACGGTTGAGCAAGACTTCCGCCAACCCGGTCATCGTATCGGTTATAGTTACTTATAGCCCCGCCAGCCCCATCTGTACTATAATTATTTTCAAAATTGCTATCTGTAATCGTTATGAAGCCATCATTATCTATAGCCCCGCCCTCTTTTGCGGTGTTTCCTATGAAATCACCAGTAATATTGTTGATGATACCTTCATTGCGAATGGCACCACCGGCATTTGCGTTATTTGCTATAAAATCACCAACAATATTACCTGTTTTATTTGTATTATATATAGCACCACCTTCTTTTCCATGGTTTCGAATAAAATCCCCTGTAATATCGCCTACTTGACCATAATTACATATAGCAGCACTGTGAGAATATGCAGAATTACCAATAAAATTGCCTACAATATTTCCAATAATGCCATCATACTCGTTGTATATTGCACCACCATAACTACCAACAGAGTTTCCAATAAAGTTTCCAGTAATATTGCCCATTATGCCTTCATTATATATAGCGCCACCTATATAACCTGCATGGTTCCCAATAAAATCACCCGTGATGTTGCCTATTTCACCTTTGTTTTGTATAGCTCCCCCCCACGTTGCAGCAGAATTACTAATAAAATCTCCTGTGATATTGCCAATGTTTCCTGTGTTATAAATAGCACCACCATATCCCCATGCATCTCCTTCTTCTCGACTAGTGTAGCCACTAACAGAATTATTAATAAAATTTGCATTCATGTTTGTGATATCTCCAGAATTGTACAATGCACCACCATAAGCATATATATAAGCACCATAATTATTTGAGTAATTTTTGTGAACAGATGAAGTAATGGCATTGTTAATAAAAGCTCCGCTAAGATTATCTATTGAATTAGAATTATTTAACGCACCGCCACGAACATCTACATAGCTGGATTTATGGTTAACAATTAATGAAGCTTTAGTGCTATTGTCTTGAAATAACACATTTTCAAAATCTGTGATACCTGAAATTCCTCCAGTAAGTTTATGATGATTACCACTCATTCCTCGGTCGGTGACATTTAGAACAGACTCTTTATTAATATATTCCGTTGTATACTCACCAGTAGGTTGAGAACCTGTAGATAAATTATATTTGTAAGTAATAGTTTGCCCTATAGGTGTTGTCGGATTTTGTACAAATTTTGTTGAGTCATCAGCATTCATTTGCCAACCAAAAGTGAGCGTAGTGTTCCCATTAGGATTTCCGTATTCGGTTTGTTTCAAATCAACACGGTAATATACAGGTGTAAACTCGCCTGTTGTTGAGTTGTACTCAAATTTTGTAACAGTGTTTTCACCAGCCGCGTCGACTTTTGTGAGGGTATAAGCGCTATCAGCACCCAACGTCGGCGTGCTTAAATCATCTGCGAAAGCAGGCGCAGCGCCGAGCAAAATTGCCGCTAAAAGTGCACGCGTCGCCCGCTTATCTATATTTACAGAAAATGCCGATTTATCAAGATTTTTAGGTTTCTTATACATAAATAATACCTCCGTGTTTATTCCACATTACATTTATTACTAACGGAATTTTTGCCGGAGAAATTTAATGTTTTTACTAAATCGTTACATTTTTTTACATTCTAACCCTCAAATATACAAAAAAGGGGATTTATATATTTCCACCAAATATTATTAAAAGATAAGCATAATGTCATTCCGAACGACGGATTGACCTCCGTGTTTCGGAAGCTAACCACGGGCAAGACCCTGCAGGAAACCAACACAGGACTTGATAGGTGACAAGACCCTGAAACAAGTTCAGGGTGACAAAAAAGTAATATGTCATCCCGAATTTATTTCGGGATCTTACCACCGAAAAGCAGATGTTTCAAGTTGGTTAGCCCCTGCGGAAAACCGGACATTTTTCACAAAATCAAAGATTTTGGAAAAAGAACTGTAGGTTGGGCATACTTGCCCAACAGGAAAACCTCACCCCTCGCCCCTCTCCTGATTCAGAAGAGGGGATTAATATGTCATGCTGAACTTGTTTCAGCATCTAAGCTTGTGAAGTACTGGCAAGATTTTCTGCGCGGCAAGATCCTGAACAGCTTGAAAATCACGTATCAAAAAATAAAAATGGTTTTTCTACGTTTTCAGGATGACAGCAAACATGATGTTTGCATCATTACTATTTCCTCAAACTGAAATATCGCCTTTTGTAGATGTTCAAAAAATTTTGAAGCTCTTTTAAAATCAGGCTTTTGTAGCGCCCGTAAGAGCTTAACACATGTTCCTTCCCCGACTTGGGGAAGGTTGGGATGGGGAACAACAAAATACAAAGTATAATGTCAGGCAATGCCTGACCTACAGTAACTCTATGTGACTAATTGCTACGGGATTGATTTTCTTTTGTTTGAGTGTTAAACTATCTTAGAACTTTTTGTATGGAGTATTGTGTGATGATTGAAAATATTGAAGCTAAAGACAGAATTATTCTCGCTCTTGATGTAGATACGCTTGAGGAAGTAAGTGAACTTGTTTGCGAACTTAAAGATTATGTCGGGTCTTTTAAAATAGGTCTGCCGATTATTGTAAATTACGGTTATGAGGCAGTGAGGCTCATTGAATCTCTGGGCGCCAAGTGCTACTATGACGGCAAATTCCATGATATTCCGCACACTGTGGAAAAAGCGTGCCAGCACCTTGTTAAAAATGATGTTAAATATTTTAATATCCACTTGCAAGGCGGTTCCAAAATGGTTTCCTCCGCAGTAAAAGCTTCGCGCGCTATGGCAAAAGAACTCGGCAAGCCAAACCCGCATATTTACGGAGTAACCCTTCTGTCCAGCTTCGGTCAGCGCACCTTGACAGAAGAACTCTGCGTCCAGAAAAATATTGAAGATTATGTTATCCAGCTGGTTCAACTGGCTAAGGAATGCGAACTTGACGGTGTTCTGGCAAGCGCAGATGAAGCTAAAAGGATTAGAAAACTCTTTGGCGAAGATTTAACAATCATCTGCCCCGCAACCCGTCCGACCTGGTCTGTTGTAAATGATCAGGTGCGCGTAGTTACCCCGAAAGAAGCTATCCTTGCCGGTGTCGACTACATCGTTATAGGACGGCCGATTATTGAAGCTGAAAACAGAAAAGCTGCGGCTCAGCTTGTTATTGATGAGATTGCTGCAGCACTGGAAGAAAAAGCTCTTCCTGTTTAATATATTTATGTTTGTTTTTGTCAAAGGTTCTTACCTCGTAAGAATGCCCTTTGGAGATAATTTTTATAGAATGGTGGAGGTCTGTTCTGTATATGCTTGTATTGCGCAGCGTATCAAGAACGGATTTTGCCGGATGCCCGAAAGTGTTTGTCCCGGTTGAGATAATTGATACTTCGGGTTTTAACCGGTTTATCATATCAAAATCAACAACATGGCTTCCGCCGTGGTGACCGACTTTCAAGATATCTATGTCTGACGGCAAACTTGATTTTACTTTTTGAAAAGCATTAACACCGGCATCACCAGTGAACAACATCTTAAAATCCTTATGAGTTACGAGTGTAAATATAGAATTTTCGTTATCAAACCTTTTGCCGTCAAAATGTGCACGCGTTACATCTATCGCAAACCCGTATTCCGCATAAATCCGCTCCGAACCTTCTACTACAACAGTATTTACATTTTTTGATTTTAAAATTGAATAAATTTTAGAGGAGGTGTAAGAATCATCTGTCAGGGAATTTATATAAACATTTTTGACGTTGAGGTTTTTAATCAAATCGTACGCACCGCCGGAGTGGTCGTTATCAAAATGTGTGATGATAATTCCCTCAAGATTTTTGATACCGTAATCTTTAAAATATTTGAGAATAAGAAATTCTGCCTGTGACTTTCCTCCGCGGTAGCCGGATTTGCCGGTATCAATCATGAAGTATTTATTTTGCGGAGTTTTGAGCAAAAACGCATCCGCATTATTCACATCAAATGCGATTAACTCAAAATTTTTGTTCGGAATGTTTGTTGTTGAAATACAAATGATAAAAATTATGCCGCAAATTACTGCAAAAAGTTTTCTGCTAAACCCGATTTTGAACATAAATGTTATAAGAAGCACAACTGCATAATAGAGGATTAATTGGAAAATTGCGGGGTGAGTTGTTTGTATAACCGCGTGCGGCATGTGTGAACAGAAATTTGAAATCCATACAATGATATTCAGCATAATGTTCAAAACAAAATCAAACGCCGGACAAATATATTTTGCAAACAGCGGTACCATAGCAAGAATTGAACTTACAAATCCGCCAAAACTCAATACACTTAAAAACGGCATAATCGCAATATTTGCAAATACGGAATAAGTGGAAATTGTATTAAAATAAAACATCTGCACAGGTACAACCCACACCTGCGCAACAACAGGGATTAAAACAGCCGACAAAATAACGGGCGCATAAGGAAAACTAATCTTGCCGACTCTTTTCTGCAAAATCACCGCCGTGGTCAGCAGTCCGAAAGTAACAATAAACGAAAGCTGAAATCCGACATCATTGATGTAAGCAGGATTATAAATGAGCATAAGAACTGCAACAAACGACAAAAGCGAAATACTGTGAGCATCTCTGTCAATAAGTTTTCCGGCAAGTACGAACAAAAGCATGAGAGCCGCTCTGACAACAGACGCACCTAATCCTGTCATCAAAGTGTAAAGCACAACAACACCCATGCCGCTGATTACACTGAATTTGAACGGCACGCGCAATCTGCGCATAAAGAAATACCAGAAAGAATATATAAACGCAACATTCATGCCGGAAGCTGCGAGTATATGCAGCAGACCCGAATTGGCAAACGAATCTTTTACATAATCAGGCGGTGCAATGGCATCGTCACCAAAGACTATTCCGCCGAGAATTTCAAGGTTAGGACTTTTCAAAATTTTTGCGTGCGTTTGAATAATATTGTTGCGAACATTGTTCAATCCATATAAAAACTTCCACCGGAGAGGCATTTGAGAATCAATCGCCGAACAATTTTCAATATCCGCGTAAATTACTGTATGCGTGTTAAAATTCCGCAGATATTTTGCGTAATCAAACTGTGATGGGTTTGTAGCTTCTGCCGGAAGACGGAGTTTTGCACCGCTGATTTTATAAGATTTTCCGATATTAAATTTCGAAAAATCATTTTCCTCAGAAGTCACAGTGACAAGCGCCTTGCCGTTAATACTTCTGCCGTTCATATTGCTCACACGGAAAAAGAATTTTGTTTTGCCCAATTGATTGCTGTTCGGAATAGAAACTATTTGACCAGAAATATCAGCTTTTGCCGGCGCGGATTTGGAAAGTTCATCAAAATTCACTGTTCTTAATTCAGCGTTGAAAAATCCAAGATAAAAAACTATTATCCAAAAGATAATATATCTGACAGGCAATACGTTAAAAAGTAAAAGCGCCAGAAAAGTTATAGTTAAAATTCCGGAAGAAAGAATTGCGCAGTTGTTAAAATACGACATTATGCCTGTTATAAACACAAGTGCCGTCGTGAACATAACAGCATTTTTGTTTTGTAAATATTCAAGCAGATACTTCCTAACCATTCCAACCGAATAATACCGAAAACTCACGCATATTACAAGGTATTTGTTCATGGTCTTATATAAGCGCCCCGATATAAACACCGCAAAAACAGTATATATTTTTCTTCTAAAGTGTTATTTAAGATAAAAAAGTTTCAGAAAAAAATCTTTATGGTAGAATAAATTCCGGAGGGGAGAATTATGCCCGAGAATTACGGAATTGCACTTTTAATAACACTTTTAGCCGGACTTGCAACAGCAATCGGCGGCGGCATTGCTTTTATGGTAAAAAAAGATAACCTGAAAGCTTTATCGGTCGGTTTGGGATTTTCAGCAGGAGTTATGATATTTTTATCATTCAACGATATTATTCCGGAAGCTAAGGAATTGCTCGCAATAAATTTTCCGCACAAATTTGAATGGCTTGCACTAATCGGGTTTGTACTCGGAATTTTAGTAGCAATTTTGATAGACTACTTTCTGCCGGATCACATTGACCCTGATGAGCTTCTGGAACCCGATGCGCCGTGTAAGCATACCCACAAAATCAAACGTGCCGGTCTGCTCACTGCAATTGCTATCTGCGTTCACAATTTTCCTGAAGGGATGGCAACCTTTTTGACGACAACCCAAAATTTCACAATGGGTTTGTCAGTAGCTATGGCAATTGCAATCCATAATATTCCGGAAGGAATAGCTGTAGCACTTCCGATTTACCACGTAACAGGCAAAAAACGTTATGCAATGCTTTACGCAGCACTGTCAGGCATAACAGAACCCATTGGTGCATTAATCGGTATGGCTTTATTCAGTATTTTGCTTCCGCAGCTGCTTGTGGGAATTCTGCTCGCCGCTGTTGCAGGGATTATGATATACCTCTCATTTGATACGCTGCTTCCGCTTGCGCGTGAATACGGCAACTGGCACCTTTCTATGATTGGTATTGTATCTGGAATTTTGTTCATCTGGATTAGCCTAATCTTAATCGGAGAATAAAAAATTAAGGAGATAAAAGATGTTTAACTATTCTGATTTGTTTGACTTTGGGCGCGACTTGTATGCTCTTCAGTCTTACAAATCACGAAGCGGCAAAGCTTTAATCCCTCTCAGATACTTTTTTGAACTTACATACCGCTGTAATCTTCAATGCCCGTATTGTTATGTCGGCAGCGAACGCAACAGGGAAGAACTTTCAACTGATGATTGGTTCAAAATTATTGACCAGATTCCTTTTTACTCATTTGTCACTCTTGTCGGCGGGGAACCATTAGTCAGAAAAGATTTTATAGATATTTTGATGAAGACTGCTAAAAAAACCTTTGGCAAACTTAATGTTGTATCTAACGGAGTACTGATTAACGATGAGATTATTGACGCGTTTATAAAAAGCAAGATGATGCTTTTGTCGGTATCTCTCGACGGTTACGGCAGGAACCACGACATAAACAGGGCGAAAGACGGTATCTGGGATAAAATTATGAATAATTTTGAAAAAATGAATTCCCGCAGCAAACGTCCAATGGTTGATATCAAAACAATTGTTCTGGAGAATAATCTTGATGATTTGGTTAAATTATACAAGATGTGCGATGAGATGAAGTTTAATTTTCTTTCGATTTCATTTTTGCGAAATAACAATCTGAAACAAAATTCCGTACTGTTTGACAGCTTTGTACCGGAATTCAACGCGTCATATCCTATCAAAAAATATTTTGATATGGAGCATTTCAAAGAAGTTTACAGAGAGCTGGAGTCGCTCAAAAAACATTCAAAAGTCGAGCTGCGATTTTCACCAAAATTTGAATACAACGCAGACCCGCTAAAAAAAATTGAAGAATTTTTTAACACGCCTGAAAATAAACCTGTGCAGGAAATTTATTATCCTTGCAAATATCCGTTTTCCAATATGATGATAAACCCGTCAGGCGATGTTTATCCGTGTCTTTCCCAAAAGATAGGCAATGTAAAGGATATGCCGCTGAAAGAAGTATTCAACCTGCCGCATTACAGATGTTTCCGTAAAAATTTGCAGGCTGCAAAGGTATTTGGTGCGTGCCAGATGTGCTGCGAGCTTAAAGTTCGCTAATCCAATATTACTTTTTGTTAAAAAAAGGGGTTAATATAGCGTTTTTCTGGTAAAATAGAGGCAGAAAGTTTATAGGGATATATGGGACAGGTACTTAGAAGAGAAAATGTAGCAAAATTTGTTGAAAATCTGCACACAATCGGCAAAACCGTTGTTGTTACTAACGGATGTTTTGACATTTTGCATGTAGGACATGTAAGATATTTGCAAAAAACAAAAACTTTTGCGGACTATCTGATAGTGCTGCTGAACTCCGACAAGTCAGTGCGTGCTATCAAAGGAGAAACACGACCTATAAATAATGAAAATGACCGCGCAGAAATTTTATGCGCGCTCAGCTGCGTGGATTACGTAGTCCTGTTTGATGAAACAAGCCCGCGTAACCTTCTGGATGAAATCAAGCCTGATGTGTACACAAAAGGCGCAGATTACACAATGGAAACATTACCGGAAGCGGATATTATGCGCAAAAACGGCACCCGTGTAGAATTTATTGAGTTTGTCGATGGCAAATCAACAACCGGCATAATTAATAAAATGAATAATGAACAGTGAATTGTGAATATAAAGGAGAAAAAAATGAAAACTTTTTCGGTAGAAGAAATTACGCAAATCGTAGGCGGAATGCTTACCAAAGTTCAGGATGCAAAAATTTCGCAAATAGCACCTCCGCTTTTGTCAGATGAAAATACTCTTGCACTGGCACTCGGTGAAGAAGAAATCGCAAACCTTGCTAAATCAAAAGCAAAAGCAGCACTTGTTCCTTTAGGAGTCCAAATAGAAGGTTTAACAACCATCGAAGTTGAAAGACCGCGTCTTGCAATGATGAAATTGCTTAATTTGTTCTACACAGCACCGGAAGTCAATCAGGGTATCCACCCGACAGCAACCGTTCACGAGACCGCAAAACTCGGGCAGAACGTGCAAATCGGTCCGAATGTTGTAATTTCACGCGACGCGGAAATCGGTGATAACACAAAAATTCTCGCTAATTCTTATATCGGCGGCGGTGCTAAAATCGGTAAAAACTGCTTCTTCCACCCGGGCGTTAATATCGGCGACAGAGTGGAAGTAGGCAACGACGTTATTCTTCACCACGGAGTTTCACTTGGCGCTGACGGTTTCAGTTTTGTTACAGAAAATCCGGACAACATAGAACAAGCAAGAAAAGACGGTGCAATTAAAGAAGAAAACGTCAAACACGTTATCTTCAAAATCCCGTCAATCGGATCAGTAAAAATCGGCAACAACGTTGAAATCGGTGCAAATTCAACAATCGACCGCGGCACTATAGAAAATACCGAAATCGGCGACGACACAAAAATTGATAACCTTGTTATGATAGGTCATAACTGCCGCGTAGGTAAAGGATGTCTGATTGTTTCGCAAGTAGGTATCGCAGGAAGCTGCGTCATCGGCGACAGAGTTGTAATCGCCGGACAAGCAGGGCTTGCCGACCACATTGAAATCGGTTCTGACACAATTATTACCGCAAAAGCCGGCGTTACAAAATCTTTCCCGGAAAAATCAATCATTGTCGGTATTCCTGCCGTTCCGAGAAAAGAGTTTATCAAGCAGCTCAAAACAATGAAAGATGCTCAGGAAATATTTGCAAAATTCAGAAAATACGAACCTATGTTGAACGCGTTTGAGGAAGCTCACCAGTAATGATTACAATAAAAAAGGAAATCTCAATATCAGGTAACGGCTTGATGAAAAACAAGCCTTGCACAGTGACTTTTTTCCCGTCACAGGAGGGAAAAATAAGATACTTTGTGAATGGTGCGGAAGCTTTCACCGCTGACGTTGACAATGTTTATTCGACAGACCATTGTGTAACAATGGGGAATAAAGACGCAAAAGCAATGCTGACAGAACACCTTTCAGCTGCACTTGCTTTTTGCGAAATTGATTCCATAGACATTTGTATGACAGAAACTGAAGTTCCGGCACTTGACGGGAGTTCAAAACAGTGGGTAGAACTTTTCAAAAAAGCCGGCATCGACAAACCGCTGCTAAAAAAAACAAAGTATTACACAGTGACAGAACCGGTTTATTACCTGAACGGTAAAACAAGCCTTGTAATTCTGCCTGATGATGAACTTTTCATTTCATACGCGGTGAATTACGATCATCCTGACCTTTCCAACCGGTGGGTAAATTTCAACCCGAAAAATAAAGAGGAAATTATAGAAGCAAGAACTTTCGGTTACTATAAAGACCTGAAAAAATTCCAGATGCTGGGGTTTGCACAAGGGGTAACATTTGAAAACACGGTTGGTATGGAAACAACAGGTTACACAACAAAACTAAGAAGTCCGTATGAACCGATAAAACATAAAATGCTTGATTTAATCGGCGACCTGTATCTTACAGGTGTTAACCCGCTGCATTTGAAAGCACAGATTCTTGCAAAAGAGGCCGGACATGCAGTTCATATTAAAACAGCTAAAATGCTAAAAAGTAAGTTAACAGAATATAACAATTAAGGAGAGAAGATGACAGAAGAAACAAAACAAGAAGCGATAACGCTTGACACAATGCAGATTATGGAAATGATACCGCACAGATATCCGTTCCTTTTGGTAGACAGAATCACAGAATGCGTTCCGGGTAAATACGCCAAAGGTTACAAAAACATGACGATGAACGAACAGTTTTTCCAGGGGCATTTCCCGAACAATCCTATAATGCCCGGTGTTTTGCAGCTTGAAGCAATGGCGCAGTGCTCAGCACCTATTTTAATGATGATGCCGGAATTTGAAGGCAAATTGACATTATACGCAGGAGTTGACGGCGTTAGATTTAAAAATATCGTAAGACCCGGCGACAGATTTGATATGGAAGTTGAGCTTATAAAAATCAAAGGCCCTATCTGCAAAGCTCACGGCATCGGCAAAGTTGACGGTAAAGTTTGCGTAGAAGCAGATATGACATTTGCATTGAAATAAAATGTGAGTAGTAAACAGCTTTTAGGGCAAACGTAACATTTGCCCTAAAAGCTTATTCTTATGCCAAACAGTAATGCAATACCGTTTCTGCCGCCGTTTCTTATCATCCCTTCTAAAAATCCGGTTACTCTGTCTCCCCATCGTTTTTGTATGCCTGCACCGTACTGCACAAAAGGTTTGACTGATAATTCCGGCAGGTAGACATCGTTTGCACGGAATTTTGTATCATCAATGATATTCCAGACCATGGAGGCACTTATATATGGCTGGAGGTAGTTTTTGAAGTTTCCGATAAATTTTATCTGCGGTTCAATATGGATTGCGTGCAGCGGGTCTGCGTCCATTTTTACACCGGATGATGTTGTGTAATTAAATGTATTTATAAATGAGTAAGATGTGATAATGCTTGGCTGGATGATTAATCTTTTTTCTAAAGTTTCAAAATTGTATCCGGTTTTTTGTGCGACACCGGTGTTTAGCATGGTAAACTCATCCCGCCCGTCTGTAGTTGTTGCGTCTGCTGCGTTTGCGCCGATGTTTGCTGTCCAGGCTGAGAAAAATTTTCCTTTATAAAAGACTACATCAGCGCCGATTAGTCCGCCGTTATTATATATACTGTTTCCGTCAAAACTCTGGTGCGAACCGTTGTAACCGGCATATCCGCCGTATAACGCATACCAGCCGTTTGAAAGTGCTCTTAGACCGCTTTCCCCGCCAAGTAAGACCCCGTAGCCGACATTGGAAACTTTCGGCCCGTTCTTGAGCGGCACGTTTTCAAAAACTGTATACGGCTTTATCCAAATCCCGTTTCGCTCTTCCGGCATAGTAAGCGGTGAAAATGTAAACTGATTTGCGCCGTAAGCAATTTTATTTTCAATTGAAAAGCTCCCGCGGTTTTGGGGCGGTGTAATCATTACCATATCAAGATTTGAAAAAATATTTCTGTACGTTTCGAGCTGGGTCAAATACCCCGCAAGCTGCGCGGCTGCAGCCGGTGTGAATATTGCGGGATTAAAGTTTGCACGGGTAAAATCAAAGTCGCCGTTTGCGGAATTATAACTTGCCCGGTAATTATATATCGGTGTCCGTATTGTTGCAGGTTTATAGTCAACGTAATTTTTTAACACGCTGTCCGCAAACGGTATGGAAAAATCCTCTCCCTCCGGCGCGCCTGTCATCGCAAGATTATTCACAAACAATGAACCGTCTCCGCTTACGCTTGAGGCGTTTATCCTATCCATCGTTCGTGTGTTAAAGTCCAAATCAGCCTGAATGTTTGCCCTGCCGTTCAGATGCAAATCTCCAAAATTTATGCTGTCTATTTCGTTGTTCTGCATATCAAAATTGATATTGTCTGCGAGGGTTGTATTTTGTGCTGAAAAGTAACTGCTTGAGGCAAGCAGGCGGACAGTTCCTCCATTAACATTAAAATCTCCGGTGAAATTTTGGTTTACTCCGCCAAGGTTTAATACACCGCTATCGGTTTTATTTATAGTTCCGGTGCCTGCAATCCCGCTTTTTATTGTGTTTGTGCCGGCACCGGCAAATTCAACAGTGCCGTCCTTATTGTAAATGTCATTCAATTCATCGTTTTTATCAGTGTTATTTTGCAGGGTTGAATTTTCAAAAGTAATTGTGCCGGAATTATAGACAGCGCCGCCTTCTCCTTGTTGCGCTGATATTTTGTTGTTCTCAAATAACGAATTTTTGACTGTTATATTTCCGTTGGTCTCATTATACAAAGCGCCGCCAAAACCTTCAGCACTGCTGTTTGCCGAATTTCCGTCAAATATATCCTCTTCAAGCACAAGTGTGCCAGAGTTATAAATACTTCCGCCGGCTGTTCTTGCGTCAGTGCCGCTTTCTGCATAATTATTTTCAAATGTTGAATTTTTTATCGTAAGGTTTGCAGTGTTACTTATTACACCGCCATAGGCAAGAGAATAATTCCCGACCTTGACATAGTTTTCTGAAAAACTGCTGTTTTCAACAGTTCCTGTACCCTCATTGGTAAACGCACCGCCGTAACCGTAGGCGCCGTCCGGTCCTTCCGAATAATTCCCGCTGAAAGTTGTGCCGGTTACAGTTATCTCCCCGTTATTATATATTGCTCCGCCATGCGGCAGCAATGTACCGTAAGAATAATTGTTTTGAAAAACGGAATTATTTATTGTCATAATTGCCGGCGCCCCCTGCTGGTAACCGTTTGCAATTGCTCCCCCGTATGAAGATGCGCCGTTTGAATAGTTATCCTCAAACAAGGCGCTGTTAACAGTTACTGTTCCGCCGTTCAGGTTATAAACCGCACCTCCGACACCGAAGTTAAACCCCGCCGCGTCCGTAAAATTTCCGCTAAATGCAGATTCTTCTATGTTCAGATTACCGCCGCTATTATATATGGCTCCTGCAAAATTTGACCGGTTATATTCCTGCCCCTTGCAGTTTAAAATCCGAACTCTGCTGAATCTGCTCGTTTCACTCATTACAAATCCGCCAAATACGCTGCGACCGTTGATTGAATGATTGTTTCCTTCAAATGTTATGTCTAGATTGTAAAAATTTTGTCCAATAGTTTCATCAGAAGTCATATCTCCGGTAAATTCCACAATATCACCGCTTGCAGGATGAGAGTCCATCAGTTCACGGAAAGTCGCAACCTGAATATCGTTTGCATAGGTATTTGCCGGTAGTACAACAAGACTTAGTGCAGCCAGTAAAATTTTTGTTATGGTTTTCATAAAAATGATAATAGAATTTAAAAATGTGTTGTTCTATTATCCTGTTGTCTTATTTTTAGTAATTATTAAAACTTTCTAAAATTTATTGAGAAAACTCATAACGTTATCAGCCCATTGTTTGCCGACCGATTTGTCGCAGTATCTGCCGGAAAGTCCCAGCTGATAAACGTCTTTTATATTTTCTTTTTTACGGGTTCGGAGAGTTTGTGCCATCACGTCAATACAATTGTCAACATTTTCAAAATATCGGAGGCTTTTTTTACCCATAATTCCTCCGACATTATTTTTTAATCTTGCGGCGCGAGAGGTGCCGCGGCCTGATTCAAACATGGCAATAGAGGCTAAAATTGCCGGATTTACACCGTATTCTTTGCCTTTTTCAATGAATACTTCCCCCTTATTATAAAGCGGATTTTTGGTAATATCCGCATCTTTTTTGGTGATTAGTGAATTTATTACTGCATTCATCTCCTGTGCGGTTTTGTTGTAAGTTCCGCCAAGCAGGTTGGAAACAGATTTCGCACTATTGATTTTAATATTTTTTATTGAAGGATTTTTGGCGGCTTTTTCGAGCTGCGACGCTATGTGTGACGTAAAAGAATCACCGCTTGAAAGGATTATATTTTTGGCAATATTCATCCTTTGGAGTTCCTGAATTTGTATTGGGTGCATAAAGGCTTCCGCCACCAGCAATACTCCCGGAAGGACTTTTCTGTTTATTGTTTTTTCTGCGGTGTGAGCCAGCAAGTGTGAAACCGGTGCTGTTTTTTTAGATATTCTGTATGCTGCAACATTCATCACTCGCCCGATACGTTTCGGGCTTACCTGGGGTATTCTCATATTCTTCCGTCCTTAGTTTTTTCCGTCGTAATTTTATTTTAAAAAAATTTAAAATGCAATACCTTATCGGTAACTTGTGTAATTTTAAAATTTTGGCAATCAATTTAATATAACAATCAGGAGAGCTTATGAAAATAAACAGAATTACATACCCCGCACAAGGCAGTGTGACGCCTAAAAAAAGCGACGTAGCATTTGGTGCAAAACTACTTACCCCTGTCCGTGCCGAAAAATTAAAAGAAACATTGACCAATTGCGGCATGCTTGCTGCAATAATCGGGATTAGCGCATGGCTTGTTAAACTTTTCAAAAGCTATCCGCCGGATGAGTCTGTGTTCTTAAACGACGGAACGTATCTCGGGGAAGCTTACGAGCTTAATGAATTAATTTAGCGGGTGTTCAGCCCAGTATAATCTTATGAAAAAACACGCAACGTGCTGGATTGAATCCACTCTGACCCACTGGCGTGTTGCTTTAAAACGGATTGAATGCGCGGATTTTTGAGGGTTCGGATGGGCATAGGTGCATTCTTCACAATTGAACAGTGAAAATTGGCTTTTTGCCGCTTTTTTGCATGCCGCAAGAAGTTCCGACGCGAGTTCATCTTTGCCGAGTTTTTGTGCAAGATAATATCCGGAAATCAACCCTTCAGAGCGTGCACCGTCAGGAAAGTAATGGTCGCCGTAGTTATAATAAAACCCGCCTTCATAATCCAGATAAGGATTATCTGTATCTGTGTACATTTTTTCTACCATTGTATTTGCATCGGTGAGTACAAAGTTTATGTAGTCATCTTTTTTGAAACCGTCAATATCAACCCAGGTATCAATTGCCTGCATAAGCCACGCGTCAGAAGGCAGTGCGGTGAACTGGTCTCCGTAAATTTTTGGGCGTTCATTCACAATCCAGTCAAGTGCTCTGCGGCAGTTTGATTTTACATCTTCCACAAGGCTGTTATCTCCGTCAAAATCTTTCACAAACAACCCGAGACCGAACAGCGCTTCTCCGGGATAGTAGAAAGAGAAGGTTTCTTTGCGTTCTTTTTCTGACATATTGATAAGCGGCTTGCCGTTCTGGTATGACGGGTGGATATAATATCCGAGCATTTCACCGGATTCTGTAATCCTGCTTATCAGGTGCCGCGCAAAACCTTTTATATAATTGTCATAAGATTTGTCGCCCGTGACTGTTCTGTATTGCATCATCATAATCAGTGCAAGCCCTGTGCCGCCGAGTTTACCTTTGGTGTTGTAATGGGCATACATTGCAGTTTGACCGTTTACATCGTGTTCTCTGACAATTGTTGTTGTCCAGTCTATAGCTCGTTTTGCCGCCGCAAGATATTTGAAATCTTTTGTCTGCAAATATGTTTTGATAAGTGTAATCGCACCACCGCAGTGTCTAAGGTCATTATAATAAAGGTTATCTTCTTTTCTGTTCGGATGTTCGTGGTCTTTTCTGCTGTCGGTTGCAGCGTCGTAGTAGTACAAAAATCTTCCGTCATCATACATTGTATCAACGAGCCAGTCGGAGGTTTTTATAAACTGGTCAAGAAGGGTTTCATAACTGAATTCTGGATAGAGAATATTTCCCCTGTACAACGGCACGCATGAATTTTTATATGATACAAAAGCGCGGCTTTTCAGCAAAAATAGTTCGTATTCACCGGAGGTTTTGAGTATTCTTATTCTCTCGGAAACACGCGTTGTCTGTTTTGCGATAGGCGATTTACGAAGAAGTGACTTGATAACGGCATTCAGTCCGAGATGGCTCTGCAAGACTGCGTCTGTCGGCATATAATACCAGGACAAATTTCCCTGCTTGAGTTCAAGCCCGTTTATCCCTATTTCAAAACGGTTTTCGTTGAATTTTGTCTGCTGCAAATCCTCATACTTTACCGGACGCTTTTCAGAAACATATTCCAGCATAATTCTGCATTTGTTTTCGTCCGCAAAATCAAATTTGCCGAAATTTTTGTTTTCTCTTATTTTTTCAAGGTTTCTGTCAATAGTTGCCCCCAAATCTTTTTTTCTGCTGCCCCAGCGCACAGGCGGCAAAAATTCCTGAAAAATAGTTATGTAAGTAAACGACAATGTCGGTATGTAATCGAAAATTCCGTCAAGATTAATTCCTGTTATATCAACATTTCCGCCGGATATAAGCGCCTGCCGGATGCGTTTCAAAAGTTCTGTCATCGGCGTAAAATCCTGACTGTAATATTTTTTGTCTACGTAATTTTCAATTTTGAAATCAAGTTTTTCCATAACCATTCCTCGCTATATATAGTAACAATGATACCATAAAACGTGGTTTGTATATCAACAGAACGGTTTATTTTGCAAAAAATACTTTATTGTTATTTTTATTTAGCAGAAGTTTCTGTTTTTACCTGACATAAAATCTTTCAGTTTTTTAAAGATAAAATAACCTGCAAGCGGTTTGCGGTAAAATCTTCTGCGGAGTTTTTTATAGCGTGGATTATCTTTCAAAGATTCGTCTGTTTGTTCAAAAAGTTCGTTAATCAGCGGTTTTATTTCTTTTATATCGGAATAATCCGCTCTGTCCAGAGTTATTTTTATATAGCTCATAATCCTCAATGCGAGGTTATAGATTATACCGCTATCAGTAATATTGTATTTTTTAATAACGTTTTGCATATCCATAACAGACAGATAAGGAACTTTGAGGGCTTTTTTTAGGGTAGAACTTGAATTAGGACGGATATCCCTGTAGTTGTAGTATGTTTTATCAGTAAAGATAATTTTGGAGGCTTTGTACAGACTTTCCAGCTGGAATGGATTGTCAACCCAGGATGTTCCCTGCTTTTCCAAAAAGAAAATTCCGTTTTTTAACAAAAAATCTTTTCTGTACAGACACGACCAGATACTAGGGTGCTCTGACAAAAATTCCGGATGTTCAGAAAGCTTAAAACATTTATCCGTAGGGATTTTCAATTTTGTCAGACGCTCTTTTGTTTTTTCCGGTGTAAAGGCACGGTAAGCGGATTTTGCGATATCGGCGTTGTATTTATTTATTATATTAAGCAAGCTTTCAAACATATCAACATCAATGTAATCATCGCTTTCCACAATTCCGACATAAGGGGCGGCGGCACTTTTTATCCCTGTATTGACGGCTTTTCCGTAACCCTGGTTTTCTTCAAAATGAATAACTTTTATTCTGTTATCAGATTTTTCATATTCATCAATAATTTTGCGTTCAATGTCTGATGCACCGTTATCTATCAGAATAATTTCAATATCTTTGAGCGTCTGGTTCATTACGCTTTCAATACATTGGCGCAGATAATTTTCTACGTGATAAACCGGTATAATTATGGATACTTGCGGCATTGATGTTCTCTCCTGTTTTTTCTTATATTACCACGAATAAAATACTTCCTAACCTTTAGTCATCTATATGCTGGATGACATTCGGCTGCGAATTTTTTACGATTACAACAGAAAAGTATACGCTTACGGTTTAACTTAAATTGGAGAAGAAGTATGAAATACAGCTTATCAAGAAAACAATGGGGAATTTTGATTTTACTTGTAATCATTGTCCCTATAATTTATAACAAAACATCAGGATTTATCTCCGGAATGATACAGCAGCAGCTTATGCGTCTGCCCAAAGAGGTTGAAGTTGATAATCCGCACCTTGAAAATGTGAACGTTTCAGCAGAAGCGACAGGCAGAGTGGAAGCCAAATATTCGGTTGACCTTGTTGCGCGTGTTCCGGGATTTTTGTTGAAAAAATATTTTAAAGAAGGCGATACGGTTAAACAAGGACAGCTGCTTTTCCAGATTGACCCCAGAGAATATCAGATAGAAGTCAACAACTCTGCGGCAAACGTTAACCAGTACAGCGCTCTGCTTAAAAATGCACAGCAGGAGCTCAACAGAGCCAATGCGCTGATAAAAGAAGATTTGATAAGCCGTTCCGATGTTGACCAGAGCCTTGCTCTTAGAAATCAGAACAAAGCTCTCCTCGACGCTGCAAAACAGCAGCTTGAACTTGCCAAAGTTAACCTCAGCTACACATCTATTAAATCCCCGATTGACGGAAGAATAGGTAAAGTTAATATAACAGAAGGCAACTATGTTACTCCGACATCAGGGTCTTTAGTAAATATTTCAAGCACAGACCCTGTTTATGTAACTTTCAGCCTCAAAGACAACGATTTTGTGAACCTTCTGCGCTCGAGCGACAAACTGAAAGATGTTGAAGTAAAAGTTCAGTTTGATGACGGCGACTGGTATCCTTACACCGGTAAAATCAACTTTGTAGATAACAAAGTTGACAAGGATTCCGGCACAATCACCACACGCGCAACTTTTGAAAATCCAAAAGGCTGGCTCGTTCCGGGAACTTATATGAAAGTTAGTCTGACAGCGCCTAAGGTTATTCAATATATGACAGTTCCGCAAGCCTGCACAAAAGGCGACCCGATGAGCGGTTACTACGTCTGGACGGTTGAGGATAACAAGGCTGTCAGAAAAAATATCAAAGTTTCTGACGATATCAATAACAACTGGGTTGTTGACAGCGGTCTGGAGTTTTCGGATGTCGTGGTTGTCTCCGGCATTCAGAATATTAATTCCGAAGGTCAAAAACTCAAAATTATAAACAAATCATCATCAGACAAAGAAGAATAGAAAAACAGGAAAATTTTAAATATGAAAAAAATATTCGACAGGGAAAAATTGTATTTCTTCATAAGAAAACCGAGGTTTGCTCTCGTAATCTCAATATGTATTGTGATTTTGGGGCTGATATCGTTGATGAGCCTCAAACAGGAGAGCTACCCTGATGTTACGCCTCCGCAGGTCAGAGTTTCCGCCTCATATCAGGGCGCAAGTGCCGAGGTTATTGAATCTTCCGTTGCGACTGTTCTGGAAAACAAGCTCAACGGGGTTGAAAATATGACCTATATGACCTCAACTTCTTATGACGGAAGTTATTCCCTGACGTTGTATTTTAAAGTAGGTACTGATAAAAATATAAACCTCATGAATGTTCAGAACCTAATCCAGCGTGTGCAATCACAACTGCCGGAAGAAGTTCAAAGAACAGGCGTCACGGCAATCAGCCGTTCATCAGGCTCCGGTGCTGTTATCCTGACACTTTATCCGGAATCCGGCGACTGGACTCAACTGGATTTGACAAACTACGGTTCAATATATATTAAAGACGAATTGAAACGTGTGGAAGGTGTTGCTGATGTAATGGTATTCGGGGGCGGCAACTATTCAATGAGAATATGGCTCGACCCGCAGAAAATGGCAGGGTTGAACATTTCAACAAGCGAAGTTAAAAACGCAATCACCAGCCAGAATACGCAGGTTGCAGCCGGCGCACTCGGTCAGCTTCCGACTGATGAAAAACGAGCCTTGCAGCTCACCCTGAAAACCCCAGGGCGGCTTTCTGACGTAAAAGAGTTTGAGAATATAATTATCCGCTCAAATTCCGACGGCTCAAACGTGAGAATTAAAGATATAGCGCGTGTTGAACTCGGCGCGGAATCTTACTCAAACCTCGGGCTTGTTAACGGTAAACCGTCTGCGGTTGTCGTTATCTCACAGCTGCCCGATGCAAACGTTATTAACATGTCAAAAGCTATTAAGGCTAAGGTCGATGAATTAAATTCAAGGCTTACAAACGGAATAAAAATTCTCTACGTAAAAGATGATGCGGATTTTATCCACGAATCTATGAAAGAAGTTGAGTTTACAATCCTTTTGACCGCCTTAATCGTTGTTATAATAATATTCCTGTTCCTCGGAGACGGGATGGCGACACTTGTACCTTGCGTAACTATTCCGGTGTCGCTTGTCGGGACATTCTTTGCGCTCAAAGCACTTGATATGTCAATAAACCTGTTGTCGTTGTTTGCACTGGTTTTGGCTGTCGCGGTTGTAGTTGACGACGCTATTGTTGTTATCGAAAACGTCAAAAGACATATTGACGAAGGCAAATCTGCCATTATGGCGACCCAGCTGACTATGGAAGAAGTCGGGTTTGCACTTGTCGCGATGGCTCTGGTATTGATGGCGGTATTTGTTCCGATTTCATTTATGGGCGGCATGACAGGTGTTATGTACAAGCAATTTGCGGTATGTATTGCGGTATCAATCGCACTTTCCGCCGTTTGTGCGCTGACACTTTCACCTGCAATGTGCTCGCATTTCCTCGGGCAAAAAAAGAAACCCCACGAAGAGTATAAAATACCTTTCCTTGCGGCTTTAGACCACATTAAAGACAGAATAGGCAAAAGAACTGAAATTATGGTTCATAAATTCAATGAAATGTTCGCTAAAGTCGAAGATTTTTATATGGAATATGTTGTAAAATTTGTGTACAACAAAAAACTTGTCGCAATATTTTATGCAATCCTTGTTGCCTTGACGCTTGTTTCATTCAAGATAATTCCGACGGGATTTATACCGGATGAAGACCAGGGGGTTCTGCTTGCAACCATTACACTGCCTGACGGTGCGTCACTCCAGAGAACGGAAGAAGTTTCAAGAAAATTTGTCGACCAGATTAAGGACATTGACGGAATTAATAAAGAAAAATTAACCGTATTCGGCGGCGACGGTGCGGTTAACCAATCCACCGTAATTATTCAGCTGCACGAACATAAAGACAGAAAAATGAATCCGGTAAAATGGATTAGCAGAAAAATCAAAGGACAGGCAACTGATTTATCTCACGTTGCAGTGTTGAATAAAGTCAGAGCTATTGCCGCAAATACAAAAGAAGCTTCTATAATGGCATTTTCACCGCCGGCAATTACCGGTATGAGTATGATGGGCGGGTTTGAATTCCAGATGCTCTCACAGGGCGAATACACACCGCAAGATATGGAAAAATGGGCAAATACGCTTATTGCCGCAGCAAACCAGGACCCTTCACTGTCTAACGTCAATACATCATTCCAGGCAAATGTGCCGCAGTATATTATTGACATAGATTTTGAAAAAGCGCTTGCGCAGAACATTGACCTGCAAGAACTATATTCAACACTGTCTTCTATGCTCGGTACATACTATGTTAACGACTTTAACAAATATGACCGTGTATTCAAGGTTCAAATGCAGGCAGAAAGCGATTTCCGTAACAAAGCAACTGACCTTTCCGGAATTTATGTCAAAAACAAAAACGGCGTAATGGTTCCGATACTGTCTGTTGTAAAATTGAAACAAACCGTAGGTACTGCGGCAATTTCAAGATACAACCAGTATAAATCCGTACAAATTCAAGGTCAGCAGGGTGCAGGCAAAAGCTCCGGCGATGCTATGAACGCTATGGAAGCGCTTGCTAAAAAAGTTTTGCCTGAGGATATGTCATTTGACTGGTCAGGAACTTCCGCACAGGAAAGAGAAGCTTCCGGCCAGACAGGTTTGATTGTCGGAATGGCTTTGATATTTGTATATCTGTTCCTTGTTGCATTGTACGAAAGCTATACAATACCGGTTGCGGTTCTGTTGATATCACCGATTGCGGCGCTTGGAGCGTTGATATTCCAGATGATGATTAACCAGTCATTTGATATCTATTCGCAGGTTGGTATGATTACGCTGATTGGTCTTGCGGCAAAACAGTCTATTTTGATTGTTGAATTTGCAAAAGAAGAACACGAAAAACACGGTCTCCCCGTAAAAGAAGCTGCAATTAAAGCTGCAAAACTGCGTTTCAGAGCGATTATGATGACTGAACTTGCATTTATCATCGGGGTTATGCCAATGCTGTTTGCGCAGGGCGCCGGCGCAAATTCAAGAATTTCCGTAGGGTCAACAGTGTTTGGCGGTATGATTGCTGCCTGCACTATCGGGGCGGTTCTCACACCTGCTTTCTACGTTATCGTTCAGGAATTTGTTGATTTGTTCCCCAAAAAAGAAATAACTGATGAAGAGTTGGAGATTAATGTAAAATGAAAAAGGTTTTAAATTTATTTGTAATATGTTCTGTTCTTGCAATTTCTTCAGTTGCGGCAATCGCTGTTGAAGAGACACAGACCCAGACTGTTGATATTGCTAAAAAGCCTGAAGAGGTTCATATTGTTAAACCTGAGAAAAAGAAAAAGATTAATTTAAGACTTGAGCGCAAAAAAAATGAAGAAAACGCCAAAACTAAAAAAGAATCTTCAAAAGAAGCGGAAGGAATGTACGAAACAAAATTCCCGACGATTAACAGCCAGATAGAATACTCTGACATGAACGGTGAAGTAACACTCGTTGATTGTATAAAACTTGCAATAACCCACCATCCGGCAATTATGTCCGCCATAAGCAACGCTGAAATTTATAAGTCACGAGTCGGACAAGCCTGGTCAAATTACTTCCCGACATTGAGCGCAGGCGTCAGTTATTCCAGAAACGATATGCTGATGTCGAATATGCCATCCAACATGTCAAGAATGATGGTTCAACGCTACAACATGTTCTACGTTCCGACAATATCGGCTAACCTTTTGCTGTTCGACTTCGGAAAAACAAAGGCAATGGCTGATTCTGCCAAAAGAAGTTATGAAGCTTCCCGTTATGACGCGGAAACCAGTATTGAAAATGTTATTTATAATGTAAAAGTCGCTTATTACAACCTTGTTTTTGCAGAAATTCAACAGACAGTCTACGAAGATACCGTTAAAGATTTTGAACTCCAGCTCAAACAGGCAAGCGCACAATATGAAATCGGTAAAAAAGCCAAAATAGATGTGACAACAGCCGAATATAACCTTGGTAACGCAAAAGTTAACTTAATCAAAGCTAAAAACACCAAAGAGCTTGCAGCAGCAGAACTTGCAAACGCAGTCGGTATTCCGGAGCTTGAAAATGTTATTTTGAAAGACAAATTAAACACAAAAGCTTACGACGTAAATTTTGAAAATCTTTTGAAAACTGCTGAAGAAGCACGTCCTGCTTTGCTTGCAGCTAAAAAATTAATGGATGCGGCAGAGCTGAATGTCCGCAGTGCAAAAAGAGCCTTTACACCGGATGTGAGTGCTTTCGGGTCATACAATTATGGCGGACGCCAGATAGACAGCGATTACGGGTATCAATTAGGTGTCCAGCTGAATTACACCAATTTCAACGTAATGCTTTTGAAAAAACAGGTTGACGAAGCAACCGCAACCTACAAAAAATACGTAGCGGATTACGAACAGCAAAAGCAAAACGTATATTTGGAAGTTAAAAGTGCCTATATAAGCCTTATGAATTCACACGACAGCCTTGATGTTGCAAAGCTTGCGCTCCAACAGGCAAAAGAGAGACAGTATCAAGCATTCAGAAGATATCAGGTCGGACTCGGCGATGCCATTGAGTTTAAAGACGCAGAAAACTCCTACCTGAATGCCCAGCTTGATTACTACTCAAATGTCCTGACCTATAACGTGAACGCCGCAGAACTTGAACGTGTTATCGGTGCCCCGATAAAAGAATCCGAAGTCGAATTGTAATTATTGAAGCGAATTCAAATCATTTTGGATTTTTTCTGTGAGCGCTTTAACTGTAATGTTCTCAGGCAGATTCTCTTTTGAATACAGCAGTGTATACAGTTGATAATCCTGATTATAAAAAGTTCCGTCAGATTTTTTAGTTCCTTTAAAGAACTCTTTATACCGGCTTTCTTTTTGCAAAAGTTCTGAATATTTTTTCCTGATGTCCGAACTTTTTCCCTCGTCGGTTTCTTTAAAAACAAACGCGCAGTATCTGTATTCATACCCGTGGACGGCAATTCCTATGTCTTGAATTATTCTGTCCTCCGCCTCTTTCCAGAATTCAAACGTAAATCTTTCGCCCTGGTCAGCCCCTATTGAAATTCTGACATCGTTTTTGACGGTTGTTCCCGCGAGAATTTTTTTAGCTAAATTGGAAAGCGACAAGTTTATGAATGTTATATCAGAGTTCAGGTCAGCCAGTTGTTCACTGTAGGCCGAATAAAATTTGAAAAAATCTTCATATTGCGACCCGTCACTCCAGTAGTAAGCTGATTTCAGCTGTTTCAAAAGCCCGAGGCATTCTATGTAGTCTTGAACACAGGCAGCTTTTGGATTTTTGGATTTTATTTTGTCTGCCAAATCGTCATAAGTAAGACTGTCAGTAATTATATTGTAGCTTTTCTTATAATCATAGTCGTCTTCGCGTTTCCATTTTTTAGCTGAGAAAGCGGGTTCAGGGTATGAGACACGGAGAATTTTTTTAGGGTTAAGATTTTTTTCTGCCGTATCTATCCACAGAGATTCCAGCTGTTCTTTGTTGAGTGCGGCGTTGTATTTGTTGTCTATAATGTACAACCCGTCCGGGAATTTTAATGAGAGGTTTAGCCCGTTTTTTCCGAAAAGAATTTCAGGCTTGTCTGTATTTTTAAAGTCAGAATCAAAAACATCACCGAATTCATCCCAGTAATTATCCAGCATCCAGCCCCAGAAGTTCTGGTAAAAAAGCTCCTGACCGGTCAATGAAAGTCTGAACACAATATTTTTTGAAAGCTTATCCAAAATTTCCGTAAAATCCATATTACCCCCTCCTGTATTTTTAAATTATCACACAACTACTTTAAAAATAAAAATTTTTATTATATCTTTAAAATAGAGGGAAAAATGGAAGAAGAAAAAACGCAAAAGGAACACAACCCCTATATTGTTGCGTTAGCCGTATTAATCCCCGCGTTTTTGGCACTGGCGGCATCATCAGCCACCAACGTAAGCCAGCCGCATATTGCGGGTTTTTATGGTGCAACACAGTACGAGGCAAACACAGTAATCACATGTTATATAATATCCGGCGGACTAATGCTGCCTGTCACAGGATATTTGGTCAGACTTATCGGCAAAAAGCTGTTAATGTTTTACAGTATCTGGGTATTTTGTATCGGCTGTTTGCTGTGTTTATTAGCTCCAAACTTGCAGGCGCTGATAGCGGCAAGAATAGTTCAGGGTATCGGAAGCGGCGCGATATTACCGTTATGTCAGGCGATATTGCTGGAAGTTTTTCCGCCGAACAGACGCGGTGTTGCGATGAGTTTGTTCGGGGTTGCGGCGATGTTTTCGCCGCTTGCGGGACCTTTTATGGGCGGGTATTTGACGGACAACCTTTCATGGCAATGGGTTTTCATCATAAATATACCGCTGTGTATGCTTGCGTTTTTACTTGTAAAAATCTTTGTCCGGTCGGACAAACCTGAAAAATTAAAATACAAGAAAAAATTTGATATTGTCGGATATTTGGCAATAGTTATTGCAATGGCTTGTATGCAGATAGTTCTTGACCGCGGGCAGCAGTACAACTGGTTTGACACGGCTTGGATTTGCTGGTTGACGGGGATTTGCATATTTTCATTTGTATTTTTCTATGTATGGGAACTTGAATACAAGTATCCGGTTATTGATATCAGAGTATTTAAGGATCGAAACTTTTTGTTCGGAACGATAATAAGTTCGTTTATAAACGTAATGTTATATTCGACATTGCTGCTTGTGCCGATGTTTGTACAGAGTCTTTTGGGTTACAGCCCGTCAAAATCCGGGCTTGCGATGTTTCCAAGAGCAGTGATTTGCTTAATCGGACTGCTTGTTGTAGGAGAACTTTCCAAGTATATTAAGCCGAAAATATTGGCTGTAACGGGTTTGCTAATAATGGGAGGCTCAATATTAATGCTTACGCAGTTAAACACAACGGCGTCTATTGAGAGCGTAATATTGCCAAACATACTGTTATGTATAGGGGTGCCGACGGCGTTTGTGCCGATAACGGCGATGTCATTCCAGACATTACACCCGACGAAAAACGCGGATGCGGCGGCGTTACACGCATTGTTTAAAAATATAGTAACGGCAATAGCAACATCAATGTCAGCAACATTTATTGCGCGGGTATCGCAGGTTCACCAGACTTATTTGGTGGGAAATCTTGCGCATCACAACCCGATGTTTCTGGTAAAATTGACGGCATTACAGCACAAATTTTTGATACATTATTCGGAATACACAGCGGCAAGAAAAGCGAGCGGAACTTTATACAGAGAACTTTTACAGCAGGCACGTCTGGCATCATTTTATGACGCATTTGCATTGCTGGCATTAATGTGTGTGGTTATTATACCGGTACTGTTTCTTTTAAAAGCCAAAAAGACAAAGAAGACCGCCGCATAAAACAGTTTATGTAATCTTCGCGCAGGCAAAAATAAAGACAATAGTTACGCAGTTCGGATTTACTTGAAGTGTACCAACCGACTTTTTGTTGTATAAACCCAATGACAAGCCTTCGCCCTCAGCTCGCGCCCGCTCGAACCCGATGACAAGGCTCCGCCTTGTGCGGGTTCTCTTCATCCAACTGCGCACACATAATAAAAAAGCCCTATTAATGGGCTTTTTTATTATGTATTGGAGACGGCGGGAGTCGTGTCTTTCTCGGCGGCGTTAAACGGCAATTTCGCGTTTTGCCTTATGTAATTTCATTACAAAGGCAAAAGCGCTACAGCCTCTGCCGCCTCGCGCAACCCGCTCTATTTGACGGATTCTTCTCATCCACCTTCACACACAAAATAAAAAAGCCCCATATTGGGGCTTTTTATTTTGTACTGGAGACGGCGGGAGTCGAACCCGCGTCCAAAATGGATCTAAACAAACCTCTACGTGTGTAGATACTAGTTCGCTCAACTGATTCAGGTAAGTATCACCACCCTTAAATCAGCCCTAGGTTTTATTTCAGGGAAACTCTAAACCCCTGACGGTTTTCTTGATGCAGCTACCGCCAATCACTGCACTGCGGCTTGCATAATGGACCCATAGCACCGGCAAGCTGGGCGCTATGAGTAGCTAGTCAGCGACTACGCAGCCAAAGCGTATGCTCTTGGGCTGAAGTCTGCTTTAATTACATTGTTAGCATTTAATTTAGTTTGCTCGTTGATATCCGAGAACAGCGCTCGGACACGCAGCTTGTTTCAATCGGGCATCCTGTCAAATCCAAAACGTCCCCGTATTTATTCTTTTCAAGGTTCTGTATTCTCTATTATAACTCTTTTTTTTTCTTTTTCAACTCCCCGCAAAAAATTTTTTTACGCGTTTTCTTTACTCTATGAAAATACAAAATTATAACAACAATCAACTATATTTTACTTCCAGACTTAATCCAGTCAAACCTTTTCATATTGATACAAAATTAGGCAGACTTAATTTCTCCGAAATTAAATCCAAAGACCTGCCAAAAGGCAACCTGTTAGACGAAATCGCTGATTTCTTCTGTACTAATTTCGCGTCTTTTACCGATGACCCATACTGGCTTGCTTACAGAAGTAAAAAGAACAAAGATTACATAAGAAACGGCTACGTCAGTTATCTAAAACCTAAAATCAAATATGATGACGGCAACTTAACTATGCTCACCGGACGCGACGAAAACGGCAAACTCCGCGCGGCTTGTCTTTCTTATGGTTTTGATGAAGTTCCGCACGCAAATTACACAACCTGCTACATTGATTCGCTTGCTGTCGATAAAAAATTCCGCGGCTTCGGACTCGGCAAAACTATGCTTGAAAAAACTATTGATATTAATAAAAATACCTTCACCGATGTTTTTTTGAAAGGTGAAAAGAAAGCTGCCGGGTTTTATGAAAAAATGGGGTTTGAAAAAATGTCACCCCAAAACCCATCCCAACGGCTTGTGGTTGATGTAATTGCCGCCCACGGTGACGGCGACGGTTATCCGGACTATGTACATTTCTTTACCAAACATATCCAGCCAGATAAACCCCTCTGGTATGAAGTTATCAACAAACTAGTGTTCAGACGCTGAAAATTGGAACTTATATAGCAAATATCCACAGATACTATTAAAAGTTCGTCATTCTGAGAGCTTTAGCCAGAAGAATCTTTATTATTTTGATACTTCGCTAACGCTCAGTATGACGTTGTTTTGAAAATTTTGGGCGTATTTGCAATAATAGTCCCGAAAATTTTTATTGCAATATCGCTATGAATGAATTTGGAACGTGCATTTTGTGCAGTGAGCTTTCGGATGCAGCACAAGATTATCCTCAAGGTCGTACATTCTGGCAATCCTTGTGACTAAAGGCGCACCGCATTTAGGGCATTTTAGACCGCCTGCACCGTTTAAGATTAATTCTTTCAGGCTCTCTATTATCTCTAATGATACTGAATTGTTTGAAAAATCTTTCTCTAATTTTTTCAGTTCCTCCGGTGCACATCGTAATCCTTTAGCAAGGCTCTGACGAATGGTAACAGGCAAAAATAATTCTTTGCCGGATTCAATATCTTCAATGAGCTCAAGGTCAAGATTGCAAACCATTGCGAGTCCGCGCGGCGAAAGCCCGAGTCTGTCTCTTTTTTGTTGTACAAATTGTGCTAAGGTTTTCATAATTTTTATTATATAACAAAAAGCTCTCTTTTTATAAAGAAAGCTTTTTGTCTTGTAAAGAATGGTAATTTCGAAATCAATTATTCTTCTTCATCTTCCGGTTTTTCGCCTAATTTAACAGAGATATCAGACCATCTCCACATAAGCTCTTCACCCGGCATTGAACCGTAAGGCTCAAAGAAGAATACTGATTTTGGTTCGTCACCAGGAATGATGGAACCTTTATCAACATCTTGTCCGCCTGTGATGTCTCTGCGGAGAATTTCTCCGCTGCCTTTTGTCAGGGTTGTTTCTTTGTCAAGTCTGTAGCCGTCTGCTGTTGATGGTTTTTGTGAAGCACTTCCGCGCGGAACCTTGTGTTCTAAATACAGACCACCGTTTTGTGATTTAGAAATTCCTAACTCACCGTAAGTCATATTTTTACCCGGAACAATTGCTTCTTCTTCGTCATCCCAGCCGTATGTTGTTCTGTCATATACAGGTTTTTCTTCAGATGATTTTTTACCTTTCAAGTCATATACTACAACCGAATTATTCCATTCATCGTTAGCTATCATACGGGTGATAATATCGCCTTGACCTTCCGGTGTAATACCTACTTCTTCCATCATTTCTTTCATAATGTCAAAGACTTCGGAATCGTATTTTCTCGGGATATAAACCGTATCGCCCGGAATGATTACCGGATACGGAATAGTATCGTGTTTAACAATAGTATCTGTTTTCGGAATGAATACAGTGTCTACTTTCGGTACAAATACTGTATCTACTTTTGGAACGTAAATAGTATCATTTTTACCCGGCAATACAATTGTATCGGTTTTATTTACATAGACAGTATCGGTTTTTGGAATGTAGATAGTATCATTTTTACCGGGGACTTCCTTGTAAATAGTATCGTGAACAATTTTATCTTTCCAGACAGTATCAGGTTTTTGCCATACAGGGAAATATACCGTATCTTTCGGGTTGTAGATATTGAGAGTGTCTCTGATATCAATATCTATAACGTCATCGCAGCTTGTCATAACAGGAGCTGCAATCGGTGTCATAAATATAGCAAGCGCCATAGCTTTTGTAGCTTTTGCAAAAGCGTTGTTTGAAACTTTATTTTCAGGTGTGCTTTTTCTAACTTCTACAGGGTTTGTTTGAGTTTCAGCCGGTTTTCTATTTCTGTTGGTTTTGTTGGAACGGAAACCCTGGAAACTTACATTGCTTATTGCATTAATTGGCATATAGTGTAACCTCCTTAATTCATGGTGTGTTTTATGATTATACTAAAAAGAAACATAAATTTCTTTGCTAGTAATACGGCATATAAAAGCATATTTCTTTTGAAAGTATTGATATCAGCAGGTTTTGACAGATAATTTTGTTTTTACAAAACGTAACAATCCTTTGATTTAAGCAATTTTGCACAACATATCAATCCAAATTTCCTTGCCGGAAAGAATTATGACCGAAAAAAATTAATATAAAAAATTAGAAATATTGTCGGTTAAAAATCATAGAAAACCAGTTTATACTGTACAGGTAAAGAAAGGAGCCTGCAATGAACAAAACTGATAATAACGAAAAAGAAACACTGAAAGAAAAAGCATCTCATGCTGCAGAAAAAGTAAAAGAAAAAGCCTCAGACCTCAAAAATGATGTCAAAAAGGGGATGGAAAATGCAAAAGAAAAAGCCGGTCAGCTAAAAGAAAATTTGAAAGAAGATGTCCACAAAACAAAAGAAAAAATAGCCGCCGGCGCGGATAAAGTTAAAGAAAAAATTCATCACGACAAGCACACAAACGCTTAACCCCGAAAAATTCCCCTGTCAGGTAATGTTAACAGGGGAATTTTTATTGTAAAAATAATAATTAATACGGATTGTAAAAATTCCTTAACAAATTGACAAAAAACAGCCTTGATTGAATTTATATGGTAAAATGAAAGCGTTTAAGGGGTTAAATAAGTATAAAAAATAAAAGGAGTTTATCACATGAGGATTGCACCTGTAAATTTTAATACACAATCATACGGTAATAAAAAGATTCCATCACAAAAGGCTCACACACCGCAGAATATTCAGCCGCAATACCAAACTCAACCGCAGGCAAAGACAACTCCGTCCTTCGGTTCATCTATGATAGAAGATATGTATTATTATATGGTAAGAACGCTGAATAACCGCAGAGAGCAGCAGAGAAAAGAACAAATCCGTCAGGTTGAACAAAAAATTCAGGATGACACAGCAATCCTTGCCAAACGTTTAGACATTCCAAAAGAAGAAGCTGAACAACGCTACAATGAATATATAGCACTCGGCGGTCTGCCATACAAAGGAAGCGGCAAAGAAGTCGGACTTAACCGGATTATGGGATATTCGCAGGAAAAACTGGATTTGATTAGAGACGGTGTAACCCCGATAGTTATGCAGGTTCAGGCAACAAGAAACGGTGAAGAACTTCCGGAAAATATTGTAGTTCCAAACGGTATTCTGTTATACGGACCGACAGGCACAGGAAAGAGCTATATGGCTGACGCCTTTATGGAACATTTACGTAAAAAGGACCCGATGATTCAGACTAAAGAAATCAATGTTCCGTGGCTTATGGGTGATACTGATGAAAATGTTGATTTAATTTGTTACCCGTTTGAAGAAGCGAAAAAGAGACATAAAGAAGACGGCATTCATACCGTAATACTTGTAAACAATCTTGAAGAAATGTTCAGCACCCCGAATATAGAACTTCTTCAGGGAGAATTTGAATACCAGACGAGAAACCCGGCAAAAGACGGGGTAACCTGGCTCTCAACAACAAACAATGTTCAGGCATTCCCGCGCTGGATGTTCGATCCTATCCGTTACGGTATAGATGTTCCGCTGAATAGGGTGGCCTCTGATATCGAAAAATCCGCAACACTCAGTTATCTTATTGCCGCACAGGACAGAAAAGATTTAACAAACCACGATTTAATCTTGGACAGAATTAATAATAAGGGGATTAAATTTTATCCGCCGGAAATAAAAGCCGTAATGGATATTGTTAATTCTAAATTATCTTCAAGAGACCACGGCAACTGGGAACGCGGATATTACAGAGCACCGGTAAAAAATGAAGATGTTTTTGACGCTATTGACGAACTGAACGCACAAAAGTCTAATCGATTAATTTATGACTCTTCTAATAAATCTATAAAGAATGACAAAATAGATCACACAAAAGATGAAGTTTATATTGCAAGAAAAAGGGGATACTATGATAAGTTTGATGAATAATTATACAATTTCTCATCAACCAAAATTTACATCACGACAAAACTACCATAATGCACGATTATCACGTCCAATCGCGGAGGAGTCACAGCACATGTCAACAGGTGCCAAAATAGGCACTATATCAGGCGCAGGAATTGCAGGGATTTTGTGTCTGGCAAACAGAAAAAAATTAGGAGCTATCGTCACAAATTTTGCAGCTTCCGCATCAGGAAAGATTTCAAAAGTTTTCGGTTCAGATGTGTTAAAACCGGTAGATGTTAGTGAATACCGAAGAGTTAATCTAAAAGAACGCGCAAAAGAAATTTTTTTAAACCATTTTATAAATCCTATAACAAAACCGAATATTATTGAAACAAATACAGCCGGCGGAGTTAAAGTTACACAAAGATTTACACCAGCCAATGGGTATTTGGTGTATGGTCCTGAGTCAAAGGCTAAAGAAGAACATTTTAACTGGGTATTAAAGGAACTTGAAGAAGCCGGTGTTGAAGTCATTGATGCAGGAAAAGGCAAATCCGGACAAGAAGCTCAAATGGATGTATATAAAGCCTGGTGGAATATGTGGAAGAATACTTCTGATGAAAAATTTTTACAAAAAGGTAAATATAAAGCTTTTGTTGTCCGAAATCTGGATGAATTTCCGGATACGGGATTTTTGAAAGATTCGCCTGATTCCAATGACTGCTGCAAAAAACATGGGATAATGTTAATTTATTCCTGCAAAAATCCGGGAAACATTGATCCGCCTGTCATCAGACACGGCAGGGTTGATGCAGAATGTTTACCTGAACCTAATGCAGATGAACCACTTGAAATCTGGAAAAAATATCTTGAATTTGCAATACACACTTCGGCATCTCTGGCTCACAGAAGTGTAGAATCAGCAAAAGAACTACTTTCCCAAAACGGTGCCGGTACATTGGCAGAGATGAAAAATTATTTACAATATTCAATACCTTATAAATACCCGCGTGTACATGATTCGCTGGCCAAATGGCAGCAATATGTGACTGAAACTTCAAAAAATGTCCATACAAGTTGTATGTTTAATGAATTGGCAACTTCTTTACATACTATTATAGGCGAATGCAGAGGTAACACTCAAAATATGCAAAAATTCCGTAAAATTGTCAAAATGACTGAAGAAGTTATGCCAAAAGACAAATTAGATGAATGGAAATTAATTGTTGAGAAAATAGAAAAAGGCAAAATATAAATTAATAAGGGGTTAATATGAAAGTAACAGCAATTTCTGCGAATAATAATTATAGCAAACCGCAATTCCAAGGTTACTCAAGAACATACAAAAAAGAGCGCGTCTCTATGTATACGACCGAAGAAAGATTCTATCTGCCGTCGCGGTTGGTAAATTTAACACCTCCTGCATATTATGCAAAAGAAGTATCAGTATATATTGCTTCCCCGTTTGAAATAGTGTCTGAAGAAAACCTGAAAAACAACAATTACCTCCAAAGAAACGACTTGTATTTAAACCAGATAAAAAAAGATTATCGTAACGGATACTTTAATTTTGCAAGCAACGCTACAGAAGAAATAAACTTTCTCACAATCCTGCGTAACGACACCCAAAAACGCTACGACAGAAACAAGGAATTAATAACCCGTTACAATGAGCGCAAGGATACAGAAAACTTTTCCAATGAGGGGGCGCGCGAAAAATACAACGAGCGTAAAACAAAAAATGAAACACTCGCAAAACAGGAAAAACAACAGCTTGACAGTTTGGACAAACAAATTGACATAGCAAAAGAGCGTTATGAATTACTTTTGCCGTTGGATAAAATTGGCGGCAGAAAAAATGATTTAATGCGCTATGAAGGATATGTAAAAGGTAATATTTCGAATGAAAAAAGTTCTATCAGAGGTCATAAAGAAAGAATTGCGGAAATAGTAACAGAGTTCAAAGAAACGCGCAGACTTTATGACAAAAAAATTGACAGAATAAACAGAACCGCAAACCACGAACCAAATCCTGACACAAAAGCATTGCAGGAACGTATAAAAGTGAGACGGGATGAGCGAATAAAACTTCTGAATGAGGAGTTCAAAGCTAAAAAAGCCGAACTTGCAAGAAAAATACAAATAGAAAAAGATGCAATAAAAGAGTGTGAAAACAGAATAGCAGGATATAACGAGCGTCTGCAAGGTATGTATAAAGATTTTGCGGAACTGGACAGACAGCTTGACGAAGCATTTGCCAAAGTCGACGCATTTTACAGAAAGAATTATCCTGACTGGTTGTAATTAATTTTATATCATCCTGAAAGCGTAGAAAATCAGTTTAAAAAGGACGATAAGACGATAGGACGTTAAGTTCGTTTCACCCTCTCCTAAATTAGGACAGGGGCTGGGGGTGAGGTCTTACTGTCAGGCACTGCCAGACTTAGCATTGCTCCCCACCCCAGCCCTCCCCGACCCGGGGAGGGAATAAAGTGCATTGTTGGGCGAAAGAGTTATAGGGTGGGCAAAGCGAAAGTGTGCCCACCAAATTTGTTATACCCGTAAGAGCTTAGCAGTTTTAATTCATCCCCCCCCCGCGAAGCAGTGGGGAAGAAACAATAAACGCCCCTCTCCTAAATTAGGAGAGGGCTTTATGATTTTTGAAACTTTATACTTTATACGCACAATTCGCTTTCAACTTTTGCAAGAATTTCGTCAAGTTTGGAAGCGTCTTTTATCCCGCCCTGGGCAAAGTTAGGTCTGCCGCCGCCGTTTGCGCCGGTGGCTCTCGAGATTTCTCCGACAATTTTTCCGGCATTTACACCTTTTTGAACAAAACTGTCTGAAACCCTCACTGCGACTGTTTTTTCTGATGCTAATACTATGATACTTTCGCCCAGCTTTTGTGCGGCAAATTCAATCCCTGTTTTTATTGCATTACCGTTGAGGTTTTCTATCTTCGTGATAAACAACTTACCGCCAGGGATATCCTGCGCTTTTGACAAGAATGTCGCGAATTTTGAGCGGGTATTTTCTTCCTCAAGCTTTTCTATGCGTTTTGTAAGCTCGCGGTTTTCTTCAAGAATTTTTTCAACTCGCTCTACTGTCTCATTGTAATGCGTTTTAAACATCAGAGAAAGTTTGTCCATTTCTTTAACCTTTGCATTCATAAATTCAAATGCGGCCTTAGAAACAACGAGTTCAATACGTCTTGTGCCGGCTGCGATTGCGCCCTCGGTAACTATTTTGACAAGTCTTAAATCACGGGTGTTGCGGGCATGAGTACCTGCGCAAAATTCTTTTGAAATACATCCGGCGCCGGCACCGATAGATACAACTCGTACAATGTCATCATATTTTTCGCCGAATAAGGCTGTGGCACCTGTCAATTTTGCCTGTTCAATGTCCATAACGTCAGTATGAACTTCCAATCCCTTGGCAACCCAGTCGTTCATAATATCTTCAACCTTGAAGATTTCCTCCGGCGTCATTGCCCTTGAAAAACTAAAGTCAAATCTCATTCTGTCAGGTTCAACCTGCGAACCGGCCTGATGAACTTCTTCGCCCAAAACTTTAATCAAGGCTGCCTGAAGAAGGTGGGCTGACGAGTGATGAAGCCTAATCTCTTCACGGCGCGGCACATCAATCATTGCTTTAACTTTATCACCGATAATGATTTCGCCGTTAATCACGTTCGAACGGTGTACAAAAAGTTTATTAACTTTGAATGTCGTGAGCACTTCCGCTTTTAGATTTTCGCTTTCAATAAATCCGCTGTCACCGACCTGACCGCCGCATTCTGCGTAGAACGGTGTTTTATCAAGAACTATATCAACATAGCCGTCACCTTCAATTGTTGCAAGAATTTTTGCCTCGCACTCGTTTTGTTCATAACCGACAAAATCAGTCGAACCGACTTCATCTTCAAGTTTTGCATACTTCATATCACCTGTGACGGAAATTTTTGCTGTTGCGGCTTTTGCACGGTCTTTTTGCTCCTGCATAGCCTTTTTGTAACCGTCTTCGTCTACACGCAAACCGTTTTCTGCCGCTATTTCTTTTGTAAGTTCAAGCGGAAAACCGAATGTATCATAGAGTCTGAAGGCACTTTCGCCGTCAATATCTTTTTTGTTTTCGATAAATTCGTCGAGCATTTTGTAGCCGCGGTCAAGAGTTTTGGCAAAGCGTTCTTCCTCTTTTTTGATTACGTCGATGATTTTATCCTTGTTTTTAACCAAATCAGGATAAGCACCGCCGTAATTATCAACCACGACGTCAACAAGTTTATACAAGAACGGCAAGTCCATACCGAGAATTTTACCGTGACGGAGTGCACGTCTCAAAATCATTCTCAATACATAGCTTCTGCCTTCATTCCCCGGGATGACCCCGTCTGAGATGAGGAAAGTGACGCATCTTGCGTGGTCTGTGATAATTCGTAAAGACACATCTGTTTTTTCGTTTCCCTCCCTCGCCCCTTGTGGGAGAGGGTTGGGGTGAGGGGTCTTAGAGTAAAGCACGCCGGACATTTCGGAGACTTTGTCCAGAATAGGCTTTAACAAGTCTGTTTCAAAAGTTGAAGCGACATTCTGGCAAACCATGGTAATTCTTTCAAGACCCATGCCTGTATCAACGTTTTTGCTGTCGAGCGGGGACTGGTTGCCTTCTTCGTCCTGATAAAGTTCTGTGAAGACAAGGTTCCAAATTTCAACCCATCTGTCGCATTCACAGGTATCGATACCGCACCCGCGCGGGTCATTGCATTTGTATTGTTCGCCTAAATCGTAGTGAATTTCAGAGCAAGGCCCGCAAGAACCTGACGCACCCGGAGGCCCCCAGAAGTTATCTTTTTTACCTTTTCTTTTGATACGTTCTGCCGGAACGCCGACGCTTCTCCAGATTTCATAAGCTTCATCATCCGTTTCAAAAATGGTAATCCAGAGTCTGTCTTTATCGAGTTTAAGCACTTCTGTTACAAACTCCCACGCCCAGGGGATAATTTCTTTTTTGTAATAGTCACCGAAAGAAAAATTCCCGAGCATTTCAAAGAATGTATGGTGGCGCGGTGTGCGTCCGACATTTTCTATATCTGAATCTTTTCCGCCGGCACGGGCGCATTTTTGGCAAGATGCAGCACGCGGCGGGTCATACGGAGATTTTACAATCCCCAAAAATATGGGCAAAAACTGGAGCATACCTGCAGTGGTCAAAAGCACTGTCGGGTTATCCGGCACAAGGCTGGAACTTTCTACAATTGTATGCTGATGTTTATTTTTGAAATAATCTAAATATAACTGTCTGATTTGATTTCCGGTTAGCATAATTTTCTAAATTCCTTTTAATTTAATATCCAGTAAGAAAATTATACTCCAAAAAAAATTATTAAGACAGAAATATTAAGCGGGAGTTATATAGCAAATTCCGCAGCTGCTATAAAAACTCGTCATTCTGAGGGCTCTCTACAGTATCGATGAAATTTGCTATATAAATTCCTTTTTCCGAACCCCGATTATTTTCATATAAACTTTTTGTCGGATTAGTAAATCCGACCTGCGTTACTATATATTTCTCCTAAATAAATGGTAATTGTTTTTGTTTCAAATCAGACTGTTTTATATTTTATTATGCCAGTATGTCAATAATTTTTTGAATAACACTTGCCTTATCATTGGCAGAGGTTTTAGGTGGATATACTCTGTTTGTAAATTCACAAATTAAATCGCTGATAAAACTAGGTGCTGCCACCTCGTCTTGTTGTAATTCTTCAACATACTTAATTCGTCTTGAGGCAAGTACATTTGAACTATCATCAATTATGGAGCCTCTGGTTTCAAATGCGTAAAGACCTAACAAATCTATTTCTTTTTCTTCTTCAAAATATTTATAAATTTTGCCATCGTTTACTTTGTTAATTCTATTTAACTCAGAATACACCATCTCAAGATTTTTTTGTGAATCATTTTGGAGCCGTTTTACAATAGTTTTATTTAACTTCAACTGGCCTTGAAACCCCAATCGTTTGTCACCAGACTGAAATTTAGTAATCATAAAATTAATCTCCTTTGTTTTTATTTGGTTATATCTTTTACAATACACATATAACCCTTTAATAGTTTTTTATATTATAACTTAAAAAAATAATCAGTTGTAATGCAGACTGAAACTTAAAAAACCACTAAAAAAGAGCCAACAGGCTCTAAAAATCTGTATTTAATTTATTGCTGAATTGATAAATCCAATCTTTTTGAAAAAGAAAACTTAAATTTAACCTCTTGCTTTCTTTTTTGTTTACTTTTTTCTTTGTGCTAAAGAAAAAAGTAAATGGAGGTAAAGCGGCGAAGTTCGAACTTTTTGAGACACATAAAAGAGCAGATTGAAGAACTCCAAAAGTCAGATACAGTCTTACTTTTGAAATATTATAGTCTTTTTAAACAAACATATATTACATCAGAAAATAACATAAACTGTCATTCTGAACTTGTTTCAGAATCTTACCAATG
>CALUQN010000014.1 GCA_944322945.1 Candidatus Gastranaerophilales bacterium | reverse complement strand
GGTTCTTGCGCAGGTTCTTCTTCTAATGACGGAAGTTCTTCCGGTGCAAAGTTCAGCAGTTCGTCGGTTTTTATTTCATTGTTTGCTTCTTGTATGATGTCTCCGGTAAGTTCCGGCAGTACCTCCGGCATGTCATCAGACAAAGGTGTTATTTCATCAAAATTTAATGTCTCCGGCTCGTTTGTGACGGCATTTTCTTCAACCGTCATTTCCGCAGCTTCCGGTTTTATATCGCTTTCAAAATTTAGGCTGTCCAAACTCTCTATAGGTTCTATGTTTTCAACATCACCAAATTCATCAGAGCTTTGGGTGTTATCACCGAGTTCAGTCAGAGTATCAAGTTCTGTACTTAAATTGTCGATTTCATCAGCAGGTTCCTGTTGTAAAACCGGCAAATCCTCATTTAACTCGCTTATGCTGCCCTCAATCGGTTCAGGATCTGTCAAATTTAAAAATTCATCCGTTGAGTTTTCAGTTGAAGATAATTCTTCAATATTGTCTGCTGAAAGTTCTTCAATCTCACCGGCTGCAGATGTTTCCTGATTTATGTCAGTTAAAAATTCTACATCCTCATTAATCGGCTTGAGAGCCTCTTCGATGTTCAGGTTCTCAAAGCTGTCAATAGTATCAATTGTGGGTAATTCATCTATATCCTGACTCACTTCATTATCTTCGGCTTTTATTTCATCAGATTGCGAATCTAACAAATCAAATTTTAATCCGCCTTCATCTGCAGCCGTATCATTTGCCGTATTCTGTTCAGGTGCTTCCTCAATCAGCCCGAGTGTATCAATTGCACCGATACCTGTAATGTTTTCGTCAATAATATCGGTTTTGATTTCCGGAATCTGATTTAGTTCCGGAGAAATTTCGACCTCACCGGAAAGCGCTGCGATGAAGTTTCCTTCATTTGAACTGTCATTTAGGTCAACATTTAAAGACACAGGTTCTAATACATCAAAAGCGACAGCATCATTTGCGCTGTATTCTTCACGTTTATAATTTTCAAAATTTTCAGACATGCTCACATCAATGTCATCAAAATTTATAAGCTCCTGCTCCTCACTATTTGTCTCCGGCGGTGTTGTATAGCCGAGCATCATATCTTTTTCGGAATCTTCCATCTCCGGCTGCGTGTCGATAAACTCAATATCATCATCGCTGTCAATATTTTCACCGGTAAAATTATCGTTGAAAAGCAAGTCAACCGTTTCGTTTGATTTATTTTCTTCTACCGGTGCCGAATCTTCTTCCTGTTGTTCTATTATTTCAAAAGACGGTTCATCTTCATTTTGGGATTCAGTCGTATCAGTTTCTTCAATATGCAACGGTGCCGGCTCTTCCAAAAACGGAATATCTTCAGCAGACGTCAGTTCTTCCGGGGCAGCCATAGTTGTTGTGTCTTCCGCAGCATCTGGCAGGACATCTTCTGTTTGAACGGGTTCTGCATCGTCAATGTGTAAGACATCTTCTTGCACGTCAGCAGTTTCGGGTTCCGCTGACACTATGTCATCAATGTTGTTAATATCTTCTTCCTGTGCATTTCCATCAAATTCATCATGACTGTTTTCAAATATTTCAAACTCATCTATAGGTGGTTCAATGTTTTTAGTCTCCGGTTCTTCTGCTGCATCCGCCGCTGTCTCAATAAATATATCGGCAGCTTCAAGCGCCGCTGCCGCAGCTGCTGGTGTTAAATCCGCATCAGGCTCCGTTGATGCCGGCTGCTGTATATCACTGTCATTTGCCGCCTTGTAGGAAAGAATTTCAAAATTGCTGAACTCAATAAGACGGTCTCTTAATTCATCCGACTTTAAGAGTGTGCCGATAAGGTCTCTTTTTTCTTCGTCATGAAGGTCATTATCTATCATTGAAACAAATCTTGCCTCTGATAAAAATATCGTATCTTCATCAAGATTTTGTGCAGTATTATTAGAGGCATGCTCAATAAATGTTTTAAGATTGCTGATAGGTGTGAGTTTTTCTTTTTGTATAAAATAATAATCTTTGTTGGCATCTTTTTTGTTAATTAGTTCAGGCTTGAAAAATCCGAGAGCTTTTACGTAGCTGTGGTCATCAGCCAACTGGAAAACAAGGTATATATCAGGTGTCAGCCCGAATTCAAAATGACTTTTCGGAACAAAAATGTATTTATCGCTGAACACAACGCGGACATCAATATGAATATTCGGAAGCATTATGTCTGCTATGTCAAATTCTTCTAAAAATTTGTGAACAGAATGCAGGTTATGCAGATTAGAAATATTTATCCCTTCTGATGCAAGATATTTGAGTCCGAGTTCGACTCCGAGAGCGTTAATATATGCTCTGTTTTTTACGCTTGTTCTGGCAAAACCTTTTGCCAGCGCGCCGGCTTCCGCCTTGTCATTCGCTTCTACGTATATTAATGTTTCCTGTTCTGATGCCATTTGTTTTCCTCCTCACAATATTATAGATTACACGGCAGTTGAAAATATTCCAAAAATATCGTAAACTTTTGTAACAATTATTGAAAAACAATTCATTTTGAGTCAAAATTAATTTGTTATTGGTTTTATTTAGTGTGTAAGATTACAATAAAATTTGTGTAGGTAAATAAAGGAGGCAATCTAAATGATTAGTTCTGTGTCAGGTGTAAGTTTTCGTGGTGAAGCGCCTAAAACAACGGGTGCTCAAAAAGATATTCAGGAATTGATTAACCGTCAGGGAAAATACACAAAAACCGAAGAAACTCCGGTTGTTGAAGAAAAGAAAAAAAGCAGCACAATGGCTAAAGTAGGTAAAGTTGTACTCGGTCTTGCCGTTGCTCTCGGCGTTATCGTAGGAGCTAATAAATTAGGTTTCAAACCTAAAGAGCTTGAAGAAGGTGCTGGCTGGGCTAAAAAAGGTCTTAATAAAGTCGCTGAAGGCTGTGAATGGGTAACAAAACATACCTGGGATGCTTTAGTAAACGTATTCAAAAAAGGCAAAGGCAAAGCTGAAGATTTGGCTGATGATGTAGCCGGCGCTGCCGGTGATGCTGCTGACGATGCAGCAGGCGCCGCTGGTGCAGCTTCATAAAATATAAATTCATTAACTCATATAAAATTTTTCGCTGTCACAAAATTAAGTGGCAGCGATTTTTTTGTTGTTAAATCTTTATTTTATAAAGATTTAATGGTAAGATGGATAGAAGAAAGTTTATTAAAAAACACAATGCCGGCGGCGACAAGTGCCGAAATACTCGGGTTGCCGCAGAAGTTGAAACAAACACGCTAAAAGGAGGTAAAAAGATGAAAATACTTGTTATTACCGGAAGTCCGAGAAAAAACGGAAATTCTAACACTCTGGCCGACAATTTTATAAAAGGTGCAGAAGCCGCCGGTCATATAGTAGCACGTTTTGATTCCGCGTTCAAAACTGTTCATCCTTGTATCGCCTGTGACAAATGCGGTACCAGCGGTGAATGTGTTTTTAAAGATGATTTTGAATTTGTTAAAAATAATATTATTGATGCCGATGCCGTTGTTTTTGCAACCCCGATGTATTATTTTGGAATTTCAGCACAGATAAAGTCGGTTATTGACAGATTTTATTCGGTTAACGGGCAGATAAGCCGACCGAAAAAGGCTGTTTTACTCCTTACATACGCGGATATTTCTCCTAAAGAAGCAGAACCGATTGTCAGCCACTATGAGTCTATGATTAGATATCTCAATTGGACAGATGCAGGAAAAGTCATTGCCCCCGGAGTATGGACAGCGGGTTCGGTTAAGGAAACAAAATTCCCGCAGCAGGCTTACGAACTCGGCAAAAATTTGTAATTTTTCAATATAAGAATATAGAGGCAGAATCTAATTTTCAGGGTTCTGCCTTTTTGTTATGCCGGATATTATTTGAAATATGTATCATGAGGTGTGCTTTTATGCTAGAATGTAAAAAGAGTGAGACTTTGAAGGGAAAAATATGTCTATAATCATAATGATACTGCTGTTAAGTATACTGGTTCTTGTTCACGAGGCGGGACACTTTTTTGCCGCAAAAATGTTTAAGATGAAAGTGTCGGCGTTCGGATTTGGTCTGCCAATCGGACCAACTTTATGGGAAAAACAAATCGGAGATTTAACCCTCCGTATCCATGCTTTTTTGCTTGGCGGTTATGTATCGTTCCCTGATGATGAACCGGAAAATAAGCTCCCGAAAGATTCTCCTGACCGGTTTGCAAACAGACCTGTATATCAGCGCTTTGTCGTAATTTCTGCCGGTGTTCTTGCAAATGTCGTCTGTGCTTTTGTGATTGTTTTGATTACTGCGCTTTTGTGGGGCCAGCTTCCGTCGAATACTTATGATATCAAGTTTGAAAAAATCGTTGAAAAGTCTAACATAAAATTCAGCAATATTGATTTAAGCTATAACGGTGAACCGCTTCTGCCGATTACAGACTCTCTCACCAAAGACAGTGACGAATTGGTTGAATATTTATACAGAAAATCAGTCTCGCCGTCTGTGGAAAACTCTGGTGTACAAAAAGGCGATAAAATCATTAAAATTAACGGCTCTGATGTGAATTCCAGATACGCACTCAGACTTTATGCAATGTACAGCGCTAAAAATGACGGCAAGATTTCTCCGGAACAGCTAGAAACTGTTTATAAAAGCCTGAAAAGCCACAACCATGCTTATGAACGTGATGAGATTATTCTGAAAGATTCACTGGTAAAACTTCCGCCTGTACAGGAAGAAGAGAAAATTTACCTTGACCAGAATGTTCTTCGCGGGGTCGCTATTTATCAGGACAAACAAATTGAGTTAAACGAGCAGCAAAAAAATATTAGGGATTCCATAAAAAATCCAAAATATTGGATAGCCGACGGCGAAAGTTCTTTAAACGATATTGCATACGCACTTGCGGATAATGTTCACCCGCTTTATATAACTGTTGAACGTATGGGGCAGAGAATTGATTTAAACACAATTTATCCGAACGAAGCAGGTGTTATCGGGATTTCATACATAGCTGATGAAAAAATGATGCCGGTCAAAGGTTTCTTCTCTGCAATTGCCGTAAGTTACAAATATTTATACAACGAAACAAGCGGAATGCTTGTTACATTAAAGCAGTTGTTTACCGGTAAGATTCCGCTCAAATATCTTCACAGTATCGTTGTTGTCACAAAAATCGGCGGTAATATCATTGATAATCAGGGAATTTTTTACGGACTGCTTTTGACTGCAATGATATCTATGAACCTTGCTATATTCAACTTCCTGCCAATACCTGCGCTTGACGGCGGGCATGCCCTGTTTCTTATCTTAGAAAAAATTAACGGTAAACCGGTTGACGAAAAAGTTATGGAGCGTATCAGCTCAACTTTCTTTATGATGTTGATTTTGCTGATGATATTTATGTTGTGTAATGATTTTTACGTGATATTTACGCAGAAAATCTAGCAAATATAAGCTGTTTCCAGAGTGGAAATTTATTTGCACGTAGTCTTGCCGTTCCAGTCAAGATCTGTGCAGTGCAGATAATCCAGGTTTTCATTATACAAAGCCCATGCTGTACAGCCGTAGCCTTTTTCTACGAGACAATATTGGACAAAATAATCTTCACCTTGTGTTGCCGGAGCACCTGCCGGAATTATTTTGTTGTCATAGACAAAAAAGTAGTGAAAGTCATCGCCGAGTTTGTTCGGACCTTTAAATCCGTTCAGGTCAACATAAATCTGTGCGTCAGAATCCCCCGCCTTTGTCATATTAAACATAATTAGTGTGCCGTCAGGCAGTATTGCCTTGGCTCTGTCCCCGAGTTCGTTCCAGTTTGCATATTCTGTGTCCTTAACGGTCAGATAATGCTGATCAGGAAAACAGCCTTTGTCATGCCCGCAAATTTTGACAAAATGCATGTGTTTTGAAAACTTGTCCATAAGAACAAGCTCGCCGCCGGTTTCTACTCCGCGGAGTGCACCCCAGAATTTTGTCGGACCTTCTTCCATCATTGTATAGTTGTATGCGGTCTGCATATTAGAATACACTTTTTTCAGCCGGGTTACGGTCTCTTTTTCACGGTAATTTGTAATCAGTGTCGGGAGTGTAAACGCCGCAACTACGCCGATTATGCCTAATGTAAACAGTACTTCCGCTAAACTAAATCCGTAATTTTTCATATATTTTATTATATCATATTTTATTAAATTTTACACCGATAATTTTGTGGACACGCATTCGCTTTGCCCACCCTATATTTTTCAATTAAAAGAAAGATTCTTCACCCATGAATTGCCATCTGGCATTGATGGGCAAGTATGTCCAACCGACAGTGCCAAATTAAGTGACTAAGTGATTGAGTCCTAGCGCTATCGCGCAGATGTTTATGTAGGTCAGGCACCGCCTGACATTCTGAACTATTCATAAAAAAATTCTTCGCTTGTTCTTTATTCTGAACATTGCGAAGAATTTTTCAGTTGTTATTTTGTATAAAATTATGATTCTACATATTCTCTCAAGCGTTTGCTTCTGTTCGGATGACGTAGTTTTCTCAAAGCTTTTGCTTCGATTTGTCTGATACGTTCACGAGTTACACCGAACAGCTGCCCGACTTCTTCGAGAGTTCTCTGGCGGCCGTCGTCCATGCCGAAACGGAGTCTCAAAACATCACGTTCTCTTGGAGAAAGTGTGCAGAGGACTTCTGCCAAATCTTCTCTCAAAAGTTCCGATGCAACGGTTTTAATCGGTGCGTCTGCTTCTTTGTCTTCTATAAAATCACCGAGACGGGAATCTTCTTCCTTGCCGATTGGTGTTTCCAGAGAGAGGGGTTCCTGTGCGATTTTAATAATTTCGCGGAGTTTCGGGATAGAAACGTTCATTTCAATAGCAAGTTCATCCTCGGTCGGCTTTCTGGAAAGTTCTTGTGCCAGACGGCGGGTAACTTTTTTCAGTTTGTTGATTGTTTCTACCATGTGAACAGGAATACGAATTGTTCTTGCCTGATCAGCAATTGCTCTTGTGATTGCCTGTCTAATCCACCAAGTTGCGTATGTTGAGAATTTGAAACCTCTTTCGTGGTCAAACTTTTCAGCCGCACGGATTAAACCGAGGTTGCCTTCCTGTATAAGATCCAAGAACAGCATGCCGCGTCCGACGTATTTTTTTGCAATACTTACAACCAAACGGAGGTTTGCCTGTACGAGTTTACGTTTTGCAATTGCACCGGGTGTGCCGCCTTGCAGAATTTTTCTTGCAAGTTCAATTTCTTCATTTGCGGACAACAATTTAATTCTTCCGATTTCTCTTAAATATAATCTTACCGGATCATCTACCGCTATTCCTTTCGGAAGTTCAAAATCGTTGTCTTCTTCTTCAGCAGAATCGTTCATCATATAGATATCATCAAGATTCATTTTGCCGCCCATTTTTTCAGTAACGATATCTTCGATGTTATCAGTGCTGATGTCCATATTCATGTAATTTACGCTATCATTTTCAGAGCCTAATGCTCCATCCTCATCAATTTCGTGTAAATCCAGATTATCTTCATCTAAAATACTTACAATTGAGGAGTTGGGTTGTCTTTTTTTAGTCATTCATTTTCTCCGATTTGTTTCTGTTGTTGATTTTATCTCTAAGCTGCATCTGAAGTTTAAGTGCTTCTATTTCATCATCATTTGCGCTTTTGTACAAATTTCTTAACTGTTCGCGCTCTTTTTCGTGTTGAATTTGATTTATTTTTCGTTTAGTTTCTTCGATTGCGGTTTGCATATCCTGCTCAGATAGATGGTTATACATCTGTGATGTTGTTATTAAATCTGTTAATACTTTTTGGGCTTCCGGCTTTTGAAGAAATTCAGTATATAAATGTTCAATCAATTCTTTTACATTATTTACGCTACATAGAAATTTGTCAATTGTAGATTTTACAATTATTAACGTTTCGTTATCAAGTTGCAGCTCGCCTATCATTGTATTTATTTGCTGCAAATTAAAACGATTGTCTGCTACAAAAAAAATGCTCAATAAATTTTTTTGCGCTTTTTCGAGTATTGATGAATTTTTTGTTACAATTTTAACAATATTTTCTGCCGGACGGCTCACCTGAATAACTGATTTTTGTACCTCGCGCATCAGTGCAAATTCGTCTATATCCAGCGCGTGGGCTGCCATTTTGACATATTCGGCGCGTACGATATCATTTTTTATTTCCTGTAAAACCGGTATAAGTTTTTTTACAAGATTAGTTTTATCCAGTGCGGTTTTTATTTCGTGTTTTTCTTTCAGGATGTTATTCATCTGAAAGTCAATCAAAAGCGGGGCGTGCTGCATATAAGCTTTGTAGCTTTCTGCGCCTGCCGTACGGATAAATTCATCCGGGTCTTTGCCCTCCGGAGGCGAGATTACCCTGATTTCGCAGGAATATTTGTCGTCTGAGGTTGTTGTATAAGCTTCATCAAACTGTTTTATATCCCCTAACCCTTCAAACGCTTCCCTGATAATTTCAGCTCCGCGTTCGGTTGCTTTTTGACCGGCGGAATCCGTGTCAAATGACAGGTAAATCCTTCTTGATTTTGTATACCGTGACAGAAGTTTCACGTGGTCTGATGTGAGAGCTGTTCCGCAGGCTGCCACGCAGTTTTCAATACCGTGAGCCTGAGCTGAGATTACATCAAAATATCCTTCCATCAAAACTACGCTGTCTTCTTCTTTTATGGCGTCTTTTGCCGTATAAAGCCCGTAGAGAAGCTTACTTTTGTTATAGATTAAAGAATCAGAGGAATTCAGGTACTTTGGCGATTGTCCTTCTTCCACAGCGCGCGCCCCAAACGCAACATAATCACCGAACTCATTTTGTATCGGGATTATAACGCGGTTTCTGAATCTGTCTATGTATCTGTTATCTCGGTCTTTCAATACCAGCCCGGCTTTTTCAAGCACTTCATCAGAAAATTCACTTTTCAAGGCGTCGTACAAGGTTGTGTAAGATTTAGGGGCAATACCGAGTGTGAATTTTTTTATAATATCTTCATTAATACCGCGTCCTGTCAGGTATTTCAAAACTTTTCCGGTCTCTGTCGAAACATCTTTCAGAAGTCTTTTGTGATAAAATTCCGCTGCTTTTTGGCAGGCTGATGTCATGTGTTCTTTCAAATCTTTTGACGAGGAACTGCGTTTGAAGCTTGCCGGCATCTCAAGTCCGTATTTTTCTGCCAGTTCTTTTATCAAATCCATAAACTCGATGTTTTTCGTCTTCATTATAAAAGACAAAGCATCGCCGCCTTCTCCGCAGCCAAAACATTTGTAAATTCCGAGTGACGGATTTACTGAAAATGACGGGGTCTTTTCTTTGTGAAACGGGCACAAGCCCCAGTAGTGACTGCCGTTCTTTTTCAGAATAACCTGCTCTGATACCACTTCTACTATATCAAGCCGGTCTTTTATCTGTGATATAAGTTCTTCCATTGTGTCAGCCATAATAAAATTTTATCATCAAATTTTTTTTAAGCAAAGCATATTACCATAATGGGTAATTGTATATTACCTTTTTATATATAAAATCTATATATGCTTTGGCAAACTAACAAAAACGAGGAGAATAATTTTGAGCAGCAGTTATTGAACAATAACCCTTTCAAGCTCTCAAAAATTCTTGTTATAGTTGAAGAGGACAGGCATATCCCTTATTACAAATGTATTCTGCACAAATTTAACGTAAGATTTTGCAATATAAATCATATTAACACCGGAGCAAACACATTGTCTCTCCAATCTTCGGATGTTTGTATTCTTTGCTGCGATAAAAAGCTGAAAAGCTTTTACAAGCTATTAAAATACATCAAAAATCTGGAGTCGCAAAAGGTTCAAGTTCCGTCAGTAATTTTTATCGCAAAAAAGCATGACGTAAATTATATTGAGCACGCTTATAAGCACGGTGCTGATTTGTATATGACAAAACCTTTCAACAAAAATATTTTGATTGCTGAAATTCACCATCTGATAGAACAAAAGGCGGATTACCGAAATAATAAAGAATTGCAGGAGTCTTTTCTTGCAATGGTGACACACGATTTGAAAACACCTGTTAATGCTTCCATTCTTGCTTTTAACCTTTTGATGAATAATGAAGTCAGTGAAGAAGCTGACAGGCAGGAAATTATGTCGCAGATATTCAGTTCGGTCAAATATTCCAAGCTTATGATTGATAATATTCTGACGCGTTCAAAAATAGAAAACGGCAAGCAGGAAATTGTTAAAAAAGAAATCTGTCTCAAAAAACTTGTTGAAGAATGTATTAAGCGGATAGAATTTTTATCAGGCGATAAAAAGCAGCAGATGCGGTTATTCTGTTCAAAACCTTTGATAATTGTTATGGCTGATGAGATGGAAATGTCAAGAGTAATCTTAAATCTTATGAGTAATGCAGTTGAATATGCGCCATTTGGGAGCACAATAGATATAGAACTTTATCAGGACGCACTGGAAACACACTTTGCCATAACCAATTCCGGACCGGGGATTACTCTGAAAAATCCTAATGATGTTTTTGATAAATACATAACTTACGCGAAAAAGCACAAAAAAGTCGGCACCGGGCTCGGGCTTTATGTAGCCAAAGAAACAATACTCGCTCACGGCGGAAGCATTAATGTCAAAAGCAGTGCGGAAAATTTAACAACTTTTCAGTTTTGCATACCGAATAATTAAAGCAATTCCGGCGGATGTGCGGACAAATTATTGTATTAACTGACGCAGAGTATTTACGTTTGAAATTTGCTAATGAATTTTGTATTTTGATGAACTTGTGAGGACTTTTTCTTTCAATCGTTTCATACCTGCGCCGTAGAAGTATTTCAGCTGTTCAGGGAACTGCTGCTGGATGTCAATTAAATACATATCGTGTACAATAAATTCTTTTAACAAAAATACAATGTCTTCATTTTTTGTCCAGATAACCTGTGCATCATTATGTTTTGTATTTTCGGTTTTTCCAAACAATCCTTCCGCATTGTCAGCCGCAATAAAAATCATTCTTCCGCCGAGGCTGTATTCAATTTCACGTCCGCTTGCGTGTTGAAATACGGTGCCCGCAACCGTTTGCAGTGTATCGTAACCCACAATTTTTATATCAAGTCCGCGGTCGTAGGCGTCTCTTAAAGCGCTTTCCAGCTGCTTAAAATCTTTTGCCCAGATTTCCATATAGATTTCTTTTTGGGCGTTTGTAATAATTTCCACAGCTTTGTCCATAATAGGAATGGTTCCGGTTACTGTCATAATAGGTTCTGTATGGTCACTTTTTACATTAGGCAGTTTCTTCTCCAAAAAATCAATAGTAGATGTTATTTTCCGCCTGTATCTTTTTGTTAATTCTTTAGGCTTGATTGGTGTGTAAGTTTCCGGTTTTGTTCCTGAGGAAACAGCGATTCCTGCAATTTCAAGAGATTTTAACGTATCATAAGCACGGGATTGCGGGATATCAGCAAGTTTTGCGACCTCATAACCCGTTGAGGGATATTTTTTCAACAGTGCCAGATAAACTTTTGCCTCGTAGCTGTTTAACCCCAGTTCTTTAAGTTTTTCAACAACTTCATCACTCATAAAAAAATTATAACATATTTCCCTTGAAAAATATACTTTTACGCTCTTGAACTTATATAGAAAATTCCACAAAAAATTTTTCAAAACTGCGTCATACTGAGCGATAGCGAAATATCTAAATAAAAAAGATTCTTCGGGCTAAAGCCCTCAGAATGACAGCATACATTATGTTTGCTCCCCACCCCAGCCCTCCCCGACCCGGGGAGGGAATAAAGTCGTCAAGCTCTTGCGGGCACAGCAAAAGCCGCCTGTTAAAAGAGTTTCAAAATTTCTTGAACATATTCAAAAGGCGGAACTTCAGTTTGTGGAAAGAATAATGATGCAAACGTTACGTTTGCCCACCACCTAACCTGTCTTGGATTTGCTTCGTGCTCACGGAGACTCGCCTGTAAGCCCTGCGGGTTTAGCGGGCTCGTTCCGTTCGCTATCCGGACTATCGTCCCCTCTCACAAAACCAGACATTAAGTCAGTTTTTGTTCGGCAGAGTGCAAATCCGCTCCCCCACACAATGTGGGGGGAGGAACTAATGAAAACGACTTAACGTCCTATCGTCTTTTTTAAACGTATTTTCTACGCTTTCAGGATTAGGAATCCCGTTTATGCCCGCGGGTGGGTTTCGTTGTAAACTTCTTTCAGGTGCTGGGCTGATATGTGAGTGTAAATTTGAGTGTTTGAAATGCTGGCATGTCCCAAAAGTTCCTGCACAACACGTAAATCTGCGCCGTTTTCTATTAAATGTGTTGCAAAACTGTGCCGGAATACGTGGGGAGTAACTCTTTTAGGCAAATCTATTTTTTCCACAACTTCATTTATAACATTGCGGATAGTTTTTGTTTGAAGCCTGTAGCCGGTGTTGTTTATAAAAACGGGAGAGCTTTCAGTAGGTTCTTCCAGCCTGTAGCCTTTAGGTATCAATGCTCTGGCTGATTCTATATACCTTTCAAGGTATGTCTTTGCCCGATTGGAAACCAGGATAATCCTTTCCTTTGCGCCTTTTCCGAACACTCTGATTTCGTTATTTTCAAGGTTTAAATCTCCGAAATTTAAACCGGCAAGTTCGGAAACACGCATTCCGGTCGCCCAAAGCAGCTCTAAAATAGCTCTGTTTCTATACCCCGATGGAGTTTCTATCTTAATATTATTTAAAATTCTCTCAACCTCATCAGGTGTCAAAAATTTTGGCAGGGATTTGGGGCGTTTGGGTGCGCTCAAATTCAGCGCAGGATTGTTCTCTATTTTCTTTTCCCTGTATAAATATTTGTAAAATGTTCTGAGAGATGCAATTTTTCTGGCAATAGTCGATTTTTTGTAATGAAATTTTTGAATAAAATGCAAATACTCTCTTATCTTTGCAAAGGTCACATCCTCACACAAATCATCACCAAGCCATAACAAAAAACTCAAAACATCCGAACAGTAGGCTTTAGCCGTGTGTTTGGAAAAATTCTTCTCAACTATTATGTAAGTTTTAAAGTCCTCTAATGTCTGTTTTGAATCAGTACTTAAACCCATTTGTAACCTTGTTGCTTTTTTATATTATATATTATACAATATAATCAAAAGATTTAGTATAGTGAAAACTGTAGGAGAAAACATGAATTGTAAAAAGTTTTTAGTGTCATCAATGATTTTGGCAAGCGTTCTGTGCTCTGCAACTAATACATTCGCAGCCGAAATTCAAGCTAAAGTCGAAAAAAGCTACATGGAAATTGATAAATTACTTGAATATAACGAATACGAACGTGCAGATAAAATGATTTCTGACGCAATGAAACAAAATCCGAAAGATGTTCAACTGAAAGCTTTAAGAACAGTTTCTCTTGCAAAACAATATAAACTTGCCCCTGCACAAACAGAATTGGATGCACTGTTAAAAGAAAATCCGAACAATCCTGACCTGCACTATGCTCAAGGGCTTGTATATATGATGCGTCAAACATCTTCTGACGTTGAGTATATTAAAAATACCAGAAATCTCTTAAATTCTGCAGTAAAAGAATTTGTCCAAACAGTAAATCTCGACAGTAATCACTATCAAGCTTATAACGCAATGGGCGTTGCAACATTAAAACTCGGCAACAAAAAAGACGCTAGAGAATTGTTTAACCTCGCTTTACAGGTTAACCCGGAATTCGCAAACGCTTATGATAACTTAGGCGTGCTGGAAATGATGGAAGGTAATTTGGATGAAGCCGAAGCGCAGTTCCAAAAATCTTTGAAGTTCAATACACACAACCCGACTTCTATGTATCACATGGCTCAAGTTGCTGCAAGACAAGGCGATTATTCCAAAGCGCTTACCTGGATTAACCACTCTATACATATCAATCCAAACTCTTCTCCGGCTTTGAACTTGCAAGGTGAATTGTACCTTAAACAGGGCAACCAGCCGGCTGCTATCAATTCTTTCAAAAAAGCAGTTGCGGTTAAACCGGAAAATTCAAGACCTTATGTCAACCTTGCAAATGTTTACGAAAAACGTGCTGATGCTGAGTTTGCAATGGAACAATTGAAAACCGTTCTGGCTATCAACCCGAGATTTACCCAAGGTATTATCCGTGTTGCCGACCTGTCGCTTGAAACTAAAAAGTATGATCAGGCTCTTGAATATTATTCAAAATTAATCGGTGATGAAGATTACAATGAAGATGCGATTATCGGTCTTGCAAATACTTATTATGAAATGTCAAGAGACGAAGCAGACAGTAATACTTTCACAACAAATAAAGAATTATATCTCGCATACGATTATATAAATCAAGCGTTAGAGAAAACTCCTTACGATTTGAAATTGCACCTTGCAAAAATCAAAATTGCAAAACTTACACACCAGATGGATTTGTCTAAAGACAGTCTGAACTATATCGTTCAAACTGCAAGCAACAATCTTATGGATTCTGTTATCAAAGGGGAAGCATATCTGGCTCTCGGACGCGAAAAAGATGCGGTTTATACATTTGAAAATGCTATAAACTTCTCGGAAACTATTGATGATGACCTGTATCTGGCAGAAATTCTTCTTCAGCATAAACAGTTCAGAACAGCAAGAGTTGCTCTGAAAAAAGCTCTCACAAGAGACCCGAACAATGTTATAGCTAAAAATACAATGAATTACATTGACTTGTGCGAAATTAAATCTAATGAATTCTTTGACGTAGCGCAAAGACAATACAAAGAAGAAAATTATGCGTCAACGATTGAATACTGCAACCGCGCAATCGACTTCTATCACAACGGACCGCACATTGCTAAACTAAAAGCAATGGCTTACGAGCAGGAAAAGAACTATCAAGGTGCTGTAAAATATTATTCTCAATACTTATCATACAGTCCTGACGCACCTGACAAGGCTGAAGTTCAGAAAAAAATCGAAAAATTCAAAGCAAAAGTTCAATAATTATGGCAAAATTTGACATCCGAAAATCATTTGAAATGTTTTTGACGGAACCCTTGAGTATATTAAAAGTAGGGTTATTCCAGATTGTACATCTTCAAGCGAATATTTTCAGTCAGAAACCTGCGGTAAATATTGATTTAACAGAAAAGAAAACCCAGATTACGGTTGTGAACAGCGAAAAAATGTATAATTTATTTCAGACCGTATTGTATAAACAGAAGCTGAAAGAGCAGCAGAAAAAAGCATTGTCGACAAAATGAGTACTAACTTGAAATATATGCAGGCAAAATTTATAGTGAGTGCTGAAAAACTTTCACAGTGCCCTGAATTTGAGCTGCCGGAATTTCCGCTTTTGGGACGTTCAAATGTCGGTAAATCTTCGTTTATCAACGGTCTTGCCAATCATAAAAAACTGGCAAAAACATCAAACACACCCGGCAAAACAAGATTAATCAATTTTTTTAATTTTTCAGACAAATTTATATTGGCGGATTTGCCCGGATATGGTTATGCGAAAGTTTCCAAAGAGGCGCAGAACCGCTGGCAAAAATATTTGGAAGAATACCTGCTCAATCGTAAACAGATAAAAACTCTTGTTCAGCTTGTAGACGGGCGGCATGAAATTCAAAAGAATGATTTTCAGATGCGTGAGTGGGTGGACAATTACAACCTGCCGATAATCACTATTGTGACCAAGATGGATTACGTGCCTAAATCCAAAACTTTAAATGTTATAAAATCGGTTGAAAAGCAATTAGGCGGGCTTGTTTTGCCTTTCAGCGCAACTGATAACCGGTATAATGAAAAGGTTCTTGAATATTTTATGCAAGCATGATGATTGGTGAACATTCATGTTTTCACATCATCCTTCCCCCTGTCTTAGATTTGCCGTTAAGTTCTTACGGAAGAGTTATAGGGTGTGCAAAGCGAAAGCGTGCCTGCCAAAATATTGTCATTCTGAGGGCTTTAGCCCGAAGAATCTTTTATTATTCAGATTCTTCGCCAACGCTCAGCATGCCGCTGTTTTGAAAATTTTAGATAAATTCATCTATATATGTCCCAGATAATTCGTCTGATATAACAAGATTATGTTCCTCTGCGAATTCACGCGGGAGTCAGAATGAAACTACCTTTTGAACTTAGTGATTTGTTTGTATAAACAAGCTTATAATGTCATTCAGGGCTGCATATTGTCTCTGGTATTTTTGTGCTTGTTTTTCCAGCAGGTTAATCTGTTTTCTGTATTCTATAATAGTTGTCTGGCAGTCTCTTGCGGAATTGTTTAAACCTTCCTGAACCTGTTGAGCTTCCTGTAATACACTGCTCATAGAAATGCCGAGAGCTTCCATTGTTTGTTTGATGATTTGTGCACCTGTTTGCTTGGTGACACCTGACGGAAGTTTTGAGATAAGCTGTTTTAAAACAGCAACATTCGTCGGAATTTCAAACCCGTCCAGATCGTTAGAAATATTGTCTAAAGAATTTGCCCCGAAATTAGTGTTATTCATTGCTGCCGGCTGTGTGTATGCAGGACGTGAAATTTGCGGCTGCGGCATAACCGGAGGCGGGGTGAAGGTCGGTTGTTCTGAGTAGCTTGCTTCTTCAAATGTTAATTCCGGCTGAAGTTCTTCCTCTTTTGTTTCAACATATTCAACTTCAGGCTGCTGCTGTTCAACTGTTTCTTGGGTATTAAAATGTGATTCCGGTACAGGAACTATTTCTATATCAGATTGTTTTTTTAAAGCTTCTACTATTTTTTTGCCAACGCCCTCTGTTATTCTGTTACTTGCCATTTTTTCCTCTGTTTTTTTATTCTAACTAAGTGAAATTATAGTAAAGACAAAAAATTATTTCAACAGTTATCAGCGCTCTTTGTGTAAATAGTTACAAAATGCTAAGTTGGCTAAATTGCATTTTTGTGATAAATTATAAAAACAAAGTGAAAACGAGGTGCAAATGAGTTATCCTGATGAAAAAAATATTACGTTATCGTTGTTAAAGGAATTAGTCCACGGCGAAAATACACATCAACGCGCAGCTGTTTATCAATCGCATAAAATGGTGGATTATGAACTGCTTTCAGGCGAGGCTTTGACGTACAATGATATTTTAAATTTGAGTGCATCGGTTAATATTGTCAGTGAATTTTATGACGTAAACGCGGTTGCGTTTGTAAAACGCGGGAAACCTTGCGGTGTTGCACTTGGCAGAACTTCTTACGACGCTTATACAAAAGCATTTGATTGCGATCCGATTAGTTCTTTTTACGGTGTAATAGCTTTTTCAAGCGTGGTTGATTTTGATTCTGCAAAGCATATTGATTCAATGTCCGTGAGCGTTGTTGTTGCTCCTGATTTTGAGCCGCAGGCGCTTGAATTGTTGAAAAATAATCAGGAACTTAAACTTGTCAAACTTATCACACCTCTAAAAGATTACAAAAATTTTATAGACGAAGAAATAAAGATTACCCCTTTTGGTACACTGGTTCAGGATGCAAACAGAAGCGAGCTTAGCAAAGATACTTTCAAAGTTGTGACGACTCAAAAACCGACTCCCGAGCAAATTGAAGATGCAATATTTGCATGGAAAGTGGCAAAGCACGCTAAATCAAATGCGGTTGTTATTGCAAAAGATTTTAAAACTTTAGCGATAGCGCAAGGGCAGACAACATCTCTTGCCGCTGTTGATTGGGCGCTGAATTATGCTTGCGACGGTTCTAAAAATGCCGTGCTTGCCTCGGATGATGTTATCCCAGCGGAAGACAGTATTCACGCCGCTGTACTTGGCCGCATAGGCTTGATAATTCAATCCGGCGGAAGTATTAAAGATGACAATATTATTCAGACTGCAAACAAATATAATATTGCTATGATTATGACCGGAATTAAAAATAACAAGAATTAGTTATTTTATACAGCAAAATTCTGAATTTTCGGTAAAGTTTTTTCAAGCCTTTAGCTTTTGCCAGATGACGAAGTTCGTAATGGTTAATTTGGCTTTTCTTGGTATACCACCAGGAACTCTGGCACCAGTGGATGGCGTGCGTTTCCGGAAGAATGGATTTTTCTCCGTGAAATTCCCAGGCCGGGCAGAAGTAATACATCGGATATAATGTTAAATATTCATTTTTGTGTATTTTTTGTGCTTTATATTCATTAAAATCAACTGCTTGCAGCGATTTTAAATTGTCCGGTAATGACATATTATTATCCGGCAGCATATTATTTTTTTTCAGAACTTGACGGAGCATTGCAGGCAGCAAAAAATTTGCGGCGTCAAATATTTCTTCGGAATTGTAGTATTCAAGCATTATTTTATTTATAGAATGCCCTTTTACGGAGCCCACAAGGGCCGGTTCTATCAGGTAATCATTTTGTGTTATGCAGCCGAATACCGATGCAAAGAAATTATTATCCAGAAATTTATCAGGATTTTTTACCAGCTGAATATCGGTATCTAAATAAATCCCGCCATATTTGTCAAGCGCATAAAATCTAACATAATCAGCAACAAAAGCCCAGATTTTTAGTCTGTAAGCTTCCCGTAAAAATCTTGATTTTTTCAGCATTTCTTGAAATTCAGGCATTTTGTCGTGCCAGAGCATTATTTTATAGTCAGGACAAAACATTTTCCAAGATGTATAGCACATCCTGAAATGAGGTTTGTTGTCTTTTGTGTAGACGGGTTTGTCCGCGTCGTAAAAATAATGTATGATTTTGGGAATTTTTTCAGTCATTAAGCTGCCTTTCGAGATTTTCAAGTGATTTTTTATACACGTTATCCGTATAATTTTTTAAATTATTTTGCAATTGTTTGTACTCATCATTTTTCATCTTAATTCCTTTAATCAGAGCATTAGAAAAATCGTTTTCATTGTCAAACAGGATAGCATTTTGGTTGTTAAAACCATAATAGGGCGCAAAGCTTTTTGGGATAATTGTCGGTTTTGAAAATCCGTAAATAAGCTGTATTTGACCGGAAGTAACACTTTCTTTATAACATTGATGTTCAGGATTATTTTCATCAAACAATGACAGAAAAAAGTCTGCCTGTTCAATTTCTTTGTACATATCGGAAAAATTCAGTCTGCCTTTGTATTCAAGATTAATTTCATTCCGCAGTTTACTGTCTATTTCGCCGTTCCACCAGCTGCCGACAATTGTAATTTTGTAATTGAAAATATTTTGCGATTTTAATTTGTAAATAGTATCTGTAATCAGGCTGTAATTTTGCCTGTCATTTCTCACTCTGCCTATTATAATAAATTTTGTTACGTCAGGATTTTTGTCTGTTATTTTTATGTCACCAAAGTAGTGCGGGTTTATTACATTGTTTTCAAGGTTGTTTCTGCTGAAATTGTTCAGACAGATATATTTATGCCGGTTTAACAATTCATCGGTAATATTTTTCAGGTTGTGTTCAACAAAGATGAATTTGTTTTTATCCTGAAGGTTTTCAAAGTTTGAAAGTGTTGTTTTAAGCGTGTATATATAATTTGAAGTAAGTAATATTTTTTTGTATTTTTTAATTTTTGGTGATAGTAGAATTTTTTGAATTACAAATGATCTTGCCTGATAGGTATTTTCATACAAATTTTCCGGTATATTACAGAATATATTATCCTTTGCAATATTTTGTGCAATCAGCACATCACATTTGTAACCCAGTTCGTTTAGATATTTCAGATACCCGGGGATTACTTCATTGTGGCAGTCATTCATTTCTGCTACAAGAACCTTGTTTTCGTCAATGTTGTTAAAGAAATTGTTAATAAATTTTATTTCCCAAGGGCGGATAATTTTAATTTTTGTTTTAATATATTTGAGTTTATCAATAAAGTCGGACAAATTTGAGCGCAATTTTTTCTTGAAAAATCTGTAAATGAGATAATTTTCCTGAATAAATTTTATGCTGTGCAGAAATCTTTTAAGCCGGAAAATTTCATAATTTGAAGAGTGCATCATCTCTACAAATTCATAATTAAATTTAGTTTTCATTTGTTTTGCAGGCAAGTATTTTTTCAGATGTTTTTTGAAAAATTTATTTAGAATATAAAAAACTTTTTTGCGCTGCTGCGGAGAAAACTCAGCACGTCTGTATCTGGTCGAGAACGTTTCGGTTTCCATAAGTTTTGCTATAATAAAATATTTCGATTCGTATAAGTTATATTTTTCGTACAATTTTTCAAGATTGTCATATACAGTTTCAATTTGTCTTGTGAGCTTTTCTCCTTGTTGTCTAAAAACACTGGAAGTTTGTTCAGGGTAGTGTCTGTAAAAATATTTGTTGTTGCAAAATGAAATTTTGTTTGAGAACAGAAGAATTTTGTGGGCAAATATGCTGTCTTCCATCGGATGAATACCGATTGGAAATTTAATTTCGGGATGTTGTTTGAGAAAATCATGTTTTACAAAAGTCGCAAAAGTCGGAAGCGCACAAATGTATTCAAAATTTCTGTCCGCGAAATTTCTGTCATCGCATACCGTCAAATCACTGTCATTAGCTTTTGCCACGTTGTAAGCTTTTTCCAGAAAACTTTCTTCAATCATATCATCGGAATCCAGAAAATACACATATTCGCCGTTTGCGTGTTCAAGTCCGTTGTTTCTTGCGGCGGACACACCCTGATTTTCCTGATGGATGACTTTTATGCGGGAATCTTTAGCAGCGTATTCATCACAAATTTTGCCGGCGTTATCAGGTGATGCATCATCGACTAAAATAATTTCAATATCTCTAAGACTTTGATTAATTGCGCTATCAATACATTCTGCCAGATATTTTTCCGTATTATAAACTGGTATGATTACCGTGACTTTTACCATAATTTTTATTATAAATTATTAAATCTTGTTTGCAAGTCTTTAATTTTAGTATAAAATTATAATGAAAAGAAAAGGCAGGGAAGTGTAATTATGGAAATTAAATCTTGGAATGATTATTTTTTGGATCTGGCAAAGACATGTGCAAGCCGTTCAAACTGTCTGCGAGCTCAGGTGGGCGCAGTCATTGTCGGCGAGGACAAAAAAATAAAAGCAACCGGTTATAACGGAACCCCCTCAAAGGTTGAATCGTGTTACGAACGCGGGGAATGCTACAGAATAAAGAATAATATTCCGTCCGGCACAAGATATGAAACCTGCCGTTCAATTCACGCTGAACAAAATGCTATTATACAGGCAGGTCAGGACAGGTGCAAAAACGCTACAATGTATATTTGGGGTCATAATTTTATATGTATATTGTGTAAGAGGTTTATTGTTCAATCCGGAATAAAAGAAGTTTATCTGAAAAAAGATGAAAACTCCCCGATTGAGCACGTTTCTGTTGACGAAATAAGACGCGAGCTGGAAGCTTAGTGTTTTAAAGTATAATTTTAAGACGTAATACGGAGGGCAGATCAAAGTGAAGAATGAGCAGTGAATTGCGGCTCATTACTACATTGATATGTCATTCTAAAAGCGAAGAAACTTCAAAAATCGGCGGGCACGCTTGCGCTTTGCCCGCCCTGTAGTCCGCATCAAGATATGTGAATAGGACTTTATATATTAGTTTTCTTCGTCTGCGTCTGTAGAATCCTCTTTTTTGATTGTAGTTACAACCATTTTTGCCATTTCTTTTGCAATAAGTTTTTGGGTGGCTTCCGGACAGTTATGCAGCATGTTCATTGCTGTTCTGATTGTTGAATCTATATCATACCAGCGGCCTTTTCTGCTGTCTTCTAAACCTGAACCAACGGCGTTAATGATGTCTTCGACTGCTTCAAATTTTTCATCTTCAATGTTGTGCTCAATGATGATTTTGATTAAGTTCAAAGCTATTCTGATTTGTGTTTCGTCATCTGATTCTTCAAGTGTTTTTACTGCTTGTGATAAAACCGGATCTTTGTCATACCAGCGTCTTTGTTTGTTGCTATACTCTTCTTTCATAAATGCCTCCTTGCTTATTTTTACTTATCCAAATTTAAACTTTACGCCTTTTGTACCTTTCGGGTATTCCCATTTTAGCGACTGCCTTTCGCAGGCAATTCTGCATGCTCCGCATTCAAGGCAGTTTTCAAAATTCACGATGAGTTTTTGTTGTTCCTCATCCCACTCATAGACATTTGCAGGGCACACGTATGTGCAGGCTTTTGAGTCGCAGTGAATACATTGCCCGTTGTCCGGATGCAGATGTGAAACACGGTCAGGAACTGATTTTACTGTGTATAATTTTTCATCTATGTTCATTTTAGTATGCTCCATATCAGCCTGAATAAATTTCCGCCGTCTTTCATCAGTTCAAGCGGATTTCTATCGTTGAATATACTTTTGATAAACCCTCTGTACTTTTCTTTTTTAGGTATACTGTCCACGGTTGTAAACATTTTGAAAAACTCGTTGATTTTTTTCGGGAAGTATCCTAAAAACGAAGCGCACCTGCTGTGCATAACATCCATAAGATTTTTGTATGTTCTTAAATCTTTCATTACAAAGGATTGTTCCAGTCTCTGCTGGTAATGAGAGAGAGTTTCTGCGGTGTAATCTTCTTCCAAAAGTGCGTGAAGGGCAGTTTCTCCGGCAAACTTGCCGCTCATCATTGCAAGGTTTGTGCCCTCCCAGTGCATATTGTTAACCATCATTGCCGCATCACCGGCTATCATTACCCCGTCTGCAAACAAATCAGGCAGGCACTTATATCCGCCTTCCGGTATCAGGTGCGCGGAATATTCCAAAAGTTCACCATCCTTTATCAATGGTGCTATTGACGGATGGCATTTGAGTTTATCCAAAAGTTCGTACGGCTTCACCTTGTTTTCCGCAAGTTCGTTCAGAGTAACCCCAAGCCCTATGCTGATTGAGTCTTTATTGGTGTATAAAAATCCCAGCCCAAGCATTCCGAGCATTGACCCTCCAAAAATTTGATAAACGCAGCCCTCTTCGTCAGTGAGATGAAATCTTTCGTTAATTTTGTCTTTATCAAGCTTTATGACTTCTTTGACACTTATTGCAACATCGTATGGCGTAATTTTGTTACGCAGTCCGACTTTTTTTGCTAAAAGTGAGTTCACGCCGTCAGCCAGCACAACAATATGCGCATAGTAATCTTCAAGTTCTGTCTTTACTCCGACAACGCGGCCGTCGTCAAGGATTAAATCCTCTACAACTGTTTCCGTAATGATTATGACCCCTTCTTTTTCCGCCTCATCAGCCATCCAGCGGTCAAATTTGGAGCGAAAAACACTGTAGCTCACATCGGTATTATCAGTTTCGTCGTTCCGGTATGTTATTTCAGTTGAATCTTCATCCCCTAAAATTGCATATTTGTGGATGATATTTTTCCTTTCAAGCGGGGCTGTTTTTTCAAAATCAGGGAAAATTTCGCGCGTAGGTTGTGCGTAGATAGCGCCGCCGAAAACATTCTTTGAGCCGGTAAAATTGCCTCGTTCTATCAAAATAACTTCACGTCCAGCCCGTGCTATCGTTATTGCACAGGCTATTCCGGCAGGTCCGCCTCCGACTACTATCACTTCTGTTTTGTTTTCTGTGCGCATATAACTCCTGATTCAACGGATAACAAGCTCATTATACACTAAATTTTATTCATTGTAAAATAGTAATATGATTATAACCGCGGGTAAATTTAAAGGGCAAAAGATAACGGCGCCTGATGAAAAGATTACTCGTCCGACACTTTCCAAGGTGAGGATGAGCGTTTTTAATACATTACAGGCAATGATTGATTTTGACGGCAAATCTTTTCTTGATATGTTTGCAGGTTCCGGCATAATGGCGCTGGAAGCATTATCAAGAGGTTTTTCCCGTGCTGTTGCTATAGAAAGACACCCTAAAGCTTTTGCGGTCATTAAATCTAATTTTAGCAAATTTTCACCGGCGCCGGAACTTATCCGTGGAGATTCTCTCAAACTTGTTAAAAACTTAAACCCTGGTTTTGATGTTGTTTACATAGACCCGCCGTATTATGCGGGCGTATACGAGCAAGCTTTGCTCGCGGTAAAGGATGCTGCGGGAATAGTTATTCTTGAACACGTGACGGATGTTGATTTCGGCGAATTTGAGATTTTGAAGCAAAAAAATTACGGCGGAAAGATTATCTCGTTTTTGCATATAAAAAGAGAGGCTAATCAGTAAGAAAAACCTCTCTTTTTAAACTTTCTAAAATTCAAAAGCTTATTTTACAAGTTCTTTGAATTTTTTACCGGCAGAAAATGCAGGAACAGTTTTAGCAGCGATTTTCAAAGGTGCGCCTGTTTGCGGGTTTCTGCCTGTTCTTGCAGCTCTTTTGCGGGCTTCAAATGTGCCGAAGCCTACTAATGTTACTTTTTTACCTTTAGATACTGTTTTTGAAATTGTTTCTAAAGTAGCTGCAATGATATCAGCTGTAGCTTTTTGAGAAACTTTTGCTTTTTTTGATACTTCTTTTACCAATTCTTCTTTGTTCATTATGAACCTCCTTCTAGTTGTGCCTACGAAAATGAAACCATTCTCTCTTCCGCATGCAATAATATCGACAGAATTTATTATAGCACTTTTTTTGTTTTTGGCAAGGGGTTTTTAGGAATTTAATTCATCATACATTGCATAAAACGGCACTTTCCGACATTTTATGCCTAAAAAATTACGTAAAATCAGCACTTTGGAGAGAATATTAGTTGTAAGATGTATCATTTAGGCGTGCAAATTTTATATTTTTGTAAAAGTATTGCAAAATTTGGTAAGCGTTGTAGCCTTCTTTCGCAAGGTTATTAGCTCCGTGCTGGGACATACCGACGCCGTGTCCGTTTTTCTTCACGTTGCCGTCAAATGACGGTACGGATCTTATGTATGGTAAATCCTGACCCCAAACAGCACTTGCTTTTGTAGTCTGACCGCCGGCAGATGCGTAGTAATATGCCGGAATAATTTTCAGATTATAAATTAAAACAATGCCTTTAGTGTCTTCCACAGCCTGATTTGTACGCGGTGTTTCAGCAGAAGCGCCCGAGTATGCCTGGTCTTCAGGGGTGTCATTGAGGTCATAGCCAAGCGCCGCACGTTTGCCAAGGTTTGCAAGCGCGTAACTTCTTGCGGCTATTGCCTGAGCCTTGTGTGCTTCTATTTCCCAGGATGATGGCATCTCTGCCGGTACTACGCCTTTGACATAATTATCTATATCAATATCGTTTATTAGCGTAAGTTTATGGTTTTTATTCTGAATGATAAAAATTCCTCTGTACCACTTGTTTTTGGTGCTGAGAAAGCTGTTTTCATCGGCTTTTATAACGATATTATCCGAATCAATTTTGTAGTATTTGCCGTCGATTTTGATGGCGATTTTGTTTTTGTAAGCACGAATTTCGTAGCTAATCATTTTTTCCAAATCGCACACTTTTCTGTTAGTGTTCGCGTCAATAATGACGGCTGGGGTAGCCGAACCCACGCCTACTCTTTCGACGTTTGTCTGCAATCCGATTTTAATCGCATGGCTCGGAAGAGCAAAACATAAGTTCAGCAGTAATGTAAATATTAACAACGCTGTCTTTTTCATAGTACAGTTAGTATAGCACACAATTAGCCGGCATGCTTAGCTCTTTAGATTGATATTTTCAGTTTTTCCGCCAAATGCTGCACTTATGCGGCTGTAGACGTCATCTCCTATTTTTTGTCCGGCAGCATAGGAGGCAATGGATGCGCCTACAAACATAACTCCGCGGGCGAGTGCTGATATTTTACCGCCGGCGTTGTGTTTTGAAATGACTTCCATCCAGGGTTTTGACAGTTTTCCGTTTTTCAAACCTTCCAATGCGGAATTGACCGGTTTTGAATCCATAACAGCATCAAGAACAGCAGTTTTCATTAACTTTTCGCCCGCAAACATTGTTGCAAGTGCAGTTGTTTCTTCTACTGCCGCTTTTGGTTTGTCATCAGACATAAGAACTTTCAGTCCGCCGGATGCGCAAATAAGCGGGTTAACGTTGTGAGCCGCCCATTTTATTGTTTTGCCTGTATAATCAAGAAATTTGTTATGTTCCGCAAGTGCATTAAACGCCTGTATTGCACCGTCTGTGCCTTTGGCAAGGCGTGCATTGTAATGCAGAACTTTATCAAAAATATTAATAGTCTGTGCGCCGGCAACAGGAAGTCTGCCAAGGTCGCCGTTTTCAAACTTGTCGACATTGCGTACAGCAAATATTGTTGATGATACTACATTTGACACAACTAATCTACCTTTTCACTACCTTACATTTATATAAAGTATTTTTTGATAAAAAATTTGCCATATTATTTAATTTTGTAACATATTTTATAAATAGCGGAGAAGGATGTTGGGCAAGTATGCCCAACCGACAGTGTCCTGATAAGGCTTTTAAGAGTCGGCTTTTGTCACACCCGTAAGTTTTTGTAGGTCAGGCACTGACTGACAAAAATACTATTTGTTTAAAATTGACATATTGATGGTGGATGATACAATAGTACATATGAAAAAGATTTTTTTATTAATTCTTTCGGTGTTGTTTTCAGTGAATATTGCTCATTCTGAACAATGGTTAAATCTTTCAAAAGATAGCAAGCTTACAGTGTTGCTGGATACAGATAGTATTGAAAAGACAGAAAATTTATACAAGTACAAAGGGATTGTGAAATTTTATCCGGATGGAGAGGATGTTTATATATATAATATCTCTGATTGTGAAAAGAATACCGCTGAAACTTATTATTATTCAAATTATTCAGAGGATAAGCCTAAAACAACTCCGGATTTTCCGGTACATAAAACAGCTTTAGAAAAATCTCTTCCATTGCATAATTATATATGTAGAGCACATCTTTCCGCAGATGATTCTGATACCAGCCGGCAAGAGGCAGAAAGTTTAAATACTTATGTAAATACTTTAAGTAGTATTTTGCATGAAAAATGGAGAGCTCAGCCTAATGTAGATAGAAGAAATAATATCCAAACAAAAGTGTTACTGAAACTTGATAAACAGGGAAATTTAATTTGTTCTGCAATAGTAAAAACATTTAAAAATACTGATAATTCACCTATACTTTCATTAATTAACAATTTTTTCCCATACAAACCTTTTCCTGAAAATACAGACTCAAAAATAAAGTCGTTAGATATAGAACTTACTTTTGAACAAGAAGTATTACATTTTTTTTCCCGATCTGGTAACTTAGATAGTAGTTATGCATCTTATTATGACCGTTATGAATATTTTAAAAATGTAAGAAAACAGAAGAACCAATCCGGACATATCACAAACAAAAGAACAAAATATGTGGTTGGTAAAGATGGTAAAGTAGAAATTTTGTATTTAGATTAATTCAGTATTATTCCCTTATAAACTTTTTATCATATAATTATTTTATGTTTGAAACTTACACAGAAACGCTTGAAGATTTAAAATCACACTCACATCTCAGGGCTCTTAAAGATTACGGTGACAAAGACGAAAAATATATTTATTTTAAAGGGCAAAAGCTTTTGAATCTTTCGTCTAACAATTATCTCGGTCTGGCTGATAACAGAGCGGTGACTAAAGAATTTTTAGAGTCTGCCGGTGCTGATTATTCGTTCGGGAGTGCTTCTGCAAGACTTCTCACAGGCTCTTTGCCTGTTTATAAGGAGCTGGAAAATCTTATTACCGATTTGTACAAAAGCGGCGGAACGCTTCTGTTTAACAGCGGGTACCATGCAAATGTCGGAATTAATTCAACACTTGCGGGCAAAGGTGATGTAATTTTTTCCGATAAATTAAACCACGCAAGTATAATTGACGGGATGCGGCTTTCTGAGGGAAAGTTTTTCCGCTATCCGCATAACGATATGGGAGCTCTGGAAAAACTTCTGGTGCGCGAGCGGAATAATTTCAACAACGCGATAATAGTTTCGGAAAGTGTTTTCAGTATGGATGGCGACATCGCAGATATCAGGCGGCTTGTTGAACTCAAAAATAAATACAATTGTATTCTTGTTCTGGATGAAGCTCATGCGTTCGGTGTGTTTGGCGAAACAGGGCTTGGCGTTACGGAAACTCTCGGACTCACCGGTGATGTTGATTTGATTGTCGGAACTTTCGGTAAAGCAATCGGCTCTATGGGGGCTTTTGCGACCGGCAGAAAAGTTTTGATTGATTATCTTATAAATAAGGCGCGGTCTTTTATATTTTCAACTGCACTCCCGCCTGTTACAATCGCTTTTTCAAAATGGATTATTGAGAATAAGCTCCCCGAAACTTTTGAAAGACGTCAAAAGATGCTTGAACTTGGCAAAAAACTCGGGAGCGACAGCCATATTATCCCTGTGATTATCGGGGAGAATGACAGGACAGTTGAAGTTTGTGATATTCTGTTTAAGGACGGGTATTTTACACTGCCAATCAGACCGCCGACCGTTCCCGCCGGTACTTCACGTATCAGATTGTCCCTTACTACGGAAATTCAGGAAAAGGATTTGGAAAAATTATGCAGTGTTATTGGTTCAATAAACAAAACAATAAAAATTTAATAGTATTTTTTTGCGGCTGGAGTTTTGACTACAACCCGTTCAAATTTCTCGACTGCGGGAATTATGATGTTGTGACATTGTATGACTATGCGAATTTGAATTTTGATATTGATTTTTCCGGGTATGATAAAATTCATCTTATCAGCTGGTCAATGGGTGTGTTTATAGCGTCGTATCTCAGGGATATGCTGCCGGCGTTGACATCGGTGACTGCGGTTTGCGGAACACCTTTCCCCGTCGATGATGAGCTTGGAATTCCGCACAAGCCCTTTGAACTTTCTCTACTGCATGCGGAAACCGGCTTGCAGGGCAAGTTTACAAGAAATGTGTTTGTGTATGAGGATTTATTAAACAGGTACAATGAAACTCCTGTCACGCGTTCAATTGAAAACAGAGTTCAGGAACTTGTCGAACTTGATAAGCTCATCAAGTCTTATAAATTTGAATATACACCTTTTTATACAAAAGCTCTGGTCGGGGTGAATGACAAGATTATCCCCGCTAAAAACCAGCTGAATTTCTGGGAAAAATTTGACGTGCCGGTTGTCAAACTTGATTGCGGACATTTTCCTTTCTATAATTATAAAAGCTGGGAAGAAATTTTGTTATGCAAATAGATGCGAAAACAGTTAAAAAACATTTTGAAAAAAGTATGCCAAGCTATGACCAAAATGCCGTAGTTCAGCAGATTTCCGCTGAAAAAATTGTTGAAAAACTTGTCAATATCCGCAAATCTTTTTCTGATGTTTTAGAACTCGGCTCCGGTACAGGACTTTTAACAAAAGAATTTTGTGCAAAGTGTACGTTCTCATCTTTCTCAGCAAATGATTTAACAGAGCGTTCAAAATTTTATCTGGATAAAATTTTGAACGACTATCAATTTTTTTGCGGAAATGCTGAAAAAATTAAAACAAACCGTACCTTTGATTTGATAATCTCAAACGCAATGTTTCAATGGTTTTCTGATATAAAATCAGAACTGAATAATCATTTGTATTCTATGTTGAAAGATAAAGGGATTTTGGCATTTTCGACTTTTTCATCGGACAATTTTAAGGAATTACGGAACATAACGGGGCTTTCTCTGGAGTATAAATCTTTTGACGAAATTAAACAAATGCTTTCAGAAAAATATATAGTTCTTTACGCGGAAAACTTTGATTACACAATGAATTTTACAACCCCGCTGGAAGTTTTAGCTCACATGAAACATACAGGCGTAAATTCTCTAAGTGTGCGTAAGTGGACATTTAGTGATGTCAAGGATTTTTGCGACAAATACAAACAATTGTACCCCGAATTGACTCTCACATATTCTCCGATGATTTTTATCGTTCAAAAATAGTAAAATTTTTTCAAACACTAGCAAAAAAATTTTTTCTGATGTATTATTTCATACATATTTATTTTATGGAATATAACGGATGATTGATGATAAAATGCAGCTGCTTATAGAAAAAGAATTGAATTCTACGGATAAAATTCTTAAACCTGATTTTAATTTGAAAACAGGACGTGAGCTTTTGGCGTTTTATCTGCAAACAAAATTAAAACAAATCCTCGCATACGACAAAAAATGCGCCTCACCTGTTATTAATTATATGAATCCGGATTTTATAAACCGATTTTCCAGACGTTTGATAAATACCCCGTCAAAGCGTCTTTTGATAGGAATAACCGGCGAATCAGCCTCCGGCAAGTCAACTATTTGTAAGGCTATTAAACATATTATTGAGCAGTTTGATATGCCCGTGACAGTTTTGAGTACGGATAATTATTTTAATGATATATCTTCGTTAATTTCGCAGTACGGCTCGTTTGATAACCTTCGCGATAACGGGTATGATGTGGACGCTCCGACAAGCTTTCAGCTTGATGTTTTGAAAACAGATTTGCAGGATTTGGCAGACGGGCTTGATATAAAAGCTCCGATGTATTTGCCCAACGGCACCGGCGTTTCTGTTCCGTCCGCGCTTGAAGTTATTTCGCAAAAAGTCATTGTTGTAGAAGGGATTGCAACAATGTATGAGGATGTAAAAGATGTTTTTGACGTCAAACTTTATGTCGAGGCTGATAATGATATCCGCAAAGAACGCTTTATGACGCGCGCAAGAGATGAAAGAAATCAAAGTGAAGACAATGCTCTCAAACACTGGGAATATATCAAAAATGCAGGCGAAAAATATGTAAAACCTTTTAGACCGCAGGCGGATTTTGTTCTTAACGGATGTGCTGATTTGGATTATTTTTCAAAGATTTTAGAATATATCTACGCGGTTACAAATAATTTTCAATAGAGTTCGGTGTTTACGGCAGGAAGTTTTAAGCAATTGTAAAAACTTATTTCTTTTTTGCACGCCTTTTTCAAATATGATAAACTAAAAAGGACTTATAGTATCTTCAAAAATTGAATGAAATACACTAAATAATTGATACTAATCTTTTTGAATTTTGCTATAGTCAATATGTAACGTATACGATATGATAAATATATGGAATTGAAATGAGAGAGTGTAGATTAGAGAAAGATTTCAAAAACATAATAAAGAAAACGGGGATATTTGTCTTGTTTTTGAGTATAATATCTTTCGTATCAGCCGGCTGCGGCGGTGAAGATGCGTTAAAAACATCAGATTTACAGCCTGCAGAGCAGGTTTCTGTTTTTGATGAAAAAGCATCAGATATGCTTGCTCAAGACTCAGCCGGAACTGTTGCGGTAGATTTGGACGAGGTTAATTTGTCTGAAACCGATAAGATGGCTCAGCTTGCAATAGAAGATTACGGGCGTGTCAACCCGTTTTTACCTCCGAGTGAAGCTGTAGATATGACAAGAGCAGTATCATCACTTCCTTATGAACTTATTACTCCGCCGGAAGATGCAACGGCCGACTCTGATGCAAGCCGCATTATTCGGACTAAAGTTTCGGGTATATTATACGATAACAGCAATCCTGCCGCCATTTTGAATATGGAAGGCACGGATTATCTGGTCAGAACCGGCGATGTTATTAATAATTACAAAGTTCTGGCTATATACAAAGATAACGTTGCCGTACAATTAGGCGATAATATTTATAAAGCAGGCGTCGGAGAACTGCTTGCTGAAAACAAAATTAACCACAATATAGTCCCGAATTTGGAGAGAAGATTCGGCGGCTCTAATGTCAAAATGAATATCGGAAAATAACTAAGAAGAGGAATAAATCAGGAGCAGATATGAATAACGGAATTTCAAAAAGAATCATGGCAGGCGTAATGTTATCAATATTTCTTTCAACAAATATTGTGTCTTACGCATTTGCCAAAGAAGATTATAATTTCATAAACAATTACGGCTCACAAAAACCTGTAATCCGCGGCAATAAGAATAAAGAAGAAGTCCTAAAGCTTAAAGCCGATATCTCAATTACAAAGAGCCGTGAGCCAATATCTTTAAGTTTGCGAAATTCTGATGTGACACAAGTTCTGCGAATGTTCGCCGACAAAGCCGGTATGAATATTATTTTTGATCAAGGTGTCGGCGGGAATGTAACTATGGATTTGGTTGATGTTCCGCTTAATTCAGCTTTTGATTTAGTGCTGGAAGTTACCGGGCTTAACTATACAATAGATGACAACACTCTTGTTATTTCCAAAGCCGGTTCAGCTTCTAATATCGGCAAGCAGGAAATGACCGTAATTCCTATAAAATATGTTGACGCAACTGCAATTGCAACATTCCTGAACAAAAATATTTACAATATGAAAAAGCCGGGTATTTCCGGTGTTGAAATTGCAGTAACAAATCCTTCAACAAACGAACTGCTGATATTCGGTTCAAAGAATGATGTTTCCATAGCAAGAAAAGTTGTTGAAAAATTCGATAAAAAACCTCAAATAACATCTTTCAAAGTAAATCATACAACGCCTTCAGAAATGGCAAGTATGATATGTGATCTGCTTCTTCCGACAACCGGAGCAACAGGCAGCGGTGCAACAGGGGGAGCTGCCGGCATTATGACCGGTGCTGCCGCAGATTCATCCGGCGCAGGTTCAGGGTTAACTCTGGGCGGTGCTACAATTGCGTGCTCGCTGCATAATAAAGTGGAAGCAAGTGATTTGTCGTCACTTCCGATACAGGCTCTGGCAGTTTCTTATTATACTGAACTCGGTGAAATCAGTATCCTTGGCGGTTCTCAAACCCAGCTTGATATGATTAAAGAGTTTGTTGAACTCAATGATAAAAAACAGCCGCAGGCATATTTGGAGCTGTCAATTATTGAATTGAGCGAAACCGGTAGTAAAACACTTGATAATGCTTGGCAAATCTGGAGTAAATTCTTCTCCGCCAACTTTGCAAACGGTACAACCAGCACAAACGGAAATCACCCGACATTTCTTTCAGGCAGCCGCTACCCCGTTTATTCGGAAGATAATGACGGAACTATTGACCACTATGTTAATAAATACAAAGGCCCGTTTGTGTTGACATATACAATCAGATATATCTTAGAAAACAGAAAAGGCAGAACAGTTGCTAACCCTCGTATTTTGATTACTAACGGTAAAACTTCAACGATTGACCTTACTTCTGACTATGTAAAATCAGTTACCTCACAGGTCGTTCAAGGTTCTCTGAACTCAACCGTTGCAAGAGAATATGAGGTCGCAGATGATAACGGTATCAAGATAGAAATTACACCGTTTATTTCTCCGGACGGGTACGTAACTATGGATATCAAACCGGAATATTCAACAATCAAAGAACAAATTTATACATACGTAGAAACAGAAGAAGGTCAGGAGCCGGTACAAGACCTTGCGGCTACTTTGCTTCAGAGAAGAAACCTTGACCTCAAGAGTGTGAGAATTAAAGACGGTGAAACTCTTGTAATTGGCGGTATGATTCGCGAAGAAGACACAAAACAGGTTAACAAAGTGCCTGTTCTCGGGGATATTCCGTACCTCGGCTCATTATTCAGAAGCTCTAACACTACCAAAACTAAAGAAGAAATGATTATCATGATTACTCCGCGAATAATCGTTGATAATGATGAAGTTAAAAATAACGAAACTACTTTATAATTTTATAAAATGAATGAATTACTAAACAGATTAAAAAACAGTGTAAATCTTGAAACACTCAATAAAGTAAATAAGGCGCTGATGGAACAATATAAATTTGTTCCTCTTAGCGTTCGTGATGATTTTTTGTATGTGGTAATTTGTTCAGCTTCAAATAAAGACGAAATAAACAAAAAATTAAAAGAAATATTTCCTTACCAAATAAAATTTTTTCCTGTGCCGGATCAGGATTTGACGGATTTGATTGCAAGTTTTGCGTCTTCCGGAACCCCTCAAGATGCTTCAGAAGCAGCTGATATCGCCCATGCCCGTATCGGCGAAATACTTATTAAAAAAGGTTATATAACTGATGTCCAGCTGTTGCAGGCGCTTGCCGAAAGTAAACGCCAAAAAATCCCGATAGGTTCAATGCTGTTCAAGCTGGGCTTTATTAAACTGGAACAGCTGAAAGAAGTTCTCAAACTCCATACCGGTATGGAACTCGTTACAAACGATCAGCTTGCCAAGCAGGCAAGCTTTGTCAATATTCTGCCGGAAGATTTTATCAAAACAAATAAAATTATTCCAATTTCATCAGACGGTAAAACTCTTATTCTGGGTGTTGTTACTCCGGTAAAACCTGATGTTTTAAAGGAAATAATTTACCTCACCGGTCAAAACCCCAAGCAGTTATTGATGACTTATTACGAGTTTGAGACGGCTTTGAATACGTTTTTCAGCTCTCAGAAAAAAGAAACCCAGAAAATCATCCAGCAAATAGAAGAAGAAACAAGCGGTCTTGAGCAGGAAGCCTCACTGTGGGAGCAGGTTGACAGTGAATTGCAGGATTCAAGCGGCTCAGTTGCAAAGTTTGTAAACCAGATTATAACAACCGGTATTGACAACAAAGTTTCTGATATTCACATTGAGCCTCGTCTGCACGGTTATATTGTCCGTTACAGAAAAGACGGTATGCTCCAGAAAGCTTTTGATATCCCGCCAAAAGTCGAAACTTCTGTAATTGCACGTTTCAAAGTTCTCTCAAGAATGAATATTGCCGAACACAGACGCCCGCAGGATGGTACGTTTTCTATTAAATATAAAAACGGCTCTTATGACTTTCGTATAAATACCCTGCCTGTTTCCGGCAAGGAAAAAGTCTGTATCCGTATCCTTGCGCCTGCCGTCAGCCTGAACGCTGATGACAAAAATATTAAACTTGTCGGCGGAACGCCTGAAGATATTGAAAAAATTAAAGCAATGGTCTGCTGCCCGAACGGAATTATTTTGACATCAGGACCAACCGGTTCCGGTAAAACAACTACGCTGTATTCTGTTCTGAAAAGTTTGAATGATGAAGATGTAAATATCACAACAATCGAAGACCCGATAGAAATTAAACTCGAAGGGATAAACCAGTCACAAATTAACGCAAAAGCCGGAATTACTTTTGCATCCTGTATGCGTGCGATTTTGAGACAGGACCCTGATATTATTCTGGTCGGTGAAATTCGTGACTATGAAACTCTCGAAATTGCGATATCAGCGGCGCTTACCGGTCACCTTGTATTGAGTACCGTCCACACAAACTCTGCTGCCGCAACTGTCACCCGTATGATAGAAATGGGCGCAAAAGATTATCTGGTATCTTCAACGCTTTCCGGCGTTATTGCACAGCGTCTTGTAAGAAGGCTATGCGATGAATGCAAAGAAGAGTATTTCCCGTCTTATGACGAGGCAAAACTCGTTATGAAGGATGAGGAAGGTATTCAAAAATTGATGAAAACTCCGATTTACCGTTCAAAAGGCTGCGACAAATGCGATTTTCAAGGGTATAAAGGTCGTCTCGGGGTATATGAGATTATGACGATGAATAAAGAAATCAAAAAGCTCATAGCCGACGGCGCGCACGATTTGGAAATTGAAGAAGCTGCTGTCAAAAACGGTATGCGGACACTGTATCAATCCTGCCTCGGACACATTTTGAACGGGCTTACAACCATTGATGAATTTGTCCGTGTGCTCGGTATTGTAAACGATTAGGAGAAAGTCTTTTAAAAATGGCAATATATAATTACGTAGCGTTAAAAGATAACAAAGATATAGTAAAAGGTAAAATTGAAGCGGCAGACCTGAGAGAAGCTCGTGAAAATGTCCGTAAGCTTGGTTTTTTGCCGACAAAAGTTTATGAAGAAAAAGGCAAAGCCGCAACAGTGGCAGGAGCTGCGGAAAAAGCCGCAGAAACCAATGCGGATGCCGCAAAAATAAAAAGCCTCGGTCTGCAAGACAGAATGGATTTTACATCAACTCTTCAAATTCTGGCACAATCAGGAATTCCGATTATTGAATCATTGATGTTTATTGAAAACGACGCTGCAAAATTAAAAATCAGACTTGTTGCAAAAGAACTCAGACGGCAGATTATGGCAGGTTCAACTTTTGCGGACACGATTGCCCGTTACCCAAAGCAGTTTGGCCAGATATATATAGGTCTTGTCAGAGCCGGTGAAGATTCCGGAGAATTGGAAAAAACTCTTGAGCGGCTTTTGGAACTTTTGGGCAAAGAAGCCGCCATCAGGGGCAAAGTTATCGGAACGCTGATGTATCCGATGTTCGTTATTGTTCTTGCCTGTTTAATCGTATTAGTTATGTTAATGTTTGTATTCCCGGTATTTAAGGATATGTTTGACAGTATGGGAAAAGATTTGCCGTGGATTACACAGACATTGATGGATGCAGGTTTGTTCCTGCGGGCATACTGGTTCCTTGTACCTTTGATGATAGGTTCTGTTGTCGCCGGTATAATGTTTTTGTTCCAGTGGGAAACAAGTAAAAACGCTATTGATGATTTGGTTTTGAAAATACCGGTGCTTTCGGATCTGATACAGTTTTCAAATTTTGCAAACTTTATTGCTGTTATGCAGGTTGCTTATGACGCAGGTGTTCCGATTATTGAGTGCTTGTATCTTGCAAACTTAACATTAACAAATCACACATTAAAATTAAAAATAGAACAGGCAACCGGAAAAGTTCAGCAAGGTCAGCACCTTTCTGTTGCCCTTCGCTCAACCCAGGTTATGCCAAAGATGATATTGTTTATGATAGCGACCGGCGAGCAGTCAGGACGTCTGGGGGATATGCTCGGGCAGGCTACACGGTTTATTGACAAAAAATTGGATGCAATTATTGATACAATGACAAAAATGATTGAGCCGATAATGCTTATTGTAATCGGGAGTATCGTATTAACACTTGCTCTTGCATTATATCTGCCGTTGTTCGGTTCTTATATGTCTTAAAGAAACAGGGTGTTAGTGATGAAAAAAATTGTAATAACAGGTTCGGCGTCGGGAATAGGAAATGCACTGTTAAGAGAATTATGCAATGACAACATTGTTTTTGCAGGCTACAGAAAATCCGGGCAGAATAACGAGTTGAAGAAACTTTCCGGCAATATAATACCGTTTTTTATTGATATGGAAAACAAAACATCTATCAAGCTTGCCGTTAATTTTATCAAATCAAAAACCACAAGAGTTGATGCTTTGTTTAACGTTGCGGGCTGCGTTGTTGCCGGTGCTGTTGAAAAAATTGATGTTGATGATATCAGAAAACAATTTGAGATTAATACTTTTTCTCATCTGGATTTTTCCAAACAGCTTTTGGATATGATGGACGGGGGGCGTATAATTAATATAAGTTCAATGTCATCATTCGGGATATTCCCGTTTATTGCACCTTATTGTGCGTCAAAGCGCGCTTTGGATATATTATTTAATTGTATGCAGCTGGAAACTCACAAGGATATAAAAATAATTTCCGTGAAACCCGGTGTGATTGCGACTCCTATCTGGGAAAAATCAATAGAACAAAATTCAAAATCAATAGAGCAGCACGAAGACTTTGAAAAAGAGATGAGATATCTGGTTGCAAATGCTCACAAAAACAGCAAAGCCGGTTTACCTCCGGAAAAAGTTGTCCAATTGCTTGTGAAAATTTTAAATGAAGAAGACCCGAAACCGTCATATACTATCGGACGTGACGCACAATTTGCAGAAGTTTTTTCAAAACTGCCGCAGGGATTATTAAACAAAATCATTAAATTTACGCTCTCAAAAAGGATAAAAGATTAATGACATTATACAAATACGTTGCGTTAAAAAATAATAAAGAGATTTTTGAAAGTGTAATAGAGGCAGCGGACGAACGCAGTGCTCGGGAAATGATTAGGAATTCCGGATATATTCCTGTAAAAGTTTATCTTGACGACGATGAAAAACCTTTGTTAAAACAGGCAAAGACAGAAAAAGTTTATTTGTCTTTAAAAGAAAAGCGTTTATTTACAACTTCATTGCAGTCAATGATATCATCCGGGATACCTGTAGTTGAAGCTTTTGCGATAATGGAGAGCAATCTCGGGAAAAGCAAACTCCGCAGAATTGCAGGCGATATAAAGGAAAAAATCATAAACGGTTATACATTTACACAGGCCCTGGAAAGTTATGAAAATACATTCGGGGATGTGTATGTCAAATTATGCCGTGCCGGCGAGATGTCAGGAGAACTTGATATAGTGCTTGACAGGTTATCGCAATTGCTGCAAAAACAGGCATTAATTACTGATAAAATTATTTCGGCGAGTGTTTATCCCGTAATTATTGTGATAATGCTTTTCGGGCTGCTCGGGCTTTTCGGCGCAAAAGTTTTCCCAGCCCTTTTGGGTGCCGCAAATATGAACGGGATAGAGGTGCCTGTAGAAACTTCAATGTTAGTCAGTTTAATCACATTTTTACAAAATTACTGGTGGCTGATAATAATATTTGTATGCGGAATTGGATACGGTGTTGTAAAATTTATCCAACTTTCTCCGGTAAAATTGCGGATAGATTCCTGTCTTTTAGGTATTCCTGTAGTCGGTGATTTTGTCCAATACAAGGCGCTGGCAAACTTTACTGCGGTTTTGCAGGTGGCGTATGATTCGGGTGTTCCGATTACGGAAAGTGTTACAATGGCAAAAGACTCAATCGAAAACGAAGAACTGCGCAAACGCTGTGAAATTCTTGAAGATATGATTTATAAGGGAAAATCATTATCAGAAGCAGCAGCCTCAAGCGGAATAATGCCGCCGGATTTTCTTGCGATGATTGTTGTCGGGGAAAAATCCGGAACGCTCGGACAAATGCTCAAAGAATTAAGCGATAATATTGATAAAAAAGTTTTTGCTGTAGTGAATAATTTATCAACACTTGTAGGTCCTGCATTTTTAATTATTCTCGGAGTGTTTATAGGATTTATACTTCTGGCATTTTTAAAATTTTACTACGGAATGCTGGGTTCTTTTTAATCGGTTTGTGTAATTACAATGATAAAATTTCATGTTAGACTAAAAGAAAAAAGAGGTTTGATATGAAAATTGCATTAATCAGCCACGGCTGCGCGAAAAATCTTGTTGATTCCGAACTTATGCTCGGTATGCTTTCGGATAAAGGCTATGAAATTACACTCGATGACAGAGATGCTCAAATTGTCATAGTGAATACCTGCTCATTCATTCATGATGCGGAAAAAGAATCAGTGCAATCAATTTTGCAGATGGTTAATGACGGAAAAAGGGTTATAGTGACAGGCTGTTTACCGCAAAAGCATAAAGGTGACTTAAAAGATGCAATTCCTGAAATCGCGGCAATGGTTGGAACTTCAAACATAAATGAAATTGTCGGAGTTGTTGACGAAGTTGCAAAAGGTGCGCAGGAAGAATATGTAGAAAAAATTTCAGAAAGACCGGAATATATTTATCCTGAAACCGTAGAACGCCAGCAGATAACTATGGGTGCAAGTTCATATATCAAAATTGCCGACGGATGCAATTACCATTGCGGATATTGCATAATCCCGCAGCTGCGCGGAGTGTATCATTCAAGAACAATTGAAAATATTTTGAAAGAAGCAAAATCTCTGGTTAAAAAAGGTGTTACGGAAATAGTTTTGATAGCACAGGATACAACCAGTTACGGTCTGGATTTGTACGGGCGTCAGGCTCTTCCAGAGCTGCTTGAAAAATTAAACGAAATTGACGGCCTTGGATGGATAAGGATTATGTATGCATATCCTACGCAGATGACTGATGAATTAATTGATGCAATAGCAAGACTGGATAAAGTCGTTAAATATATTGATATTCCGCTTCAGCATTCTCATCCTGAAATTCTTCGTGCAATGCGTCGTCCGGATTTTGATTACAGAGAATTAATCGGAAAAATCCGTGCAAGAATTCCTGATGTTGCGATAAGAACAGCTTTTATTGTAGGTTATCCGGGTGAGAGAGATGAACATTTTGAACACCTGTACAATTTTGTGAAAGATATGCGTTTTGAACGCATGGGTGTGTTTGAATATTCCAGAGAAAAAAATACGACTTCCTACGGAATGGAGCATCAGGTTCCGGCAAAAATTAAGCACGAGCGATACAAAAAATTAATGGAATTACAGCAGGGAATTTCTTATGCAATAAATCAATCCTGCATAGGTAAAACGGTTGATTGTATAGTCGAAAGTTTTACTGATGACGGGGTTGTGATTTTGCGTTCGCAGCATGATGCGCCGGAAATCGACGGAGTTGTTTATGTAAAATCTGACAAACCGGTTGTGCCGGGTGACATTGAAAAAGTTAAAATCACAAAAGCAGACGAATATGATTTGTTTGGTGTATTTGTGTAAAAAATGAAGTTATATAGATGTTTCCACAAAATATTATGAAACGATAAGCATAATGTCATTCCGAACGTCGGATTGACCTCTGTGTTTCGGAATCTTACCATCGGCAAGACCCTGCTGAAAAAACAACACTGGACTTGAATAGTGACAAGACCCTGAAACAAGTTCAGGGTGACAAAAAATTAATATGTCATCCCGAATTTATTTCGGGATCTTACCACCGGAAAGCAGTTGTTTCATGTTGACAAGACCCTATAGGAAACCGGACATTTTTCACAAAATCATAGATTTTGGAAAAAGTAGTCAAACAAGTTCAGGGTGACAATTGGGGACATTATTAGTGGAATTTGCTATATAAGTCTCGTAAAAAAATAACTGGTAAAAATTTTATCGTTTTGTTATAATTAATTAAAGAATAGTTAATCTGTGGTTATTGATGGAATTTGTAGAAAACAGAAAAGTTGAGAAAGAACAGATAAAAGCAATATTTCAGGATATGCTGAGGTATTCGCCGTCAAAATTGTGCGGCATGCTTGGCAATGCAATTATCGTACCTGTTTATACAAGTTTGCTGACACCTGAAAAATACGGGCTGTATTCAATATCCATAGCATTATTATCATTTTTATGTATATTATTTTCTGACTGGATAGGGTTATCCGGTTTGAGATTTTTCAGGCGGCATCAGATTATGGAAGATTTGCCGAAATATATTTCGCTTCTTGTTTCTATGCTTGTCGGTAATTTGTTCGTAATGTTCTGCGTTGCTTTTATATTCCGGTCTCATTTCTATTCGTTTTTCAAAATCCAGCCGGAATATTTTTACGCGATTTTACTCTTGATAATTCCTGTAGCAGTGCGGGCATTGTTGTTCCAGCTTTTGAGAGCACAGCTGAAATCTATTTCTTTTACGCTTTCCACAATCATAAACCAGATATTAACAATATTTCTTTCAATATTTCTCGTCAAATATTGTAATATGGGTGCAATGGCATTATTGCTCGGTATGGGAATTTCAATTTCGCTTGTGGATTTGCTTTTGATTTATCAGAGCGGAATTATGAAGAGTTTCAAGATAACAAAGCCACAATTTGATGCGGTTTTGCCTATTTTTAAATACGGTATCCCGATAGCGGCAACCTCGTTGAGTTCGTGGATAATTACGCAGAGCAACAAATTTATTATGAATAATATCAGCGGATTTTCTGATGTAGGGATTGTCGGAGTTGCATACGGGCTTACGCTGCCGTTGTTGATGACGGTGTTTTCAATAATCCCTGTTGCAGCAATTCCGCGTATTATCAATATGTACGAAGAAAGAATAGATGTAAGACCGATAATTTCGCGTTTTGCCGGATATTTTATCGTAATAGCAGTACCGTTGATTGTAGTAATGTCATTGTATTCTACAGATTTTGTGCAGATGCTTTCCAACGAAAAATTTTACGCGGCATATCGCTTAATTCCTTATTTTTCAGTCGGCACATTTTTTATGGCACTTGCGGATTACACGACTCTCCAATACCATTTGGAGAATAAAACTTATATTGATTTTATTTTAAAATTAACCTCGGGGATAATCGGTGTTGTGTTGAATATAGTTTTAATACCTGAATACGGTTTGGAAGGGGCAGGGATTGCAACTCTTGCAGCAAACTTTATGTATTTCTTTTTAAGTGTAATAGTTGTTCTTCCCGGTCTGCGATTAATGTTCCCGTGGCGGTCGGTTTTGAGACTGGCAATAACTTTTATGCCTTTTATGTGGCTTTATAATTGTTTTAAAACCGGTACATATCCGGCTTTATGCCAGATGCTGACACTTTTGCTTTTCTTCTATTTCGGCAATTGGTTTTTGAGCAAAACCTTTATTAAGAACCCTGATTAAGTTTGTAAATTTTTATTTAACAAATATTAACAAACTAGCAATTATTTTTGTGTTTAAATTTTGATTAACTATAAGGGGTAAAATTTTAAGGAAAAATATAAAGGGAAAATTATGACGGAAAGCAAATTTAACAAAAGAAAACTGGTAGCTTCAATACTTACGGTTTGTTTTGTGGCTCACCAATCGCTAATGCTTAACGCGATAGCAACAGAAATTACCGGTGTAACCGGCAATAACGGGATTTATAATATTGACCCGACCGCAACAAATGGTGCAACAGGGTTCAGACAATACGACAAATTTAATTTGACAGAAGGCGACATCGCAAACTTAATCTTTAAGTACGGCGAAAAAAATATTGAAAGATTTGTAAACTTAGTAGACGGCAGAATTAACATCAACGGTATTGTTAATTCAATGAGAGACGGCAATTTCTATAACGGGCAGGCTGTCTTTGTATCACCAAACGGTATGGTAGTAGGAGCATCAGGTGTATTGAACGTAGGTTCATTAGCAGTTTACACACCGAACTCAAACGATTACAACAATTATAAAGAAAACTTCCTGATAAGAAGCATTGATACCGTAAAACAGGGTAATGCAGATGTAACCATCAACGGTAAAGTTTTGACAAGAGACAACATTGAAATTCTTGCAAAAACGGCATCACTCGGTGCTGATTCTGCATTGATTTCAGGCGTAGCAAACACATCTGCCCTGACATCAATGAAACAGGCAAACAATTTATTCAATCAGTTAGTAAATACTGATGCAACAAACGCAAATTCATTCTCAACCGAAAACGGACAAATTGTTATCAAAACAGAAAATCCGTCAGGCGGAATTATTGCAAACGGAACAGTTAAAAACTTTGGCGAAGGTAATGTTACCTTGACAAACGACGGTTCAAAAGGTATCAGAGTTAACGGCACAATCGAAAACGCAAACGGCAACACTCTGATTACAAACAACGACGGTGCATTGAATGTTGCAGGCAAAATTAATAACAAAGGCAACATAACAATGACAAACAACAGTTCAGACGGACTTGCTGTTAACGGTCAATTGAAAAATAAAGACGGCAACATCCTTTTAACAAACAATGCCGGCAAAATGACAATTTCCGGTTCAACCGATAACAAAAACGGCAATACAATTCTGAAAAACGAAGCCGGCGAATTGAATATTCTCGGTGATGTTGCAAACAACGGCGGACGAGTCAGTGTTAACAACAACGGAACAAAACTTACACTTGCAAATACCGGTAAAATTTCAAACAACGGTTCAACAGTATTGCTCAATAACGGTGCACAGGGCACAAACCTTGCAGGTGAAATTGCAGTAAACGATGCCAATCTTCTGGTCCAAAACGAAGCCGGCGACTTGAACATGTCAGGTCAAACGTCAAACAATAACGGCGACATCAGAATTTTGAACAATGGAAATAAATTGTCAATCGCTTCAACCGGTAAAATTTCCAACAATCAAAAGACTGAAGTTTTGAATAATGGTTCAAACGGTTTAAGATTAGACGGCGCATTGGAAAATACAGCAGGTGAATTAATCGTTCAAAGCAATGGCGGAGATATGGATATAAACGGTTCAATCTCAAACGCAAACGGCGAAACTGTTGTATCAAACTACTCAGGAGCTTTAAATCTTAATCAAAATGCCTCAGTAAAAGGTAACGGCAAAACAACTGTTTATAATGAAGGCAATGGCGGTATGAATCTCGACGGAACATTGGATAATTCCGGCGAGCTTCTTATTACAAACGAAGAAGGCAAATTAGCCGTTAATAATACAATCGAAAATACAAACGGTAAACTTGCAATTACCAATAACGGAACTGGTATTACAATTGCAAACACCGGTAAAATTAAAAACGATGATTACCTGACCATGCTTAACAATGGCGAAGACGGCTTGACAGTTGACGGCGTAATCGAAAATACAGGCGACGCAATTATTACAAACAAAGCCGGCGATATGAATTTGAACGGCAAAGTTTATAACTACAACGGCAAATTAAATGTAACAAACCGCGGCAGAGGCTTGAACATTGCCGGCGAAGTTGAAAGTGACGATACCTTAAAAGTATGGAACACAGGTGAAGGCGGTATTGATATTTCAGGAACAGTTTCCAACAACGGCGGCAGCGCAGTTGTCCAAAACGACAACGGTGTATTTGAAATTTCAGGGCTTGTTGAAAACAATGACGGACAGCTTGATGTAGTAAATACAGGCTCCGGCATGGCATTGACAAATACAGGTAAAATTTCAAATAACAATATTACAAATATCCTGAATGCAGGCGCCGACGGTCTTGCCCTGAACGGTACCGTAGAAAATACCGGCAACACAACAATTACAAACAGAGCAGGCGATTTGAATGTTACCGGCACAGTAAATAATAATGACGGCAATCTTACTCTTGCAAACGAACTTAATGCAGGAGAATTTGAAATTTCCGGAACGCTGTCAAATGAAGGCGGCAAATTAGCAGTCAAAAACGACGGTACCGGTTTAACTCTTACCAATAACGGTAAAATTTCAAGCAATGATGAGCTTGAAATTACAAGCTCAGGTCTTAACGGACTTTCACTGAACGGTACAGTAGAAAATACCGGTGATACAAAAATCACAAATACAAACGGTGAATTGTCAATCCTCGGTACAGTTGCAAACCAGAACGGCAGCATGAAACTTACAAACTCCGGAACAGGATTGAGTGTCGGCACAACCGGTAAAATCACAAACAGTGATACTTTGACTGTTTTGAACACCGGCGCTGACGGGCTTGAAGTTAACGGTTTGATTGATAACAGCGGCGACGCAATCATTACAAACCAGAACGGAGATGTAAATGTACTTGGTACAATTGCTAACACCAACGGCAAATTGAATGTTACAAACCACGGCGGTGCATTGAACATTGCAACTTCAGGACAAATTACAAACAACGATACATTAAAAATCTGGAGTGACGGCGTTGGCGGCACAACCGTAAACGGTTCTATCTCTAATGACGGCGGCAATGCAGTAGTTCAAAACGATAACGGCAACTTTGCAATTAACGGTTCAATTGCAAACGACGGTGGACAGTTAAAAGTTACAAACAACGGCGATACCTTGACAGTTGCTAAAAAAGGTGTTGTTACAAATAACGGTGACTTGGACATCTTGAACACAGGTGACGGCGGATTTGTAAATGCCGGCACAATTGCAAGCATCGGTAATCTTGATATTACAAACACCGGTCTTGGCGGTTTTGAAACAACCGGCGTAATCACAAATACAAACGGCTCAATGACATTGACCAACAAAGACGGTGCAATGAGAGTCGGCGGAGCTGTTACCGGAACTAATACCGATACAATCACAATTTCAAACGAAAGTGAAAATGGCGGTTTGACTCTTGACGGTACAGTTGCAAATATCTCAGGCGATGTTGATATTACAAGCTTGAGCGGTTTGAATCTTGTACAGAACGGCAAAGTTAGCGGCGACACTATTTCTATCACAAACAAAGATGCCGATATGGTTATAGCAGGTGAAGTAAGCGGTGACGAATCAGTAGCAATTACAAACGCCGGCTCAGGCAAAGCAGTAGTTAACGGTGAAATTAATGCAGAAACAGGTCTGTCTTTTGAAAATTCAGGACTGGGCGGTGCTGATATCACAGGAACTCTTGCCAACGAAAGCGGTGATATGTCAGTTGTTAATACAAATGGCACACTGTTAATCGGCGGAGATTTACAAAACGCTGACGGCAAAATGTCAATTACAAATGCCGGCGACGGTTTGGAATTGACTTCAGCCGGAACAGTTAACAATAACGGCGAACTCGTTGTATTCAACTCCGGTGACAACGGTATGAACCTCAACGGCGTTATTGAAAATACAGGTGATGCAATCCTCACGAACAACGCAGGTGATATGAATATTAACAACACTTTGACTAATACTCAAGGTAAATTAAATATTACAAACCACGGTGACACTCTGAACATTGCAGGCACTGTTACAAACGATGACACATTGAAAGTCTGGAACACAGGCGCAAACGGTACTAATATTACAGGTACTTTGACAAACGCTAACGGAAACGCTGCAATCCAAAACGATGCAGGTGATTTGAAAATTGCCGGTACCGTAACCAACAACGGAGCAACAACAATTACCAACAAAGGCGGCGTTCTTGATATCACCGGAACTGTTGACAATTCAGACGGCAAATTGAACATTACGAACGACGGCGATTCTCTGAATATCGCAGGACTTGTTCAAAACAATGACGCAATGAACATTGTTAATAACGGCGTTAACGGTGCGGCTATCAACGGACAAATTGAAAACGCCGGACAAACAATGATTACCAACAACGCAGGCGATTTGAATGTTAACGGTAATGTATATAATACAAACGGAAAACTTTCACTTGCAAACAACGGTAATGCTTTAAACATCGGCAGCGATTCAATCATAACAAACGACTCTGAACTTACAATCGTAAACGCAGGTCAAGGTGGCATGAATGTAGCCGGCACAGTAACAAATACAGATACAACCTTGTTAACTAACAGAGCCGGTGATATGAAAATTACAGGCACCGTAACAAACGAAAACGGCATCCTGAATGTAACAAACAGCGGCAATGCATTGTATCTTGATACAACAGGTAAACTGGCTAACAATGGTTCAACCACAATCCAAAATATCGGACAAGGCGGTATGGTCTTAGGCGGTCTGGTAGATACTGATGGTGACACAACTATTAATAATACTCAAGGTGCATTGAATATAGACGGAACAGTAGATACCGAAGGTACATTATCCGTAAACAACAGCGGCAGCGGTTTAAATATTGCCGGTGATGTATCAAATATCGGTACAACATCAATTACAAATTCAGGTGCTGACGGTGCATTAATCAGTGGTAACTTGAACACTCAAGGCGCAACAACTGTAATCAACAACGCCGGCGACTTGAATGTTTCAGGAAATATCAATAATCAAGACGGCAGATTAAATATTACAAACAAAGGTACAGCAATTAATGTATCAGGTTTAATCAGCAACAATGATGACTTGAACATCCTGAATGAAGGTGCAAACGGAACAACAATTGACGGAACAGTTAAAAATGCCGGTCAAACAATGATTACCAACAACGCAGGCGACCTGAATGTTAACGGCAAAGTTGATAATAAAAACGGTAAATTAACTCTTACCAACAACGGCAATGCTTTGAATATTGCAGACACAGCATCCGTAATGAATGACTCTGAACTTGCTATCGTAAACGCAGGTCAGGGCGGTATGAATGTTGCAGGTACAGTTACCAACACAGATACAACTCAACTGACAAACAGAGCCGGCGATATGAAAATTTCAGGCACCGTAACAAATGAAAACGGCACCCTGACTGTAAATAACAGCGGCAACAGCCTTCTTCTTGATAACACCGGCAAACTTGTCAACAACGGTACAACAACAATCCAAAACCTCGGACAAGGCGGAATGGCTTTGAACGGTTTGGTTGATACCGAAGGCGATACAATAATCAACAATACTCAAGGTTCACTGGATATCAACGGAACTGTTGATAACAACGGAAACCTTGAAGTTACAAACCTTGGTTCCAGTCTGAACATAGCCGGCACTGTTGCAAACATCGGTACAACAAGAATAGAAAATTTAGGTGAAAACGGTGCAGTGATTGACGGTACAGTTAAAGCTCAAGGCAACACAAACATTATCAACAATGCCGGTGAATTAAAAGTTGCAGGACTTGTTGATAATACCGACGGCAAACTGAACCTTACAAACAAAGGCACAGACCTGAATGTTACAGATACAGCCGTAATCAGCAACAATGACAACTTGAACATCCTGAACTACGGTGAAAACGGTACAATTATCAACGGTACAGTTAAAAATGCAGGTCAAACCCTGATTACCAACAACGCAGGCGACCTGAATGTTAACGGTACAATTGATAATACAAACGGCAAATTGTCACTCGCAAACAACGGCAATGCCCTTAACATCGGTGAAAATGCCAAAGTTACAAACGACTCTGAACTCAGAGTATTTAATACAGGTGAAGGCGGCGTAACAATTGACGGTCAGCTTGAAAACACAGAATCAACAGCAATCACAAGCAAAGCCGGTTCAATTGTAATTAACGGCACAGTCACCAACAAAGACGGTAACCTGAATATTACAAGCGCAGGTACAGGTTTGAAACTCGGCACAGAAAGCGTTGTTTCAAATAACGGTAAAACCGTAATCCAAAACACAGGTGCTGCCGGCATGAACCTTGACGGTACAATCAATTCAGACGGCACAACAGCAGTTACAAATACTGCAGGAACCCTTGAAATCGCAGGTACTATGGAAACAACCGGCAACCTGAACCTGACAAATACAGGTGACGGTATGCATATTACCGAAAACGGTGTTGTTCATAACAAAGACGGCGCAATTTTTGCACAAAATACCGGCGCTCAAGGTATTACAATCGACGGCACAATGTCAAATGCTGTAGGCAATACAACAATAATGAACCACGACGGCTCAGTTGTAGTTAACGGCTCTGTAAACAACTCTGACGGCAAGCTCGGAATTACAAACCACGGTAAATCAATTGTTCTGACAGAAAACGGCAAACTTTCCAACAACGATGAAATCAGAATATTCAACTACGGCGAAGAAGGTGCGCAGCTTGACGGTACAATTGAAAACACCGGCGACACAACAATCATCAACAAAGCAGGTGACTTGAGTGTTAACGGTACAATCGACAACCACACAGGCAGCCTTGCATTCACAAACACCGGTAATGCTTTGAACTTTGGTAAAAATGCAAAAGTATCAAATGACTCAACCGTAAAAGTTGTCAACAGCGGTGAAGGCGGTTTGACAGTAGACGGTACAATCACCAACACTGAATCAACTGCAATCACAAACAACGCCGGGCAATTCACAGTAAACGGCAAAATAGAAAACACTGACGGCAATTTGAACCTTACAAATAAAGGTACCTCTCTTGTAACCGGTGCTGAAAGTATTGTAAGCAACAAAAACGGTGAAGTCTTAATCCAAAACCTTGGCGAAGGCGGCATGACTCTGGACGGTGTAATCACCAACAGTGTATCAATGGATGAAGACAATCAGATTACAGGTACAGCCGGAACAACTTCAATCACAAATACAAAAGGCGATTTGAATATAAATGGCGTAATTACATCCCAGGACGATTTGGCAATCCTGAATGAAGGTAACAAATTGAACGCAAGTTCAACTTCCGGAATAGTTGCAGGCGGTCAGACAAGAATCGTTAACAACGGCGAAGGCGGAATGAACCTTGACGGCGGAATTATCGGATTTGATTCAATCGCAGTTACAAACAGAGGCGGCGATATGAACATTAACGGCACAATCGCTAACCAGGAATACAATATGAATATTACTAATACCGGTAACAAATTGAACATTAACGAAAACGCTAATATTCAAAACTCTGGTGAATTGTTAATCCAAAACACCGGCGCGGAAGGAATGAACGTTAACGGAACATTAGATACAAATGCAAAAGTTACAGTTCTGAACAAAGCCGGCGCCTTGAATGTTAACGGCAAGGTTAACAATAAATCAGATATGGTTATTATTTCAAACCACGGAACAGGTCTAAACATCGGTGAAAACGCTGAAATCAATAACGATAAAAACATCAGAATAGGCAACACCGGCGCAGACGGCACCGTAGTGGACGGTAAAGTAACTTCAACAGAAGGTACTGTACAATTCATCAACAACGACGGCAAGTTTGAAGTTAACGGTGAAGTTACAAACGGCACAGGCGACATCCACCTTCTGAACAGAGGTGAAGAAGGCGCAAAAATCAACGGTAATGTGACTTCCAAAGACGGAAACACCACTGTTGTAAACGCTAATGATGAAGCCGGACTTGAAGTTAACGGCATCGTAGCATCAGGTTCCAAAAAAGTTACACTAAGAAATACCGGCAAAAAAGGTATTGTAGTTAACGGAACGGCTGAAGGCGGCGAAGGCGTTGTTCAACAAGACCTCAGAAAAAATAAATAATCCGTAAAACGGTATAAAACAACTAAAAAGAGATAATCAATTTTGATTATCTCTTTTTTGTGTGTAACAAATTTTAACAAAAAGGCAATATTTCAAAGTAGATATTTTTTATATAAACATATAATAATTTTAAAATTGGGGAAATTATTAAATAAACAATTTGGGGAAATTGAAAGGAAGATTACATGAAAAAATTCGGGATTAGCAGAAACAGGCTTATAGCGTCAATAATGACGGTTTGTTTTCTGGCACAGCAGTCATTAATGCTTAACGCATTTGCAACAAACATTACAGGAGTAACTGGCAACAACGGGGTTTACAACATTAACCCAACCGATATTAAAGGGAATGTCGGGTTTAGAAACTATGCAAACTTTAATTTGTCAGAAGGGGATGTTGCAAACCTTATTTTTAAACACGGCGCGAACAATCTGGCAAAGTTTGTCAACCTTGTAGACAGCAAGATTAACATCAACGGTATTGTTAACACAATGCGTGACGGCAATTTCTACAACGGACAGGCAGTATTTGTATCACCTCAAGGCATGGTAGTCGGTGCATCAGGTGTCTTGAATGTCGGTTCATTATCAGTATATACGCCAAGCAGTGTTGATTACAAAAATTACAAAGCAAACTATAAAACACAGGATTTGAACACAATTGCAACAGGCAAAGCAGATGTTACAATAAACGGTAAAGTACTTGCAAGAAACGGTGTTGAAATTATAGCCAAAGACGCAAACCTCGGTGCTGAATCACAAGTATATGCCGGCGTAAAATATTCTTCGGCAATAGTATCCGACAAGCAGGCTGAAAATTTATTCAACAATCTTGTTAATGTAAAAGTTACAAATGCAAACTCATTTGCAGCAGAAAACGGAAAAATTGTTATAAAAAGCGATTCAACTGCTGGCGAAATTAACACAAACGGCTCAATTAAAAATTTCGGTAAAGGCAGCATAACATTTACAAGTGCCGGTTCAAATGATATGACCCTTGGCGGCACAATCGAAAACGCCAACGGCAATATAATGGTGACAAACAACGGCGGCGCACTTCTTGTCAACGGTAAATTAAGCACCAAAGGGAACGTTTCAATAACCAATAACGGTAAAGACGGCGCATTTATTAGCGGTACAATTGAAAACAAAAAAGGAAATATTTTAATAACAAATAATGACAATTCAATAGAAATTTCCGGTAATATCATAAACGAAAACGGCGCAACAACATTAAAGAATACCGCAAATCGTATAGAGATTTCCGGCAATATTGAAAACAACGGCGGCAATCTTTTGATAACAAATGAAGGATTGGGATTAAATGTAAAATCAGGCGCAAAACTTTCCAACAAAGGCACAATCCGTCTTTTGAACACCGGGAACTACGGCTTGACAATGAACGGTGAAATAAACAACACAAAATCAACAGTTTTGACAAACAAAGGCGGCAAGCTGCAAGTCGGCGGCACTATGAATACGGAAGGTGCAATGAACCTCAATAGTTCAGGCACCGGAATGGAAATTACCGAAGACGCAAACATAAACCATAAAGGTGCTGTATTTGTCCAGAACTTTGGCACAACAGGTGCAAAATTCAACGGAAAACTTGCAAACAACGGCAATACTACGCTATTGAATTACGCAGGAACTATGGAAGTTAACGGTACAATAGATAATACCAACGGCAAACTCGGAATTACCAATAAAGGAACGGGTGAGTTGAATGTTGCTTCAAAAGGCGTAATAACCAATACAAACGGCACAACAAATATTCTTAACTACGGTGAACAGGGCACAACAATTGACGGTTCTGTGCTTACAAGCGGCAATACAACGATTATTAACAAAGCCAATAACCTTGAAGTTAACGGAAAAGTTTATACAAAAGACGGGGACTTAAAACTTTCCAATTCGGGATATTCGCTGGTTACCGGTGAAAAAGGATACATAGCTACAGAAAACGGTGATTTAAGCGTCCAAAACTTTGGAGAAAACGGCATAACCCACAACGGTCAAATAAGCAGTTTCAACAAGTATGATGATAAAAATAACGTAATTGCATCATCAGGCACTACTACAATCGTCAACACAAAAGGCGGAATGCGTCTGAATGGTGCGGTCTCCAGCGAGAACAAAGTAACACTCAGAAACAGCGGTGACAGTTTACGTTTTACAGGTCAAATTGCCGGAGGAAAAAGAGTGGAAATGACTAATACCGGTCTCAATGGTATTGATATTAATGGCGGCTGGATTACCGCACATGAAACTATAAATATTACCAACAAAGCAGGCAATCTGAAAATGAGCGGAGCGCAAATCTTCTCAAATCCGGACGATAACCTCCAGATGACTATCAGCAATGACGGCGAAAGTATCAATATAGATAAAGATTCATATATTTACGCAGACAAACTTCTGGTTAAAAACTCAGGCAGCAAAGGGATGAACCTCAACGGGCAATTTGATACAGGCAAATTCACGGCAATCAATAACGACGGAACGTTGTATATAAACGGTAAAGTTAATAACGAATCTGAGTCGATTGTAATTTCAAATTACGGATCAGGGATTATAGTCGGAAAAGATGCACAAATCAACAATGACCAGAATATAAGATTTGTAAACGATGGAGCCGATGGCATAGAGATTAACGGCGACATAACTTCAACGGAAAATGTTGTTCAGTTTATTAACAATAACGGCAAACTGGAAATAAACGGTGAAGTCGCTGATATCAACAAACCGTCAGATATAGAAGAATAAATATAAAACCTAAAAAAGATAAATTTAAGATAAAGAGGTAATATTAATATTACCTCTTTGTTATATATCCGGTATATTATTTTACTTAATATTTTGTTACAAATAGGCAATATTTTTTTTGTTCGGTTTTTTATATAAATATAAACTATAGGGGCATGTTAATTAATTGTAATAAATTTAAAAATTACTAGAAAAAACAAATCCCTCTTGATAAAATAAAGTTTACACGGAATATAAATAGTTAAAAAATTGGGAAAAATTGAAAGGAAGTACAGCATGGATCACGGAAAAATTAACAAAAGAAAACTTGTAGCATCATTGCTCACAGTATGTTTCTTGGCACATCAAACAATGGCTTTAAATGTAATGGCAAGCACTATTACTGGTGTTCAAAACAACAACGGTGTTTTCAACATCAATCCTAGTGCAGTAAACGGAACAACAGGTTTCAGACAATACAAAGACTTCAATCTTTCAGAAGGCGATGTTGCAAACCTTATTTACAAATACGGTGCACACAATATTGAAAAATTTGTCAATATGGTTGATAACCAGATTAACATTAACGGTATTGTCAATACAATGAGAGACGGTAACTTCTACAACGGACAAGCTGTATTCGTTTCACCGAACGGTATGGTTGTAGGAGCATCAGGTGTTCTTAACGTTGGTTCTTTAGCTGTTTATACCCCAAATTCCGATGATTTCAAAACATACAAAAAACAATATTTGACACAAGATTTGTCAATGGTAAAAGAAGGTACTTCCAATGTAACAATCAATGGTAAAGTTATTTCCAGAGGAGATGTTGAAGTTCTTGCAAAAACCGCAACAATCGGTGCAAACGCAGGAATTATGTCAGGTGTTAAAGGCAACACAGACGTATTCAACTCAGCATCACAGGCAAACGCTTTATTTTCTCAATTGGTTAATACAGAAGCAACAAGCGGCAATCAGTTCGCTGCTGAAAACGGAAATATCGTAATTAAAACTTCAAACGGAATTGAAGTAAACGGTACAGTTAAAAATATGGCAAACAACGGCAACATTGAACTTACAAACGGTGCAGCAGGCGGTATCAAAATCGCATCAGCAGCAAAAGTTCAAAACGCCGGCAATGATACAATCCTCACAAACGCTGGTTCTCAAGGTATCAATGTTAAAGGAAAAGTTACAGGCAGCAACATCAAAGTTACAAACAGCAACTCAAATGTAGTTATCGGTGACGCTTCTGTTAACAACAACTTAGATGCAAGAAACGACATCGCAATCAACCTTGAAAACGGTAACTTATTAAACGCAGGCTATGACAAAACTTTATTAAAAGCCGGCAATGATTTGAATATCGATGTTAAAAACGGCAAAATCGGTACTTTCCACAATGACGGTGTTGGACCGGATGCAAGAGATTTGACAAAATCAGTAAACATCAATGTTCAAGGTAAAGTTAATGCAAAAACAACTGATACAAACAATTCTGGTAACAACCTGTCAATCAATATGGCAAGCAAAGATTCAAATATGAATGTTGACAGCATTATTGCAGACGGTCAGGTTGCACTTCTTGCAGATTCTTCAACAAAAGGTCAAACACCATACTCAATCTTGAACGCTTCTTCTGATTCAAGCAAAGCAAACGTTCAAGGTACAGGTGTTTCATTAATTGCAAGCGGCAGCATTGGTACTAAAGGCAACAAATTAACATTCAACCAAACAGATGCTGACAACTATGAATTCAATGCTCTGGCTATCAATGATATTAATGTTAAAGGTCTTGATGATGCACATAGCCAAACAAATGTTGGTACAATGATTGCAAGAAACGGCAGCATTAATGCAGAATTCGCAGGAAATGTTGATATTAACGAAACAACAGCAGCAAAAGATTTAAATATTACAACCCGCGGTGCAGAATTGAACATTAAAAACCTTGGTTCAGTTCCTAACACTCCTGTTGATTACTATGGACCAAACGGTAATATTAAACCTCAAAACGTTGAATTAAAAGCTTTAGATATCAACAAAAATACAAGAGTTGATAAAAACTGGGCTGATTCAATCGTTAAAGTTGAAAACGGAAGACTTCAAGACGGCGGCGAAATGACTATCACAGCTGATAATATTTACGCTGACGGTGTATATGTTTCATTAGGAAAAGACAATTACGGTACAAGAGTTAAAGATAACAGCACTAACGAAATTGAAGGTGATGATTTAACTTTAACTGCAAAAGCAGTAAGACCTGAAGATGTAACTGCAATTGGCCGTGACGAAGATGAAAGAAATTATTATGGCGATGACGAAATGCCGTTAGACTCAGACGCTGATGCTGACGCTGATGCTGATGCTGACGCTGACGCTGACGCTGATGCAGACGCTGACGCTGATGCAGACGCTGACGCAGATGCAGATGCAGATGCAGATGCTGACGCAGACGCCGATGCTGACGCCGATGCCGACGCAGATGCTGACGCTGACGCCGACGCAGATGCTGACGCTGACGCAGACGCCGATGCAGATGCTGATGCAGACGCAGATGCTGATGCAGACGCAGATGCAGATGCTGATGCAGACGCTGATGCAGATGCTGATGCAGACGCAGATGCTGATGCTGATGCTGATGCAGATGCAGATGCTGACGCAGATGCCGATGCTGACGCTGATGCAGATGCAGACGCTGATGCAGACGCTGATGCTGATGCTGATGCTGACGCAGATGCCGATGCAGATGCAGATGCTGATGCTGATGCTGACGCTGACGCTGACGCCGATGCAGACGCTGACGCTGATGCCGATGCCGACGCAGATGCAGACGCTGATGCTGATGCTGATGCAGACGCAGACGCTGACGCTGACGCAGATGCAGATGCAGACGCTGATGCAGACGCAGATGCTGACGCAGATGCAGACGCTGATGCTGACGCTGATGCTGACGCAGATGCTGATGCTGACGCTGATGCTGACGCAGACGCTGATGCTGATGCTGACGCAGATGCTGACGCAGATGCAGACGCTGATGCTGACGCAGACGCTGATGCAGATGCAGATGCCGATGCTGACGCTGACGCAGACGCAGATGCTGACGCTGACGCAGATGCTGATGCAGACGCTGATGCAGACGCAGATGCTGATGCAGACGCTGACGCTGACGCTGATGCAGACGCAGACGCTGACGCTGATGCTGACGCTGATGCTGATGCCGATGCCGACGCAGATGCAGACGCAGACGCTGATGCTGATGCTGACGCTGACGCTGACGCTGATGCAGACGCAGACGCAGACGCTGACGCTGATGCTGACGCTGATGCTGATGCTGATGCTGACGCTGATGCTGACGCAGACGCTGATGCAGATGCTGATGCAGACGCTGACGCAGATGCTGACGCTGACGCTGATGCTGACGCAGACGCTGATGCTGACGCTGACGCTGATGCTGACGCAGACGCTGATGCAGATGCCGATGCAGATGCTGATGCAGACGCAGACGCTGATGCAGATGCTGATGCAGACGCTGATGCAGATGCTGATGCTGATGCCGATGCAGATGCTGATGCAGACGCAGACGCTGATGCAGATGCTGATGCAGACGCTGATGCAGATGCTGATGC
>CALUQN010000013.1 GCA_944322945.1 Candidatus Gastranaerophilales bacterium | reverse complement strand
AAGAAAATTATTTTCGGAGCACGCGTCTCGCTGACGCTCGCGCTATCGTCCTCAAATAACATTCTTTTCTGTTTTTTGTGATTAGTGATTATCAGAAAAAATTATTTCCACAGATACTATAAATAGTCCGTCATTCTGAGGGCTTTAGCCCGAAGAATCTCTTTTATTTAGATACTTCGCTGTCGCTCAGTATGACGCAGTATTGAAAAATTTTAGTAGAATTTTCTATATAAGTCCCACTCAAGGTGTTTATTTTATCCTTTTACTGCGCCCTCGTTTTCGCCTGATATAAAGTATCTTTGAAGAGCAAGAAAGAAGATAATTATCGGAATGGTTGCAAGTATTGAACCTGCCGCGATGTAACGCCAGTTTGAACTGAACATTCCCTGCAAATTGTTTATTCCGACAGGTAGTGTGTACATTGCCTCTTTTGTTAGTACAATGCTCGGCCAGAGAAATTCACCCCAGGAGCCGATGAATGTGAATATTGCAAGTACTGCAAGCGACGGCTTAACCATTGGTACAAGAATTTTGAAAAATAACTGCCATACATTACATCCGTCTACTATTGCGGCTTCTTCCATTTCTCTTGGAATTCCTAAAAAAGCTTGACGCATCAAAAATATCCCGAACGCATTTACCGCAAACGGCATTATAAGCCCCATAAATCCAGCAAAATTGTTCACACTGTCCATCATGTGAAGTTTTATGGTTATTAAATATACCGGGAGCATTATTGCCTGAAACGGTATCATTATTGTTGCAAGCACCGCAAAAAATACTATTTTTTTACCCTTAAATTCCATTCTCGCAAGCGGATATCCGGCAAGTGCCGATAACAGGAGGTTAAGAAAAACTGTTCCGCCTGCTACTATCATGCTGTTTACAAAATAAGCAATAAAGTCAACCCTCTTCCAAACTCCAGTGTAGTTTGCCCACGTAAAATCCGTGGGTATCAGCTGAGGCGGATAGGCAAAGATGTTTTCTGCATTGCCTTTCAATGATGTTGAAATCAGCCAGATAAAAGGAAATATTGATAATAATGACGTGATTATCAATATAAAATGTATAGAAAATTTTTTAATAAAATTTTTCATCATATCTGATACTTATTCCTTTCAAAGCAGAAAATGTTAATCAATGAGAATATCATAACAATTACAAGCAATACTACAGCCATAGCGGACGCAAAACCTAAATCCAGATTTTCAAATGCACGTTCATAAATATAATAAACAATCGTTTTGCTCGCATCAAGCGGTCCGCCTTTTGTCATTACGTAAATTTCCGCAAACACCTTCATAGCGGAAATCGAACTTATTGTTGTAACAAGTGCAATCGTCGGCATTATATGCGGAATTGTAACGGTCAGGTGCTTTGTGATGAAATTTGCGCCGTCAATGTCGCAGGCTTCGTAAAGTTCTTTCGGTACACTCATAAGTGATGCAAGATAGATTATCATATAATAACCTATACCTTTCCATATAGTGACAAAGATTACCGAATACAGTGCAAAATCCGGATCAGTCAACCATCCGATGCTGTTGAGTCCCAGTCTCGTTACTATGTAGTTTAAAATTCCCTGGTCTGCATAAAGCCATTTGAAGGCAATTGCTGCAACTACTATGGATACAATTACAGGCAGATAAATCAAAATTTTATATAAATTGGCAAACCTTATCTGCTGGTTGATTAAAATTGCAATAACCAGCGGCAATATCGCTAAGATTGGCACGGCAACTATCAAATATATAAATGTGTTCCAGAGAACTTTATAAAATATCGGATTTTTAAAAAGCTCAATGTAGTTATCAAGCCCGCACATTGCCGGATGATAAATACTGTTTGAGTAATCTTGAAAACTCAGCAATATCGTTTGAAAAAACGGTATAAAAAAGAATATGATTAAAACAACGCCCGCCGGTATCAAAAATAAATATGGTGTAAGCTTACCGTAATATTTAAACATACATTGATTATCCCACTTAGTTTATATTGCTGTCAAGTGATTTAATGGTAATTTCAAGTCTGTCAGGGAATTGTCTTTTTAGTTTATTGACAAGGTCGTTGGTTGAATTAACCCACAGAATTGAAGAACACAAAATTTTGACAGGACCTGTCGGGTCATCCATCTTAATCATAACCGGGTCAGAGCCTTTTGATGAACAGAGCATTTCTTTGAGCATAACAAGTTCTTCGTACTTAAATTCATCTTTCAGCTCAATTGTGAATATGTTTGAATTGTCAACGGTTTTGACGTTTTCAACTATAATGCCAGGTGCTTCTTCTTCAGAACGGCGGTTAACTTTGCCTGATACAATTACTCTCTGTTCGGTTTGGAGCATATCACCAAACTCTGCGATTTTTCCGTTAAAGCAAATGGTATCAATCTTGCCGGTCAAATCTTCTATTGTAGAAAATCTTATGAATTTTGTCGGATCTTTTTTGGTCGGGATTTGTTTTACCGCCGTAACAAGCCCGCAGATTGTGACGTATTTGTCGTTAGGAGTTTCTGAAATTTCTGATATCTTATGCGTCATTAAAAAAGGCAGTTTATCCCTTATTGTTGATAGCGGGTGGCTGGTTACGTAGAACCCGAGAAATTCTTTTTCAAACAATTGAATTTGTCTCTGGTCGTATTCTTCATCGCTGCCGGCAAGCTGGAATTGTGAACCCGCAAAGTCTGCATTGTCCTGCAATCCCGCAAAAAGACTAACTTGTCCGAGTTCTTTTTCTTTTGCTTCTTTTGCGGCTGTTGCGATTATGTATTCCAGATTATCAAGCAGTTGTTTTCTGCTTTTTTCTATGTTAGAAAATGCGCCGGCTTTAATCAGACCTTCAAGTACGCGTTTGTTGCTGCATTTGATATCAAGACGCGTGCAATAGTCGTAAATTGATTTATATTCTCCGTGCTCTTCTCTTTCTTTTATGATAGCGTCAATAACGCCTTCACCGACCTGTTTTATAGCAGAAAGACCGAAGCGTATATCGTTTCCGTCAGGTGTAAATTCAGAGTAGGACTTGTTGATATCAGGCGCCATAACTTTTATGCCGTTTTTCTGAGCTTCTTCAATGTAGAGCTGTGTTTTTTCCTGATCTCCCGCAACGCTTGATAACAGGCAGGCAAGATATTCAACTTTGTAGTGGCATTTGAGGTATGCTGTCTGATATGCAACAAAAGCGTAAGCCGCTGAGTGTGACCGGTTAAAGCAGTATGACGCAAATTTTTCAATCTGTTCAAATAGTGCCTCTGCATCTTTTGCTGCCATTCCGTGGCGTCCTGCGCCTTCGACAAATTTGCCTTTTTGCTGAGCCATTTCGTCGAGCTTTTTCTTACCCATCATACGGCGAACCATATCGGCTTGACCGAGGGTGTAATCCGCCAGCACCTGGAACACCTGCATAATTTGTTCTTGATATACGATAGTTCCGTAGGTATCTTTCAGAACCGGTTCAAGGCTAGGGTGTGCGTATTTAATCTCCTGGCGTCCGTGTTTACGTTCTACAAAGTCTTTGACCATGCCGGATTCCAGCGGTCCCGGACGGAACAGTGCAACAAGAGCGCCCAAATCTTCAAAAACATCCGGCTGTAAATCTTTAACAAGCCTTTTCATCCCGGCTGATTCCAACTGGAATACACCGTCAGTGTCTCCTGCGATAAGCATATCATAGGTAGGTTTGTCATCCAGTGGAATTTTGTTTATGTCAAAGTCAATGCCGCGGCGTTTTTTAATTAGTTTCATTGTCTTGGTAATCATTGTGAGGTTACGCAAGCCAAGAAAGTCCATTTTTAAAAGCCCCAGTTTTTCCAAATCAGCCATAGGGTATTCAGTAACAATAATACCGTCTTTTGATGGCTGGACAGGAACAATTTCGTTGAGCGGTTTGTGGGCAATGATTACGCCGGCAGCGTGTGTGCCGGTGTTGTTTTTAATCCCCTCAATAGCTTTTGCCATATCAACGAGCTTTTTAACTTCAGGGTCTTCATCGTAGAGTTTTTTAAGTTCCATACCTTCCTGCAACGCATCGTCAATATGTGTTTTGGGTTCGTTCGGAATTAGTGATGCAAGCTGGTTACTTTTTGCATAAGGTATGTCAAATACTCTTGCAACCCCTTTCATAGCGGCTTTCGCCGCGTATGTGCCAAATGTTATAATCTGGCAGACTTTGTCTTCGCCGTATTTTTTAGCAACATAATCAATAACTTCACCCCGGCGTTCAATACAAAAGTCAATATCGACATCAGGCATGCTGTAGCGTTCAGGGTTCAAAAATCTTTCGAACAATAGATTGTGCTTAATCGGGTCAAGTTCCGTAATCCCGAGCGCATAAGCAACAACAGAACCTGCCGCAGAGCCTCTGCCTGGCCCGACCGGGATATCGTGTGTTTTAGCAAAGTGTACAAAATCCCACGTAATCAAAAAGTATGCAGAAAATCCCATCTGCTCAATAATACCTAGTTCGTATTTAACACGGTCTTCAATTTCCTGCGGTACGTCGCCGTAGCGGTCTTTTAAACCTTGATGCACGACATAGTTAAGATAAGTTTCCGCAGTGTGTCCTGCCGGTACTTCATAGTGCGGCAGAGGTGATTTTCCCATTTCCAGTATCAGATGGCATTTTTCTGCGACTTCGACGGTGTTTTGGATACATTCGTCGAACATCGCGCTGTCCATCCACTTAAAGGAATCTCTTAGCTCTACAGGTGTTTTTACGTAAAATTCATTGTTCGGAAAGTGAAATCTGTTAGTGTCGCTTTTGAGAGCATTTGTTTGAAGGCATAGAAGGGTATCATGCCAGTCGGCATCTTCTCTTTTCAGGTAGTGCGAGTCATTTGTAATGACCATTTTTATCCCGAGTTCCTGTGCAATTTTGATTAAATCCGGATTTGTCCGCTTTTGCTCATCCAATCCATGATCTTGGAGCTCAATGTAGTAATCTTCCCCGAAAAGGTCTTGATATTTTTTAGCAGTTGCTTTAGCTGCTTCGTAATCATTTTTTAACAAATTTTGGAGAACTTCGCCGCCAAGGCAGGCTGAGCAGCATATCAGTCCTTTTGAATACTTTTGCAATAGTTCAAAATTGATACGCGGTTTATAATACATTCCTTCACAGTGCGCAATTGAAACCAGCTTGACAAGGTTCATATATCCGTCTTTGTCTTTTGCAAGAAGTACAAGGTGATAAAGCGGGTTATCGTGTGGATTTTTTTCGTGGATATCTGCATCGTGAACATAAAATTCACACCCGATAATTGATTTTATCCCGAGTTCTTTTGCTGTTCTATAGAATTCAATAGCCGAATACATTACGCCGTGGTCTGTTATTGCAACTGCCGGCATGTTATTTTCTTTGGCAAATTCGCATAACTGTTTTACTTTTATAGCCCCGTCCAGCAAAGAGTATTCACTGTGTAAGTGTAATGGAACATATTGTGTACTCATATTCCCATGGTATCACATACAAATTTAATTAACTTTTATTGTAAACGAAAGTTAAAAGATATTATTTTACAACAAAACGGGCTGAGACTTCTTACTTCAGCCCGTTTTATTTAGCTATATTTTAATTATTAGTAATCGTGTCTGACATCCATGCTTGGAATTATACCGATTCTGTTATGCTCAAATGTGTCAGTAATCATCTCGTGTTTTCTTTCCATTGGGATGTCATTACTTGTCAGATATTGGAAAGCGCGGCAGTTGAACAGGTGCATGGACTGTTGATTACGAGTCAATGTGTCAGCGGTGTTTTCCTGATTCAACCTGACATCCATAAGCATATCGTATATTATGTTCAGTTTTTCTGAGTCACTTTTTTGGTAAAAAGGTGCACGAATGTCTTGAGGATGCGGGTTTTGATGGTAATTGCCGAATTTAACCATGCTGATTTTTGAAATGTTCATAAGAGACCTCCTTTTTTTGTGTGTTAATTTTCATTATACCAGTCAACATTTCTTGTTGCGTACATAATGAGTGCGATTATCAGGAATAATGCAAGACTGCCGAGAAGCAGCGCAAGGTCTTGCAGTTGCAGAAGTATGTATAAAAATGTATATAGCAATACTAACAACGCGGTAACTGTTGCAGAAAATCTGGCATTTTGCCGTTTTGTTATTACACAGTGCGTGTAAGTGCTGATTAAGCCTATAGTCATCAGTGATGATATTATGTATGCCGCAGCAAACGGTGCAAATTCCGATATTGATACTAAAAGCAGATAAAATATCAGCATTGCGCCCCCGAGAAGCAAATATTGAAGCGGATGAATTTTCTTTTTGCTCTTGTCTGTGAGTTCAAATATAAAATAGGTAAGAAATGTCAAAGTTATGAATAAAAAGGCATATTTCAAAGCTCTTTCCGTCATTCTGTAGCTGTCTACCGGCATAAGTAATGTAACGCCGGCTTTTGCCACATTTCCGGCAGCGTCGTTGTAAGTGTATTTAGTAACAGTATCAGGATTTACTGGCGCTACATTAGTGGTCGCAACTTTAGGAACTCTCCATTTTGCGCTAAAACCTTCATTTGTAACTTCTCTTTCTGAAGGCAGAAAGTTTCCGGTAAAGCTCGGGTCTGCCCAGTTGCCGCTAATATTTACATTATTTATCTGTCCGTCGAGATTCACGAACAACTCATTCAGTCCGCGAATTTTGTAGCTTATTTCAAACTGTATTTTGTCGCCCGGATTTTTTAGTTTTGTTGTGTATTTTGTATCTTGTGCAATAACTTCCGGCGCATTATTTATTTTGAATTTCGGTTCTTCCGTAAACCCGATAGAATCTGTCACCTGAAATGATGTTGTTATATCTTTGCCGGTAATATTTATATTATTATGTGTAAAGTCACCTTTCAGCGTTACTTCTGCTGTGTATACCGGTACTTTGAATATCCCCTTTTTGCGAATTTCTGTTGTAATTTTTGCATCAACGTTGTAGTCGTTTAAGGTAAGATACACATTTTCTGTTGTTTTATCTTTTTTCTGTTCAAAGTACATCACAGGACTGCTGAATACCTGTGCATCACCCCAGGCTGACGCGATGTCCCGCATTGCTTCATTTTTGTAAGCTTCCCTGTCTTTTATTATTCCAAACCAGAAGCCTATAGGAATTAACAACAGAAGAACCATTACTAAAAGTATAAAAAACTTTTTCATTTTTGAATTTTCATTCAATCTGATGTTCAGTTCATTAGAATTTGCAGACATATAAACTCTCCTTAATACCACTTTTTCATATTATTCCGAGAAAAATTTACAGTCAACTAAATTGAAATATAACGTAATAATTCAGGTTGATTCGGCAAAAAAAATTCTTCACCTGTTTTAGCTCTCGTATGTTCATCTCTTCAATAAATTCAAATAATAACTTTTACCAAAATTCTGCAAAGCCTATAAATGGTTTAACTTTCACCGGCGTGAGGCGCTGTGATTTTTCAAAAGAACTTGATGTTGTTTTGGATAAGCACAGAGTTTCTAAAAAAGAATCTGTAAAGCTTACTTCAATGTTTAATGAATTTTTAGCCAAACATCTGAATATGGTTGACGGATTTTTAGGCTCCGGCTTTCAGGGACGGGTTTATAGTATTGATAACAAATATGCTCTGAAACTGCCTTATACGGCGGTTTGTCATTTTGTTTTCGAAAAAATACCTAAGAGAAAATTTGCAGGTTTAAAGACTTATTACGGCGAGCCTGTCGCAAAGTTCTGTGACGCGTCTGTTCTAAAAAATGTATCATCATCAGGACACCACATTCAGGTTGGAATCCCGTCAGGAATGTTGATGCGTAGTGCAGATGATGAGAGAAAATTTTATTATGAAAAAATCTACCTTCCAAAGTTTGCAACTCTGCCGCAAAGAGCTTTTGACGCACTGGCGAAAGATTTCGATACTTTGAATAAAATGGGGCATCGGGGCAACAATTATACTTTTGATTTTCAAAATCCGAATAATTTTGTGCTTGTAGGCAGCACCTTGAGAATTACTGATGAAATTTCTACAACCTCAATTAAAAATCCAAATTCAATGGCAGAGATGTTGAGCTTGTTTCTCTCAAAGATGAGCAAAGACAGTTTTTATCCGTATAGTAAGGAAGCTGAAGCTCCGAGAAAAGAACTTTTTAAGAAAATCATATTAGCCGGTATGAAACATAATCTCGAAATAGGTACTTGCAGTTACGACAGAATTTTGTGGCAGGATGCTGTGGAAGATTTGTGCAAACTGAAAGTTTCCGGTGACGGTGTTATTTCTACATTAAAAGCTATGCAAAAATTAATACCGGACAGAAAAATCAGGCTGAAACTTACTGAAGATTATCTAAACACGATTTGTAAAGATTAGTCAGCGCGTGTTGTTCAAAATTTTTTCTTTTTCCTTGAATTTCAGGTATCTTTCGCACTGCATAACCCGGTCATAACCGAGCATAATTCCTAATATAAAATCCTGTTCAGCTGTCAATTTGTTTAACTTTGGATTAAGTGTCGCGGCAACTTTTACGCAGCGTTCATCACCGAAAAATACGTTAATCTTGCCGTTACCTACAGGATTAATCAAATACGGAATTTTTTCGTGTTCAAGTCTGTTTTGTATAGTCTCTTGATACTCGCCTTTTTCAGTTGTGAGAATAAGTCTGCGCAAGCCCTTTTTGTATTCATAAATATGATGGTTAAAGACCCTTAAATCCGATATCTGCTTTTGCAGACAGTCTTTGTCTTCACAAGCTGTAAACGCCGGCTGCTGACGTTTTGTCGGCATTGCCTTCTTTGTATAAATACTATAAGGATTGATTGACAAAATTTGCATAATATACCTTTTGTTAGTTTTGACTAACTTTATGATAATTATGTTTGCAGTCTTTGTCAAGTCGTAAATTGAGGGTATATATTTTTTCACAATATAAGACCCTGCGGGAAACCGGACATTTTTCACAAAATCAAAGATTTTGGAAAAAGCAGTCAACCAAGTTCAGGGTGACGTGCAAACATGATGCAAACGTTACGTTTGCTGTCATCCTGAAAGCGTAGAAAATCCGTTTTTTATTAAAACGAGATTTTCGAGCTGTTCAGGATCTTACCGTGTAAAAAACTTGCCAACACTTCCCCTACGGAAAACGGACATTTTTCAGCTGTCAAACAAATTCAGGGTGACAATTTTAGCGATTATTAGTGAAATTTGCTATATAAGTCTCTAAATTGGTTATTTAATAATATTTTCCAGTAGTTCAAGATAAGAATTTTTGAATGCTGCGTTAGAAAAATATTTGTCAAATACCTCTTTGTTTTTCTCTTTCAACTGTTCTATATCAGAATTTAAGAATTTATCAATGGCAGATGTATAGTTATTCGGATTAACCAGTATGATGTTATCTTCAACATTGAAATCACTATTGCCGCCGACATCTGATAGAATTACTGCGCTGGATTTACTCATTGCTTCAAGTGTTGCAAGATCAAATATTGAAATTCTGTGCATCATAAGATAAATGTCTGAAATTTCGTTCAGGCGCATAATCTCATTATGCGGAAGTCTGTCGCGGTAAATAAATTCAAAGTTCGGGTATTTGTTTTGCAGTTCGCTTCCTTTATTGACTATCTGCGCTCTAAGCGGTCCGACCCCGACAACGATGTACCTTATTGGTTTATTGCATTTTTTGAGAAGGTCATCCATAAAATCAAGCGACAAATCCTGCCCTTTTGCGGTAGTTAGTGTGCCGACAGAAAGGAAAGTTAATTTTGACGGGTCTTTTTCTATAAATGCCGGGTATTTTTTTATGTCGATTGTATTATGCAGAACTTTTCCAACATTTACTTCGTCTCTGTTGCATGTGCGAAAAGGACTGTTGAAATACATATTTTCTGCGCCTTTAGACGGAAAATGAACGGATTTTGCGTTTTTGAATGCAATTCTTTCAATAATCTTGAGCGCCGGTTTCCTTAACAGTTTGAAGTTCACGCCGAAATTTGTAAGTTCTTCAACAATCGGGCCCTGCTGATGATAAATAAGCGAGTAGTCACGTTTCAGCAGTGCGAGTGCAAACGCTGTGCCTATTTCATTGCAAATATAATATGTGTCAGATTTGAATAATTCATTAGCAAAGATTTGAAGAATTGCGCCTTTGTAAACACTTTTTATTCTCTGTCGGAAGAGTTTCTTTTTACTCCGGAAACGGTATTTGATAGGTATTCCTTCAAATTTAGTCCCTAGAATTCTGTTTTGGAGGTAAAGCACACCGCCCGGGCCTCCGAGAGGGCCTCTATCATCACGGTATGCATAAAATATTATTCTTTTATATTTGTTGTTCATTTTTACTCTTCCTCCCTAATTGTGTAGTGCAGTTTCACAAAGTTCCGGCTTTAGTATTTCGATATTTTCGTTTTTTAATTCCGGATGCGCGTCGACATAGCTCTGCGTGTAAACATCCTTAAATAGCCCGCGTAAACCAACCGGATTAATTGAAATAACTTTTGTTTTAGGATAGCGATATTCAAGAATCTGCTTGGCACGAATCCAGTATTTTTTCTGATAATTCAGTCTAAGACTTTTATTTGGAAATATACTTGGTTTTTCATTGTAAAAATGACCGGAGGAATTGCAATCACAACCGACTAGGTAAATTTCTTTCGGGTTTGTATATAGTGCAAACTGTAATGCAGAAAAAATACAACCGCACCAGTCTCCAATAGGTTCTATCTCAAGATTATTTGCCCAATTTTTGCAAACAGCGTCTTCTAATATGTATACTTTTGCATTTGCTGCGCATATATCCTGATTGCTTACTGGCAAAATGTCTTTTTTAGCATCCAAAAATCGTAGTTCTGGAATTATTCCGTAAAATTTTTGACAATGATTTGCCTGATATTCATTTGCTCTATCCATATCGTGTTCAAGTTTATCTTGTATAAACAAATAATCCAGCTTTATATTATCGATAAAGAACGCTCTATTCACACCAATATGTATTGCCTCAGAAATTTGGGAATAATATTTTAGAGTTGGACCACAACCTAAAATCACAATTTTTTTATTGTTATACTTATTTCTGTATTCTCCAAAAGTTTTTGGGTGTAATGCTGCAGCTTGAATGTTACTTTTTTGCAGATAGTATAAGTTTTTGTAAGTGTTATTCTGTACTGTTTCCGGATGTATAAATTTATTGTTTTTTAGTTTTATCTTTATGCCAACAAAAGTAAGAATTTTATGTTTTTTGTCCGGAGTATTTTTGACGGAGAAAATGTATTCAAGAGGTTTGTTTTTCTTTGCAGAGATTTGTCCGTCAAACCATTCGTTGCTCTTACTGTTTGAATATTTTATTAATCTTTGCAAATATTCAACTTTAGTCAATTTGTTTCTTGTTGCAATAGTGCCGCATGACGTTCCGATAAAAACTTTTTTGATATTTTTTCTGTTAATATCGTTTCCGTTTGCAAATTTTTGAGAAAAATGTTTCCATTTTAAGTTATAGTTTTTATTAAGTAATATTTCATTGGCTATTTCCTGATCCCATCCGTGTGTTTGCTGTGTTTTTGCTTGTACTTCTTCCCAGAAATTCAAATTCCTTTCGTTGCATTTTATCGCTACAAAACCTATATTTATATTGGCTTTTGCTTTTTCATATTGATGTTTTTTATCAAATCTTTCCTGTAAAAATAATGTATCAAAATGTTTTAACTCTTTTCTTATTTGTTTTTCAGTCGGTTTTAAAAATATTAAATCCGCATCGCATACAAGTAGGATGCCCCCAAAGTTTTCCTTAATTTTGTCTATTACAAGCTGCGTTTTTATAATGTTTCCACCCCAGAATGCAAAATCTTTTGATGTTTTCGCGTTTTGCCATTCTTCATCTGTTATATATCTGTAATCAAATTTATAATCATCTTTACAACTGTGTATCTGCAAATTAACAACGTCTTTGTAACTGTTTGTATAAATTCCGGTAACAACTATTTTATCTTTTTTCATTTTTTTACTCCCCATAATTTTTTCCAGCACAAAAAGTCCTTGTACATTTTGTACAAGGACGTGAATTTACATCACTTAAATGATGTTGTATTTCTAAATTATTGCCATAATTGCTTGCTTGCTTGCTTGCTTGCTTGCTTGCTTGCTTGCTTGCTTGCTTGCGGTGTCGTATGGCTTAATATTCAATATTTCTGCTATATTTCCCATTACACCGCAACCTCTTGTTTCTTAAACTGCATGTTATAAAGGTTTTTGTATAAACCGTTTTCGATTTGCATTAATTCATCGTGCGAACCGAGTTCTGCAAGTTTGCCTTCATTGATTACGGCAATTCTGTGCGCATTTTGTACGGTTGACAGCCTGTGCGCAATTACAAATACTGTTTTGTCTTTCATCAAGTTGTCGATTGCTTTTTGAACAATAGCTTCTGATTTGTTGTCGAGTGCGCTCGTTGCTTCGTCAAGAATTACTATCGGCGCGTTCTTGATAAACGCACGTGCTATCGCAACACGCTGTTTTTGACCGCCTGAAAGCAATATCCCGCGTTCTCCGATGTATGTGTTAATGCCGTCTTTAAGCGTTTTTACAAATTCATCAAGATACGCCATCTCTAGTGCCTTATTGATTTCTTCATCAGTTGCGTTTTGTTTTCCTAAAAGGATATTTTCCTTAATTGTTCCGGAAAACAAAAAGTTATCCTGAAATACGACTGAAATGTTGGCTCTTAATGATTTTAGCGTATAATCTCTTATATCAATCCCGTCAATTTTAATTGCGCCGGATTTTACGTCGTAAAATCTCGGAATAAGGCTTACAATTGTTGACTTGCCGCCGCCGGAATTTCCGACCAGAGCAATAGTCTCGCCTGCATTTACTGATAAATTAATATCTTTGAGTACAGGCTTATTTTTGATGTATTCAAAATTAACGTGGTCAAATATAATGCTGTCTTGTACGCCTTTTAATGCAACTGCTTCCGGTTTGTCCTTAATTGCAGGTTTTGCGTCAAGAACGTTAAACACACGTTCAATTGCCATAAATGAGAATTGAACTGCGTTAAAGTTGTTGCCGAGATTTTTAATCGGTGTGTAAAGCATAATCAGCGCAGTAATGAATGAAACAAAGTTACCGCTGGTAATCTGTTTTGTAAGAATCAAGTGCGAACCGTAGCCGATAGCTAGCCCGATGCCGACTGACACGATTACGTGCATCATCGGAGAAAGCCAGCTTGTTCTTTGAATCATTTTTATTTTCAGGCTGAAAATGTTGTTCAGGTTGTTCTTGAATTTCTTTTCCTGATAAGTATCTAAGTTATATGAAGTGATGGTTTTATTGCCGGCAAAAGCTTCGTTATAAGCGGTGATAATAGTAGAACCTGCGGCGACAGATTTATCCATAACACTTTTGATACGTTCTCTGATTTTTGCAAGCGGCAGAAACGCGCAGCCAAGCACGACAATTGCAATAATTGCAAGCTGCCACGAGTTATAAATCAGTACACATACAAGTGAAATTGATGAAAATAATCTTGAAACAAATGTTTTAAGGTTATCAAGAAGCCCAGCGCAGGCTGTGTCAGCGTCATTGTTGAACCTGTATACTATATCGCCGGATTTTTTTCTGTCAAAGTAGGCCGTTTCAAAGGTGAGCATTTTTTTGAACAGATTGAATTTAAGGTCATTGGTAATTTTACCGCCGACCCAAGTGTTTAGGTAAGTTGCAAGGTAATTGAGCATACCTTGAATACAGGTAAACGCGACGATGCCAAAAGGAATGTACCATGGAGATTGGACGGTTTTTTCGACCATAACCAAGTCCATATAAGGTTTAAGCGCAAGCGCAATGACAGCGTCGAGCGATCCAATCGGAATACAAATGAGTACTGCCATAAGCGCTCTGAACCAGTATGGCTTCACATACGGCCACATCCGCGAATAGTTTACATATGCCTGTGTTTGTTTGATTTTGCCAATAAGTGTATTTGTCATTTTAATTTAATTCATTATTTAATAGTAACTCAATAAATTCTCTTACTGCACCGTCTCCGCCTTTGTTTTCCAGTATGATAATATCTTTTATTTCTTTAACCTTTTTAACGGCATCGTGCGGGCAAGCTTTGTATTTAACTGCGTTTAGCAATTCAATATCGTTTATGTCATCACCGATATAAGCAACCTCATCTAATGATATATTCAAATTTTTGCAAATATCTTTTACAAAGTCAAGTTTTGTCCAGGTGCCCATGGATAGATAATCTACTTTTAATTTGTCAGCTCGTTTTTTGACAATAGCAGTATTTTCAGATGTAATTATTGCAGTTTTTATACCGGCCTCGCGCAATAACTTAAACCCCATGCCGTCACGAAAATTGAATTTTTTTAGTTCAATGCCGTTTTCTGCGTAATACATGCAGGCATCTGTCATTGTTCCGTCTACATCTGTTGCAAATAGCTTAATTGTCATCAATATGCCGCTCCATTAATTTTTCTATCAATAAAAAGTCATCAGGTTCATCAATTTCAACAGCGGTGTATTCTGGCATTTCATACACAGATATCTTACCGGATAATCTATTTTTATCTCTTATTATATTAGAAACTGAATTAATATAGCAAGCACCGTTCTCCATCATTAAACCTTTAAAATCCTGACGTCGGGGACGGTTTCTAAAATCATAATTTACAGGTACTCCACCTTCTGTCCAATAAAATCTTTTATTTCTAACACAAGAAAGCGCAGAATCTGCTTTATCTAAAATAAATTTATTAAACATATTTTCAATATGTTTTGTTTTTAAAAGAGGAGATGTAGCCTGAATAAGAAAGAAAAAGTCATCTGGAGGAAGTTTTGCAAACTCAATATATTCGAGCATAACACTTTCTGTAGAAGAAGTATCCTGCGCATTTTGTGAATTTCTGTTGTATATTTCAACTTTAGGTAATTTAAATTCATTAACTACACGTTTAATTTCTTCGCTATCAGTTGCAATAATTACCTTATCGATACAAGAAGCATTATTGGCGGCATTTGCAGTCCAATAAACCAGAGGTTTTCCTGCTAAATTTTTAATATTTTTTAGCGGAATAGATTTACTGCCGCCTCTGACTGGTATAAATGCAATATTCATTTACACATTCTCCAACAATCTTTTTAATTTTTTACGTTGAACTTCTTCAATATCAAGTATTTCTTTAGGTTTGTATTGAAGAGCCAGATAGGTTTGTCTGAGGTCACGCGCCAATTTTTGCAGCCCTTGCGGCTCCAGACTTGCTGCGTGGTCTGTTCCTTTCCAGGTTCTGTCAAGGGTGAAGTGGCGTTCAAAATATGTAGCCCCCAGTGCAAGAGCCGCGATATCAACAGCAATACCGAGGTGGTGACCGGAAAATCCGATTGCTTTGACGTCATTGCCGTAAGTTTCTTTAAGTCTGGTAATTTCACGCAGGCAGATATCTTCAAACGGCACCGGATATCCGGAAGTGCAGGCATAAATTACTAAGTCTTTAGCTCGGTTTTTTGCTTTAAAGAAATCAATAATTTTTTGTTCTTCTTTGTGAGTTGTCATCCCGAAAGAAAGGTGTACATCGCCTGTATAGTTCTCTCTGAGATATTCAAGCATATCAAAGTTCAGATTGCTGGCTGAGGGTACCTTGATAAGTTTTGGATTAAGCGAAACGATTTCTTTTGCGGCAGTCAAATCCCATGTTGAAGTTGAATAAATCAGACCTTCTTCTTCGCACCATTGTTTTAATTGAAGGTTTTGTTCAAGGTTAAATTCCAAAAATTCTCTGTGTTCGCCGTATGTTTTGCCGTAACTGTTTGCCGGATTCGGGTGCGGTGCATTGTATTCTTCCGGTGTCAGTAGTTCTTTATTAGTTCTTTTTTGAAATTTAACAATGTCAATATAGGAATTTTCGTTTAATAATTTGAACGTTCCTAAAAGTTTAATCATTTTATGAGCAATGGCCATATCACCTTTGTGATTACAGCCAATTTCTGCTATTACTACAGGTTTAGACATATTCTTTTTCTCCTTTGTTCTATTTTTCTTCATTCATAGTTTTTTACATATTGATTTTTTTTGATACCAGTATTCTTTTTTAGAGTTATACCTGTATTTTTTTTTACCTGTTGTCAACATTGATAAAATTGCATATTTCCAATATTTTAATATTATAAATATATAAGCAGAATATGGAATATAATTTGAATTTTGATGCAATTTAAACATTAATTCTTTAGTTAATCCATCATAAAATGGTGTCATCTGCGCGAAAAACCACCAGTCTTTAAAATTAGATAATGGGGAATTCTCCCAGTTTTCTGTTGTTGAAAACCATGGTTTGTTGTTTGCAAAATGTCTGATTATTGCATTTTGTTGTGCTGTAGCGAAGTATTCTTTATTTATATTAAATCCTTTTTCGTCCAGTAATTTTTGTGAGGGTTGGAAGATTACATTGAAACGCTGGTCAAGTTTTTTGTATTTGCTATTTTGAAACAGTCTGTTTAATATATCCTGATCGCAAACACTAACGGTTTCTGTTTGCGCTATTTGAAAATATTTATCAATGATATTTTCTTCCCTGAATTTTTTTGCATTGAGTAACAGCACGCCGGCGTTAAAGTATATACCAAAGTCGTGTTTGTTTATATAGGAATTCATTGCAGATATTTTACTAGTGTTTATTAATGGTACTACAACATCTGGTATCGCGCCGAGGTAGTAGTCTGTTATATCATGCTCGTAAAAAAGTTTAATATCATCAAGTAAAATTATATCTGAATCCAGATAAATTAGTTTGTCTATGCTGGTATCAACAAGTAGTGGCATAAATGGTGTGCAAAAAGCGTGAATTCCGGGCCAAGGTTTGCCTTTATCATTCCCGTTCAGATTTTCAAAGTATTCTCTTTTAAATATGTTGTTGTATTCAAAAGATATCCAATTTATATTGAAATTAGAAAATTTTTCTTTCAGACTTGCTATTAATTTTTTATTGAAATTTGATACACCTGTTTCAATTATATAAAAATCAATAAAAGATTTCGTGTTATACAATATGCTGGCTATAGCTACACACATATAGGGACAGAATTCATCACTGGTATGAAAAAATACTGGAATTTTTTCTGCGGAGTTATTCATGTGTATTCCCTCTGTAACTCTCCAAAACTTCATTTAGAGCTTCTTTTATTGAATATTTGGGTGTATATCCAACTTCATGATTTAATCTTTTGGAACATCCGACAACTCGTTGTTGCTGCGGGCTTGCCTGTTCATTAAATCTTACTAAATTTTCTTTTCCCATCAATTGGGCTATGGTCATTACATAGTCGTGAATGCTCATTTCTTTACCAGTACAAATGTTGACGGTACCTTCAACGCTGCTATCTAAAAATTTTACAAATGCTGCGGCTATATCTTTTGCGTAAATATAATCGCGTATTAGGCTTCCGCTTCGGATGACTACTTCTTCATCAGCTAATAAATGATTAATTACATCAGAAGTCAGACGTCTTGGATCCTTTTCTTTACCAAATGCGGAAAAAATCCTTCCCCAACCAAAAGATACATTATTATTTTGGCAGTACAGTTCTGATATTTGATGTACAAAATCTTTGCACTTGCTGTATATGTTTATTGGTTCTGCTGGCATTGTTTCTGTTAAAGTTTCATTATGATAGCCGTATTCAGCGTAAGTGCCCGCCATAACAGCTCGCTTCCCTCCATTTTTAACAAATGATTTCAGCAAATCAATTGAAGCCGTTAAAAAATCAAAATTGCTGTTATCATTAAATAATCCGGTGCTTAACCAGGCAAAATGAAGTAAATATTCAGGTTTTATCTGATGTAGTATATTATCAATTTCTGTTTTATCAAATAAATTTGCCTTTATATATTTAATATCTTTTGTGTCAGATTCATCCCCCAAGGTTAGTGCATAGATATCAAAACCATTTTCTTTTAAAAAAGGTATAGTTTCTTTTCCTATTAATCCTGTTCCGCCTGTTAAAAATACTTGTTTTTCTTTCACCTATCTTAAATCCTTATATTAAAAACAACATTAAAGTTTTCGACCTTCATCAAAAGCCTGGTGGGTCCACATGTATTCCCATTTGCCAAAACGTCCGATACTTTCTATACCTTGCTCTTGTATATATTTCAGTACCAGGGCTCTATTCTTATATATATCTTTGTCAAAGATTACGTTTGCATATTTTTCAAACCTTATATCTTTTACAATTAAATCTTCTTCTTTGAATATGCCCATTTCTATCAGCTTATTAATTGTGTTTTCCAATACTTTATCAGCAGCCGGAATTTTGGCTTTGTTTGAAAAGAAAATTTCTGCCTGTAAAGAACTGCAGCCTTCCGGGACATTGTCAGGAGATTTTAAATTCGGGCTGTATACGCGGCTTGCTAAAATGTCCTCATCATATATGTAGAACCACAAATGCTTTGCTATATCAGGTTTGTTAAACCCTAATGACACCATATACCCTGATGTGTGCATAAGATTTTCTGCTGCCTTTTTGACATCTTCCGGTACGTTGTCAAGCATTTTGACTATCTCCGGCAGCGGCAGGCTGGAGATTAATCTCGTGTACTCCGCAGTTGTTCCGTCTTTAAATTCAATTATTTTATTTGTTGTGTCAATGTGTACAACTTCTTTGTTAAATCTTATATCCAGCCCCTCGCGGCAGTTGTTCAATATTGAACGAAATCCCCCTTTTTTAGGGTATTTCATTACTTTTGCGTAATAAAAACATTCATCCTGTGTTTCAAATGCTCCTTTTAAAACTTGTTTTAGCTCAGGGGTATACATTCTTTTACCAACCCATTTTGTTTCCAGTTCTTTTGCTTCTACGCCCCAATATTTTCGCGTATATTTCAGAGGAAAGTTTTCAGCAAAGTAGTTTCCGTATTGGACTCTAAGCCATTCCTCGTAATCTTTTATTTCTTCAAGTTTTTTAATAGGTCGAGCAACAAAGTCACATATAATTTCAGTTTTTTCATTTGAAGATAGTGGTGCCAAATTGTTTTGAGCCGGATGTCTTAGCCAGATACCCTTGTAATAATTTGATGGAAACGGGATATGTTCATACATATCTGCTGATTTTTTAAATAGATTTACAATATATTCATCTGTAGCAAATGAAAAATGTACAAATTTATCAAAACGGAATCCGTTGATGGTAAAATTCCCGCAGAGACCTCCCCAATCGTCATTTTTTTCGTAAATAACTACATCTTTCGATTTATTTTTTAGATGGTACCCTGCAGATATTCCGGTTATTCCGCTTCCTAAAATTACTGTTCCCATAGATATCCTTTTGCTGCATGAGCTTTTATTTGTTTTATACAATATTCAAACATATCAGGATTGTGCAAGGCTTCTTTGTACCAGTCTACAGTGAATTCAATTGCTTCATGGAATGATAATTTTGCCTGCCAGTTAAGCATTCTGTATGCTTTTGTAACGTCAAGGCTCAAAAGTGTATTTTCGTGAACTTTTTCAGCTTCCGAGACATCTACTACTCTGCCCTTGCCATAGTATTTAACCAGATATTCCACAACTTCCCATACTGTTTTGTTGCATTCAATCGGCGGGCCAAAGTTGAAACCTTCTGAGTATTTGACAGGTTCTTCAATAAGTTTTTGCCCTACTCTCAAATACCCGGACAGCGGTTCCATAACGTGTTCCCACGGACGTGTTGCCTGCGGGCTTCTGATTTCAATATCTTTGCCTTCTTCAATATATCTTATACAATCCGGAACCAATCTGTTATCAGACCAGTCGCCGCCGCCGATTACGTTCCCTGCACGGACAGAGGCTATTGCTTTACCATGTTTTGCGTAATCTTTCGGGTTAAAGTATGAATTTCTGTATGAAGATATCATAAGTTCCGCGCATCCTTTGGATGATGAATACGGGTCATATCCGCCCATACGGTCGGTTTCTTTGTAACCCCAGATTTGCTCTACGTTTTCGTAGCATTTGTCTGATGTTATCATAACTACTGTTTTTACGCAGTCAAATTTTCTGACAGCTTCAAGAATATTTAATGACCCCATGACGTTTGTTTCGTATGTGTATTTAGGGTTTGCGTAAGCTGTTCTGACCAGCGCTTGAGCTGCAAGGTGGAAGATTATTTCCGGCTGATATTTTGCGATAGTTTCTTCTAATTTGTCACTGTCTCTGACATCCCCTCTGACATCTGCAAAAAGGTGTTTTTCAAGGTGGGAAGCTTTGTAGTTTCCTCTTTCTGAATACGGATCAAGCGCGTAGCCTACGACATTTGCGCCGAGCATGGTGAGCCAGATTGAAAGCCATGAACCTTTAAAACCTGTATGTCCTGTGACTAATACGGTTTTACCTTTATAAACATCATTAAACATTAACTATCTCCTTATTATGTTGTTTCCACCAGTTGATTGTTTGCAGCAAGCCTTCTTCAAGCGAATATTTAGGCTGCCAGCCGATAGATTTTAATTTTTCATTGTTGCCGACGACCAGTTCGTCCCCAAACGCCGCAGGTATTGCACCCCAGAGGATGTTCCCTTTGAAGTCTGTTAATTCTGCAATCTTATTTACAATATATCTGAGTTGAACAGGTTTACCTGAACAGATATTCACTGCACCCTGTATAGAACTTTCATATAGAGTTAATATTGCAGAAGCAACATCTTGTGCATAGAGATAATCTTGAAATTTTTCGCAAGTGCTAACTTTTACATCTTCATTATTAATCATTGCATTGATAACATAAGAAATAAGTCTATCAGGACGTTCGTATTTGCCATATAAATTAAATATTCTAGCCCATTTGAATTCAATATCATTATTGGCACAATAAGTTTCTAATATATTATGCAATGCAGCTTTTGATTTGCCATATAAACTTTTGTTATTAAGCGGAGTTATATTTTCAGTGAAGTATCCATAACTAAAATCGTATTCTGAAATACTTCCTGCTACTAGAATTTTTTTACCGCCTTTTTGCATAAAATTTTGTACTAAATTTAGTGAAGCTTCTACCCAATCAACATTTATGTTGTGAGAGTGAACTTTTTTATCACCATACCAGGCAAGGTGGATTAAATTTTTAAATTTTTTATTTTCAAAAAATCTTTTTACTGCATTTTTATCTAGTAAATTGACATGAGCAATTTCAAGATTATTTTGTGGTGTAATTTTTTGTGTATGTTCTATGGCACAAACTTTAAAATCATTTTTTAGTAATAAAGAAAGGACTTCTCTTCCTATCAATCCAGTGGCTCCAGTCAACAATATTTCATCTTCAGCCATTAAATATTACCCCCGAGTGTCACAAACTGATTTTGTTTATTCCACAGTTTCCAGGGGGCGTTACCTTCCTGCCACATAGTGTCAAGTTCAATTTTATCTCTCAAAGTGTCCATCGGACGCCAGAAACCTGAGTGTTTGTAAGCATTTAGCTGACCGTCATTTGCAATGTTTTCAAGTGGTCTGCGTTCAAAGATTTCTGTTGTATCGTTTGAAATGTAGCTGAAAACTTCCGGTTCGCAGACGAAAAATCCTCCGTTAATCCAGTTGCCGTCTCCTTGCGGTTTTTCTTTGAATGATGTGATTGAATTTGTACTGTCAATGCTCAATGCACCGAAACGGCCTGACGGCTGGACTGCGGTCATTGTCATAAGTTTTCCGGCATTTTTATGCGATTTGAGTAATTCTTCAAGATTGATATCGCTTACGCCGTCGCCGTAAGTAAGTAAAAATCTTTCGTTTCCTACATACTCTTCTGCTCGTTTAATTCTTCCGCCGGTCATTGTTTGTTGACCGGTATACAACATTGTGACTTTCCACGGTTCTGTTCTCATTTTGTGGAGTTCAATGGTGTTTGTTTTCATATCTATTGTTAAATCTGAGTATCTTTGATAATAGTGTACAAAGTAGTCTTTAATCATGTGTGATTTGTAGCCGGTAAGGATTACAAAATCGTTAAACCCGTAGTGTGAGTATATTTTCATAATATGCCACAAAATCGGATATCCGCCAATTTCTACCATCGGCTTAGGTTTTGATACAGTTTCTTCCCCTAATCTGGTGCCGAGACCGCCTGCTAAAATTAATACTTTCATATTTTTTTACACTCTCCGTAACGTATAAATTTTTCGATTAATTAACTCAAAGCATGGTGCTGTGAATTACTTCTTTCTTATATTAGTACAAACATTTTTTATATAATACATATTGTAAATTTATTTAAAGTAAAAAGCCCCCGAAAATCGGGAGCATTGCACATATATACTATACTAGCATTAAACTTCTATAAATAATCTTTGTCCGACAATATTTTGTTTGCCGTTATAGTAACCGGCAAAGTATCCGCCGCGGACCGGATTATTTTTGGCGTATGTGTTTGTGTAAGTGTTGCCGTTATAGTTGACAAACGGATTTCTGCTGTAGGGGCTTGTTGATGCCGGTGCTACTCTGACTGCACTTGCCGCCTGTATATTATTGCTTTGTGATAATGCTTGAGTCAACAAACTTACTAAACTTGCCATTTTACTGAACCCTCACTTGTTATATTTTCTATTTAATAATTTTTTTTCTTTTGTCATTATTATAGCACAAATTTTTATAAAATTGTTATATTTCTTAACAAAATCATTCTTTTTGTGTAGTATAATTTTCTTATGGAAGTTAAAAATAAGAAAATTTTGGTTGTAGGGTCATCGGCAAGCGCTTATGCGCTTATAAAGAAGCTGAACTGCTGCCCTAATGTTGATAAAGTTTATGCTGCACCGGGCAAAGCTATATTTGCTGATATTGCTGAACTTGCAGATATCCGTGAAGATAAGCCTGATTTGCTTCTGGAATTTGCAGTTGAAAACGGTATTGATTTGACGGTTGTTGTTTCTGAAATAGCGATTAAGAATGATATAGCAGGTGTGTTCAATGGTGCGGGACAAATGATTTTTGCACCGTCAAAACAGAGTGCCAGTGCTTTTGTGTCAAGAGCTGCTTCAAAAAAATTTCTTTACAAACAGAGAATTACAACACCTAAGTTTGCAATTTTTGACAAGCAGCAGCTTGCTTATGATTATATAAAAACAGCAAATATGCCTTTGATTATAAAGTGCGATGAAAATTCCGAAGCAGTTGTTGACAGATTTGCCTGCGTTAATGTTTCTGAGGCTAGGACTTATATTGACGATTTGTTTTTCAGAGGTGAAAAGAAAGTTATTCTTGAGGATTATGTTTACGGTCATGATTTTACATTTTACGTAATTACTGACGGGTACAATGTATTGCCTATTATGTGTGTTGCAGATTACAAATTTGCTTCTGACGGTGACGGCGGAATTTTTACAAGCGGAACCGGTGCTTTTGCTCCGGATTATAAGATTTCTTCAGAGCTGGTTGCAGGTTTGATGAAGGATGTTGCATCAAGGATAGTCAATTCACTGGAAAAATCAGGGGCGCCTTATGTCGGTATTATGGGGCTTGATGCAGTTTTGCGGGATGACGGCTCGTATTGTATTACAGGATTAAAAACGTTTTTCCAGGAGCACGATGCAGCGCTTATCTTAGATTTAATTGATGAAGATATCGTGCAGCTTTTCATTGCTTGTGCTGTAGGTTCTTTTGCTGACGATTACGATTTTATCAGGCTTAAAAATAAATCAGGAGTTTCATGCCTTGTGTCATCAGCAGGACAGGAGGAAAAAGTGATAAAAGGCCTTGATTGTGCTGACTGCGATTCTGAAATTTCGTTTATCAATGTTAAAAGAAATGAGTATTTTGAATATATAACTCAAAAAGGAAAGTCTTTTGTGATTACCCGTACCGCATCGACACTTTCACTGGCGCGTGAGCTTATGTATGAAAATTTAAGCGGGATAAATTTTGCCGGTATGAAGTACAGAAAAGATATTTGCGCGCCTGTAAAATAGTTGAAATTTTCTTTAAAATAGTTATTATAAGTGTATGGCGTTACATAATGGCAAAAATTATTACGAAATATTGGGTGTTACTCCGGATTCTGATGTCGCGGAAATTAAGTCCGCATACAGGAAGCTTGCCAGGAAGTATCATCCCGATGTGAATAACAGTGAGGAGGCTGTTGCTAAGTTTAAACTTATAACAGAAGCTTACGAGACACTTTCTGATAATGTAAAGCGCAGCAAGTACAATACTCTGTATGGATTTTTCAAGTCATATAAATCACAGACTTCGTCAGCTTACGCCGGTTATAAAAAGTCAAAGGAACCAAAGTTTGAAGACAGAACAGTGAATAAATCATCCAAATCCACTTCTGCAAAAGAAGAAGCACCGCCCCCAAAAAAGCCCGAGCAGGAAGTAAAACCTCCGCCAAAAGCTTCAAAATCAGAAGAGCCCAAGCAAAATTCAACCAAGTCCGGAGAGTTTTCGGAAAACAAAAAGGGGAAAACAAAAACTTCAAAGAATATTTTTTCTGATATATTTGATGAATTTTCTAAAAACACACAAAAGCCAAAAGGCGAGAAGAAAACGCCGGTTAACGGTACTGATATAAATACTGATATTTCTATTACGATTGCAGAAAGCATAAAAGGTTCATCGAGAACTATAAATGTTCTGCATAGTTATATGTGCCCGCGCTGCCGCGGCAGAAAATTTATCAACGGTACAAAGTGCGCCGAGTGTGACGGTACCGGTGAAATTTCAGAGCACAAAAAGATTACGGTAAAAATTCCGCCGAATATAAAAAACGGTGCAAAGCTGCGAGTTGCAAATGAAGGTAATCCGGGGCTGTATGGCGGAAAAAACGGTGATTTATATCTGAAAATATCAGTTATACAGGATTCTCTCTGGAAATATGAAGGTGCTGATATATTGTGTAATGTTCCGATTACACCGTTTGAGGCTGTTTTGGGTGCAGCTGTTGAAATTCCTGCATTTGACGGTAATTTGAAATTTAAGGTTCCGCCGGGTACACATTCCGGTCAAAAATTCAGACTGGCAGGGCAGGGGCTTGATAAAAACGGTAAAAAAGGCGATATCATTGTGACTGTTACTATTGAAATTCCGGACAGTTTGAGTAATGATGAAATCAAGCTGTATGAAAAATTAAAAAAAGCTTGTTCAGCGGATATCAGAGAGAAATTTAAACATGGCTAATCAGATAAAAGCAAAAATTAAAGAGATATTTGCATCTATACAAGGTGAAGGACCTTATGTCGGTGTAAAGCAGCTTTTTATCAGATTTTGTGATTGCAATTTGAATTGCAGATATTGTGATACTGAATTTTCCTCAAAATCCGATTATGTTGAATATACGCCGTCTGAACTTTTTGAAAAGGTAAAGGCGTTTAATCTTGATACTATAGCGTCAGTTTCGCTGACAGGCGGCGAGCCGCTTTTGTCGGCTGATTTCCTTGCGGAATTTCTCCCGATGATGCGCGGACGCAAAATTTATCTCGAAACTAATGCTACTTTGTACAAAGAGTTTGATAAAATTAAACCTTACGTCGATATTATTTCTGCCGATATAAAGCTTGAAAGCTCAACCGGCATAAAGAATTCCTATGTGCTGCATGACAAATTTTTCGAGCACGCTATAGGTAAAGAATGTTTTGCAAAGATTGTTTTTGATGAGACAATTACTGATGATGAAATTGATGGGTGTTGTCTGCTTGCTAGAAAATATGATTTGGATTTGATTTTACAGCCAATGATGAAGAAAAACGTTATGTCTGTTTCACCTGAATTCTGCACTCAAATTTTGGATAAGTTTTTGGACCGACATATAAAGGTTCGCCTAATCCCGCAGGTGCATAAATTTATTAATGTAATTTAGCCATTGTTTTTGTGTAGATTATAGTTTTGTCAGGCGTAAATTGTGGTAAAATATTTTCAGTCCCAATTATTGGGCTTTGGATTGTGCAGAATGCTTTTGCACCCGTGTCATAAGGTCTTTGCGTGTTGAAAAAATTATAGTTATAATTCAGTTTCACTTGCACCTCCTAATGTATTTTACATGTGTTTGTGCTGATTTGCAATAGCGATTTGATTTATTGTATAATATAGACCATGAGAGGTATATTATGGCTGTAAGAAAAGTTTTAAAATATGGTGAAAAAAGTTTGCGTGAGCCCTCAAAAGAAGTTCATAAAGTTTCTAAAAAAATTCAGGAGCTTGTACAGGATTTGCTGGATACAATGTATACAAATAACGGCGTAGGACTTGCTGCTCCGCAAATCGGGGTCAATCTCCGTGTATTTGTAATTGATGTTTCTAAGAACGACGAGCCATACAACCCTGTTGTTTTTATCAACCCTAAAATTATCAAAAAGTCAGGAGCTATGATTAGACAGGAAGGCTGTTTAAGTTTTCCTGAAGCTTATACAAGCGTGCGCCGTTATAAAAATATTATGGTAAAGGCGCTTGATATAAAAGGCAAGTCATTCGTGCTTGAAGCTAAGGACGGTGAGTTGATGGCAAATGCAATTCAACACGAAAATGATCATCTTGACGGCATACTTTTTATTGACCATTGTACAAATCGTTTTGAGGCTGATGAAATTTTGAAAAAATATGATCTGCCTCCGATTGAGCCGGATAAACTTCTTGATGAACCTGAATTGGAGAAAATGTTAGAAGATGAAAAAAATTAAAATAGTTTTTTTCGGTACTCCTGTAATTGCTTTGAAGTCTCTGGAGTATCTGTATAATTCTGATAAAGTTGACGTGCTTGCCGTTGTTACCCAGCCTGACAAGCCGGCAGGAAGAGGTCATAAAATTTCAATGTCTCCGCTTAAAGAATTTGCGCTTGAAAAAGCACTTCCTGTTTTTCAACCAAAATCAATAAGGAAAGAGCCAGACATCCAGGACGAGTTGAAAAAACTTGAGCCGGACTTTTTTGTTACTTTTGCATTCGGGCAGATTTTGTCGCAAGAGGTTCTTGATATTCCAAAGTTTGAAACGATTAATCTTCACGCTTCACTTTTACCTAAATACCGCGGTGCAAACCCTATTCAACGTGCAATAATAAACGGTGATAAACAGACCGGTATTTGTACAATGATTACTGAACTCGGGCTTGACTGCGGGGATGTTTGTCTGCAGAAGGTTATTGATATTCCTGATGATATGACGTGCGTTGATTTGTTTGAAAAAATAAGCGATGAGTCGCCGAAACTTATTGAAGATACTCTCTTGGGCCTTGTTGCCGGGAGTCTTACCCCTGTAAAACAATCTGAAGACGGTGTTTGTATGGCAAACAAACTTACGAAAGATGAAACTTTGATTGATTGGAATAAGTCTGCTGAAGATATCCATAACCTTGTCCGCGGAATTTATAAATTCCCGTGTGCGTATTTTCTTCACGACGGTAAAATTATAAAAGTTATGGAAACAAAAGTAGTCAACTCACCGGAGAAACGTGGTGCTTGCGGGGAGTTTTGCAGTGTGTCAAAAAATGGTATAGAGGTCGCCTGCGGTGATTGTAATCTTCTTCTTGTCAGGGTAAAACCCGAAGGCAAAGGCGAAATGTCCGCACGCGACTGGTATAACGGATTAAAAAAATAAAAGGAATAAATATGGTGACAAAAGGTATAAGAGGTGCTATTACTGTTGATTGTAATTCGGATACTGAAATCAGAAGCGCTGTGATTGAACTTTTAAACGCTATGATTTTGCAAAATAATATTAATGCTTCTGATATTTCTCATGTGATATTTACATTGACAGAGGATTTGAATGCCGCGTTTCCTGCAAAATTCGCACGTCTTGAACTCGATGGATGGGATAAAGTAGCTATGATGTGTTTTCATGAACTCAATGTCCCTGGTGCACTTGAAAAATGTCTGCGTGTTTTGATTGTCCTCAACTGTGACGAAACTTTTGAACCGGTGTTTGTTTATTTGAAAGGTGCAGCTTCCCTCAGGGAACTTAGGTAGGGTAAATTTCAAATAAATAAGTTCCTCCTGGTAAAAGCCCTCAGAATGAGGGGCTTTTGGTAGTTTTAGCGGAATTTGCTACAAAAGTCCCAAGCCCCTTGTCTCTGAATTTATTTTTTATCTGTTCTCAGTGTCGCCTCAAGCTTTTGAAATCTCTGATATTGCCGGATCCAAAAGTCGTCTGCCGACATTTTCAAAATTTATTGAGCAGAGTGTTTTGTTTCCGTATTTAATCATTTTTTCAACAATACCAATGCCGTATTTTGGATGCGAAACTTTGTCTCCCTGTTCAAAAGTTTCGGTACTGCCTTCAACTATGTCAATATTTTCGTTGTCATCAGCCGGATAAATCGGAACGATTTGCGGCTCATCAAAGTTCAAATTTTCTTCTTCCTCATGTGTTTTTTGGGGGGCTTCTTGTCTGTTTGCAGATTGTATTGGTGCTTGACTTTGATTTTGCGGCTGACTGTCGTTTGTTATCTCATCAAGTTCATCCATTGAAGCTAATTGATGCTGTTCGTTGTTATCTTCTTGCTGTTGTTCTTGTGGTGTATCAAGATTTAATTCGTCAATAAAGTTTAAATCATCTTCTGTAAGGGCATCTTCCGTTTGAATTGGTGCACTTGGCTCAATTTCATCCAGTCCTACGTATTTGTTTTCCTGATGCGGAAATTCTTCTATAGTCGTGAATTCTTGCGGCTCATCTTCAATCGAAATTTCTTCGCTAATGATATGCTGCGGCGGAAGTTCTTCCTCCTCTGTGATGTTTGGTAATTTCTCAAAATTTTCAGCTTCCGATTCTTCCTGGGGTAAGCCTTCAATTATAACGGCTGAGCTATCTTCTTCAGTGAAAGCCTCATCATTAACTTGAATATCTGTTTGCTGCGCATTACGGTCATCGTTATTTACTTCTGCCGGGTATTCTTCTTCTGTGTGCAAAAGTTTTTCCTGTTCTTCTCTTGCTATAACTTCATCAATAGACGGAATTTCATCCTTTTTGTCATTATAGATTATGTATTGATCGACATCTCGTGCCGCATTATCAGTGATTGGTTCAATCACCGGTTCGTCATTTTTAGCAGGCTGCACTTCATCTGGAAACGGATTTTGCTCGTCAAAAATATTTTGGTAAGGATTTTCCGGCAATGGCTCTTCTATAGTTATTTCTTCCTGCTGTAATTCATCAGTGACAGGTTCGGCAGGCATTTCTGCATCCGGCGGAAGAACTTCTTCTTGCAATTCAGTGCCGTCAGGCTGTTCTTCTTCTTCTACAACTATATTTTGGTATGGTTCGTTAAAATCAATAAATTCGTTTGATTTTTCGATAGGCTCTTCAGAAATTTCTTCATTTATTTCGCCGTCGGTTTCAACTATTTGGAGCGGCTCTTCCGCCGGTTCTGGCAGTTCTTCATTTGCGGCTTCTTCGGTTTCTGTAAAATCTGAAAATTCTGTAGAAGTATCAGACGGTTGTTCTTCTTCCGTTAAGTTATGTTCTTGGAACGGATTGTCATCAAACGGTGTCATAATAGGCTTAGATGCTGCTTTTAGTTCGGCTTGAGCCTGTTCAAATTCTTTTTGTTTTTCTTCTGCTAATCTTTTTTCTTCCGCCAATTTGCGCTCAAGCGTATCAAGTGCTTCAAGCTGCATTGATTGTACTATCAGCGGAATATTCTGGGTAAGTTCACCGTAGACAATAAATTCATCAGGGTTTAGCTTATTCAAATACGTGTTGTAGCCGGCAAAGTCGTGTTGAACGGTCATTGGCTGGAATAAAATCATATTTCGCGCAATTTGTTTCAATTCTGTAATGTGCTTGTATTCGTGGCTGCAAACCACTGTTGTAAAAACATTACCGGGTGCATAGAACAGTTTTAGCAATTTTTTGTCAGAATTTGCATTGTTAACCGGAGTTATTGCAATGATAGTTTCTCTGAGCGAGTGCATAACTTCATAAATGTATTCTATTACCTGTTTTTGAAGTTTTGAATTGATAGCCGGTGACAAATCTATTACTGTTGAAATGTTTTTTTGTAGAAATTCAGTCAGAGATTCAAATTCTGTGTGATGATTTGCAAAAACATTGTTTTCCGCATATTTTAGTAATTTGTTTTTCAAGAGCACAAGTTCAGTGATATTTGTTTCTTCATATTGTGAATTAACAACATCAATAAATGTGTCAAACGGAATAAATTTATGCGGAGCCGTTTTTGCGTATTCCTGAACTTCAAGGAATATATCCTGAATAACTGCTTTGCTTGTTGCATCCACATCTGTCAGATCGTTTTCCCATATATAGTTAATAGTGTCATAATTCAGCGGAAGTTTAAAATCTTCCGTAAAGATGAATTTATCTTCGTGTTCAATTGAATCATCTGTATCGCAGACAATGATTTTTTGGTTATTTCTTTGGAGTTGTTTAATGATATTGTTTACAAGAATACTGGTGTTGTCGTTTTTGTCTGAGCAGATAATCAAATCTTTTTTAAGAAGTGTTTGGTCAAGATTCAGTATAAAAGCCTGCTGAGCAAGCACCCCAAGTTTAAGCGGGTTGTTAACCGGCAGAATGTCAAGGAGCTCCTCAGACGGAAGAAGTGTTACAATTGCATCTAATGACGGTATTGAACCGTCGTAGTTTGAGACAATACCGTCAGAATTGAATGTGAAAAGAAGTTTTACAATAGCGTAGTTGCCTGTATCATCAGCTTTCAGATTAACAACCTGTGCTACATAGGGCATGTTTTCATCTTCAATAATTACAAACCCGGACAGAACCAGGTGTTCATCCGCGTTAAAACTGATTTTTACAAGATTATTTTTAACTTCAAGTATTCTCATTAAACACTCCTCATCTTTAAACAAATTTTAGCATGAACATGCCTCATCTGTCTGTATTGAGTTATTTTGTAACATTTTTATACAGTCTTGCATAAATCTTCCAGTTTGTTGTAGATTTCCACCGTTAGCAGACAGATTTTTAAATCACGTTTTACAAGGCTTTTTAATGTTTCTTTGTAACATTTGAGCAGCGCCTTGTTTAAGCCGTTCTCTTCTTTTAAAATATTAAGAATTTCTTCACGGTAGGATTTATCTCTTGTGTTTGGTTCAATTTTGTCCGCAAGAAATATAATTTTTTCAAAATCTGTCATTTCAATTTGTCCGAGGGTATGCCATCTTATTGCTGATAAAATCTCATTATCAGTTACCCCGAAAACTTTTTGCGCATAATATGCGCTCACCGGCGCGTGCAGTGTTTTGTAATTAAGCATTTCAGCTTCTTCAACCTGAAGATTGTCGTGAATGATTTCAAGCAGTTTATCTGTGCTGAAACATTTTGCGCAATCGTGCAAAAGTCCTGCTATGTATGCTTTTTCTCCATCTAAGTTATAATTGTGTGCAAGTTCCCGAGCGCATTGTGCTGTTCCGAGTGAGTGGCTGTAGCGTTCATCGTTCAAGTGTTCTCTCAGCCAGTCTTTAATTTCCTGTTCGTTAATCTTTGTATAAACCATGTTGTTTTATGTAATCCTCTACTACTTGCGGAACCATACCATTAATTGTCTCACCGTTTCTGATTTTTGACCTCAATTGTGTGGAGGAAATATCACAGAATTCCAGCTTGGCAAATGTAAAATTATAACCTTTGGCTCGCAGGTAATCGAATTTTTTCGGGTCAAAGTTCGTAGTCCTTTCAAAAACAATAAACTCTACAAGTGTTTTAAGTATATCAGTATTGTACCAGTTTTCTATTTTTTCAAAAGCGTCAGTGCCTATTATAAAGTTTATTTTACCGTCGATAGGAAATTTTTTATACAAGGCTTGGATAGTTAGGCAGGTGTAGGATTTTTCTTCACTATGGTATTCAATGTCTGACACATCAAATTTATCGTGATTTTTCACGGCTAATTTTACCATATTTAGCCGATGGAAAGACGTTTCAGTATTATAGTTCTTATGCGGCGGCTTGTAGGCAGGGATAAACAAAATTTTGTCAAAATCAAAGTTTTTGCTGACAAATTCCGCGACTTGGAGATGTGCGCGGTGTATCGGATTAAATGTACCCTGATAAACGCATAGTTTCATATTATGATTTTATCACAAAGCAGGATGGGATATGTATTATTGCCATATAGAGCTCTTACCATTTCATCGCGAGAGTTTCCATAGCCTGCTTTTCAACAGCCTCGGATTTTTTCAGAGCTTCGTCAACCGCAGTTGTGTCTTGTTTTACACCGGCCAGATTAACCGGTGCTGATGACGGAATATAGGTTCTGACGGGTTCAAGTTCTTCATCTTTTTGTTTTGAAGAATTGCCGGATGTTTCTTCTGCCGGTTTCGGCGTTAATTTATTCTCGTACATTTGTCCGTGTGCCGCCATATTTAAAAGATTAGTCGGGCGTGACAAATCCGGTTTTGCCTGCGGGGTCGGCTGTTCTACATAAGGATGACCGTTTGTTGCCATATTTATAAGATTAGTAGGGCGTGTCAGGTCTGGCTGTGCTGTGTTATTAACTGCATTTTGATTTTTTAAATCAGCCATATATCTTTCAAGTTCAGCCTGTTGCTCCGGGGTCATTGCATTCGGGTCTGCTGCTTCTTTGTCAGATTCTTTATCTAAGATGGATTTAGATGGTCTGCCAAATATCAGGTGTGTGAATTTGACGCCGAGATTGTTGAGGAACGGCATAACCATTGCCATTACAGCGATAATTCTGACAGGATAGCCTAAACCTTGTTTCATCCAGTATTTAGGGTGTCTAAAGGCATCTTTCAGCATTTGACCGACTTTTTTGAAACCGAATTTAGGTTCAAGGTGAAGAGCCTTAGTACGGTATGCCGCAGGCTGTTCTATACCTACAGTCACAATTCTGGCAAGCTTTTTAACCAGTTTTGTCAGAGGATTCCAGGTATCACCTTTCAAGATTCCGTACAGAGCCTTTTTAGCAGCCTTATATTCACCTTTTGAAGCATATTGAGCGGCTGTAGCTTTGTCATTAAAGAATTTTAATGCTTCTCTGTAGGCTTCAGTCATATTTTTGCCGGATTTTGCGGCGTTTTGTGCTTTTAAAATAACTTCTTTTGCCGCATTATACTTTTCAACACCCATTTTAGCTTTTTTTGCGTCAAGCTTTTTGAGCAGGTTTGTGAATGTTTTATCACTGATACCTGCGTATTGAGCGCCGCCAAACATGTGAGTCAATTTCAATGCTATCGGCGAGAATATGAAGAAACCAACCATTTCTGCCAGGCGTTCGGTGAATGTTTGGAACTTGTCGCCTTTATCGGCATTTGCAGTTCTGATAAGAACATCAGCCAACATGGTAGCGTTCATTAAAGCTACAAACTTACCGCCGGCAACTCTGTTGGTTGCACCTTCTAGAAAATAGTTTGTCAATTTAGGCAAAAATCTTCCGAGTTTAGTAGTATGGGAAGGTGTTCCGTCAGGCATTTTACCCATTGCACTTATGAGTTTGTTTCTAAACTCTGACATATAGACACGACGTCCCATTATGTGCCCTTTAAATTTAGTCCACCAGTTTTTGTCTGATGTCCAAACTTTTGAGTACATATTAGGATTTGCCTTGTCACAAGCCTTTACTACATCATCAATACGGTTTATTATATCGCCTTTTACTTCCGTAAAATGCTTTAAACTGTTGTAACCGATAGCACGCGCTTTTAAATTTTGCAAAGCTTTGGTTCGTTTTTCTGGCTCTAGTGCCATTAACTTATCAATAACTTTAGCATCTTTATTGGGCGATAAAAGTTCAAACTGAGCGCGTTCTAGAACTTCTTTTGCATTTGCCCCGTTTCTTATAAGTGCCTTTTTAGCATCAATAAATGCCTTATCTGCACCATAAGCATCCAAATCTTTAACATTTTTAACACTATTCTCAATAAAGTTTTCGGCAACCTGTGGGTAATCAAACAGTATAAAACCTTTCATACCGTGAGCCTGTGATTTTACAAAATCTAATTCAGGACTTGTTGGTGTTTTCATTCCTCGTAAAATTGCACTGTTGTCAAATGCTTTTTGAACAACCCAATTTTTAGCGTTAGAGAACCATCTGCCAATTGATTGCACAGGACCGGATTTGGCAACTCTGTTTTCTGTAAAGAAATTTGAAACCCTGTCCCCGAAATTCCCTATTCTGCCCTGTACAGTCTTACTGTAATCGCTGCCGCGGGAGGCTTTTGCAAACACATCCATTGCCTGTGCCGTTACATACCATGCCGGTAACCCGACTGCCCATAGCTTTAACGGATTAATCTCTTCAAATTCGCCGGCTCTGTTAGCTACATAAGTATCCTGTGCCTTTTGTTTTAAGGCTTCCGGATCCATGCCGGCTTGCATAGCAGGGGCGCCGGCAGCAGGCATGGATGCCTGAAACTGCTGCGGCTGTACAGCGTTTCCGAATGTTTGTTTATATAGATAATCATTTTGATTAAACATATTTATCCCTACTATAACCTTATATATAGTTAAAAACAGTATTCCTTTAAAAATTGCCATTTTTTAGTAATTGTAACGAATTGTAACAAGTTCACACAAACTTGAAATTGAGAAACTTTTATATACTTTATATATACATAAGAAACGAATAAGAAGAGAGGCGACAGCGATGGCAGTTAAAAATTTGAATAAAATTGACGACAAATTAAAATCAATGTACGACAATCAAGTGACAATAGCAACGAACCAGGCTTATGTTGACCGATCGGATTTATTATTTGAACAGATGAACTTCATTGCTATGGCAAATAAGCAGGCGTTACATCTAAAATAAGATTTTATAAAACACTTACATTCTTCCTATTCCTAATATTCCTAAAACAAGTTTAACTATTTAACTCCAATTAATTTTTCCCCTACAAATTTTGTACCTGATTTCTTCCCGAGATCAGGTTTTTTTTGTCGAATATTATTTAAGATTTGCTGTTCGTTGTTACATTTTTTTACTTTTACTTCTCAAATATAATTACGGACTGTATAATTAAAGTGTAAGCAGAACAATATATCAGATTTGGGATAAGGGGAGATGCGATGCAGGGTTACAGTTTTGAAATAATTACGGGGCCGATGAGCTGCGGCAAGACAGAAGAATTATTAAGACGGGTCAGACGCTGTATTATCGCAAAGAAAAAAGTTAAAGTTATTTCTCCGGATATTGATACAAGAACAAAAGGAGATTACATAGAATCCCGTAACGGTCTTTGGCTCGATGCTATAAAAGTTAAGCATGCTATACAAATTATGAGTATTGTGAAACCTGAGGATGAAGTTGTTGCTATTGATGAACTTCAATTTTTTGATTCAAACATTGTCAAAGTAATTTCAAAACTTATGGAAGACGGCAAAAAGGTAATCGGTACAGGACTTGAGCTGGATTTTAAAGCAGAGCCTTTTGGAAGCATGCCGGAACTTATGTGCATTGCAACTAAAGTGGATAAATTACACGCGGTCTGTATGAAATGCGGCAGTGAACATGCTACAAGAACTCAACGCCTGATAGACGGCAAACCGGCTGATAAAAATTCTCCGCTGATTATGATAGGCGGTGATGAGACTTATGAAGCCAGATGTATTCAATGCTATGAGCTTCCTGATGCGCAGCATGACAAGCAAAAACGCGGCTTGAAACTTCTGCAATTTCAACATAAATAATAGGAGATTTTATGTATAGAATAGGTTTGGGGTACGATATTCACAGGCTGACAACCGGCAGAGATTTGATAATCGGCGGGGTTAAAATTACCCACGAAAAAGGTTTGCTCGGACATTCGGATGCGGACGTCCTAATTCACGCAATAATTGACGGCCTGCTCGGTGCTTTGGCTCTGACTGACATCGGCACACTTTTCCCTGATACAGATAAAAAATATAAGGATATTGACAGCACTATCCTCTTGAAAAAAGTTTACGGCAAAATAAGAGAAAAAGGCTATACGATAAATAACATTGATTCCAATATCATAGCGCAGGAACCTAAAATGATGCCTTATATCCCTAAAATGAAAGATATTTTATGCAAAATTCTTGAAATACCTTATGAGGATTTATCTATAAAAGCCAAAACTAATGAGCAAATGGACGCAGTTGGACAAAAACTGGCAATAGAAGCTCATGCTGTTGTGCTTTTGAAAAAAGTGTAACACTGTGTTTTTAAATATTTATGATATCTTGCTGAATTTGCAGCTTTAGCTGTTCAAGTGATGCAAATTTGCGTTCCGGGCGTATCATTTTTACAAATTCAACCTCAATGATTTCACCGTAAATATCTTTGTCAAAATCAAGTATATGCACTTCCAGCAGCGCACCTTGCCCGTTTACTGTCGGACGCACGCCAAAGTTTGCAATCCCGCGGAAAGTCTCTCCGCAATAGTTTACCAAAACCGCATAAACCCCAAAAGGTATATCTATGAGTTCGGCAGGATAAACAAGGTTTGCTGTCCTGAAACCTATTGTGCGACCGAGCTGCTGCCCTTTTATGACCTCTCCTTTTATAACAAAATTGCGCCCGAGCATGTTGTTTGCACCTCTGATATACCCCTGAGACAAAAATTCTCTGATTTTAGTACTGCTTATTATTTCATCGTCATACGTTTGCGGCGGGATGGCAAAGTATTCATATTTGTAAATGCCGGCGCCATGTTTTAAGAATTCGACATTTCCGGTTTTATTATGTCCGAAGTTGTGATTGAAACCTGTAGAAATTGATTTTGGTGAAAAATATTTCACCAGTATTTTTTCTAAATAGTCCTCGGCGCTCAGGTTTGCCAGTTTTTCAAAATCGAGTTCAAAAAGATAATCCACTCCGAGTTCCGCGATAAACTTTTCTCTGTACGCGCGTGTCAGAATATATTTTGGGCAAACTCCCCAAAAGTAGCAGCAGGGATGGTCTTTAAAAGTGACAACTGCTGATTTATTCCCGTTTTTTTTAGCAAATTCAACAGCACTTTTAATAACTGCCTGATGCCCCAGGTGTACCCCGTCAAAATAACCGAGGGCAATTGATAAATCAGCTATTTCTGTTAATTCATTGAATATTTGCATAAAAAAATTATATAACAAAAAAGGCTCTGTTAACCAGAGCCTTTTTATCGTGTATGCTTAAATTTATTTATGCTGATGAGCAGTGCTCTTCAGGTGGAGTTCTCTTAATTGTTGGAGAGAAGCTTCGCCCGGTGCGTCACTCATAAGGTCTTTTGCTCCGGAGTTTTTCGGGAATGCAATAACGTCGCGGATAGAATCTGTTCTTGCCAAAAGTGCAACAAGTCTGTCCAAACCGATAGCAAGACCAGCATGAGGCGGTGTCCCGTACTGGAGTGCATTCACCATAAATCCGAATTTTTCAACGGCTTCTTCTTCAGTCAAACCGAGAGCTTTGAAGATTTTCTTCTGAACTTCTGAAGAGTGAATTCTGACAGACCCGCCGCCGAGTTCTGTGCCGTTATAAACGATATCGTAAGCAATTGATTTAACATTACCAAGGTCTCCGCTATCCAGCTTATCCAAGTCTTCAAGACAAGGAGATGTGAACGGGTGGTGCATTGCCATAAATCTGCCTTCTTCCTCGCTCCATTCAAACATCGGGAAGTCAACAACCCAGAGAAGATTATGTTTTGATTCATCAATAAGGTTCAGAGATTTTCCGAAATACAATCTCAATCTGCCCATAATATCATAAACAAGCTTAGGTTTATCAGCTACAAAGAAGATAATATCGCCGGCTTGTGCAGCTGCGCGTTCCTGAATTTGTTTAGCCTGTTCTTCCGTAACAAATTTCAATACAGGAGATTTAGCTGTGCCGTCTTCGTTATAGATAATATTGGCTAACGCTTTAGCTCCGAATGATACAGCAAGTTTTGTAATATCATCAATTTCTTTTCTTGAATATTTTGCTCCGCCTGGGATTCTTATACCGCGTACAATACCGCCGTTTTCAAGAGTGCTTTTTACAATCTGGAATTCAGACTGCATAATTATGTCGCCGATATCAAAAAGTTCAAGCCCAAAACGTGTATCAGGTTTGTCGGAACCGTATCTGTCCATAGCTTCCTGCCAAGGCATTTGGATAAACGGAGGTTTAACTTCAACCCCTGCAGCCTTGAATGTATCAACAATCAAACCTTCAACAACTTTTATTACGTCCTGTTGTTCAACAAATGACATTTCAATATCAATTTGAGTAAATTCAGGCTGTCTGTCTGCGCGAAGATCTTCATCGCGGAAACATTTTGCGATTTGGTAGTATCTTTCAATTCCGCCGACCATCAAAAGTTGTTTGAAAATTTGCGGTGATTGCGGGAGTGCATAGAATTTACCTTCCTGAACCCGTGAAGGTACCAGATAATCTCTTGCGCCTTCCGGAGTTGTTTTAATCAATATAGGTGTTTCAACTTCCAGAAAATCTAAATTATTCATATAATTTCTTGCAGCTGTTACAATATTGTGACGTAAAACAAGGTTTGAAAGCATTTTTTCACGTCTGATATCAAGGTATCTGTATTTCAGGCGGACATCTTCAGAAACATTTTCGTCATCAAGTACAAACGGCAAAGTTTTTGCTTCCGAAAGAATTTCAACATATTCCGGGTACATTTCAACCTGACCAGTCGGATATTTTTCGTTATAAGTTTCTTCAGGACGTCTTGTAACTTTACCTTTAACATTTATAACATATTCATTTTTCAGCTTGCTGAAAACATCGTGAATATTTTTGTTAACCTGAGGGTCAGCAACCAGTTGAAAGAACCCGCTTCTGTCTCTGAGTTCAACAAAAATAATCCCGCCGAGGTCTCTGACTGTGGAAACCCAGCCTGAAAGGTTAACCTCTTGATTAATATTGCTTAGATTAAGCTCTCCGCAATTTTCTGATTTTAATCTAGTCTTTATCATTTCTTCTTCCTTATAAAATAAAACATTCTAAGTAAATATTAGCAAAAACAAAAAAAAATAACCATAAATTGTTATAAAAGATTAATATGATGATTTTTCATATTAAAAGACCCGGCTTTTCAGTCGGGTCTTTGTTTATAATAAAGAAAGGAATTATTATATTTTGCTAAGTTTATCTAATGCTGCATTTGCTGCGTCTTGAACATTCTTGTCTTCATCTTTAGCTGCGATTGTGAACAAGGTTGTCAAGTCTTTTTTGTATGCTGGTTGCTGGATGTAGCTTAATGCTTCGACTGCTGAAGTTCTTACCATCGGGTTCGGGTTTTCTTTCAGTTGTTCAACGATTGTAACTGCGCCCGGCAATTCTGTAAGAGGAACAGTTGTGTTAGTCAATTTAGCTACTTCATCACCGTACAATTTTTGCATTATTGAAGATGTGAACATTGCATAGCTTTTGTTTCTTTCAGCTTGTTCCATCGGTGTGATGGTTGTTGCAAGAGTTTTATCAGCTTCTGAGAGTTCCTGACCTGACATCAATTTTTGACGAGCTGCGATTTGTTCAGGAGTCGGTCCTTGCAATTTGCTTGAGTCAGCTTTAATGATGTTATTCAGAGCATCAACAACTTTAACATCTAACAATTCAGTTGCTTTTTGCGGTTCATCTTTAACCATAGTAGCTATTTCTTCCATAGCAGCAGCCTGAGTTTCGTAGTCAGGGTCGGTTAATTTAGCAATGAAAGCATTCAAATCTACTTGCGGCTGTACAGGAGCCGGTTCAGAAACTTCTACTTTTTTTTCTGCTACAGCTGGTTCTGCTGCCGGAGCTTTTGCTTCTGCCTTAGCTTCTGCTTTTGCTTCAGCTTTCGGTGCTTCTGTTACCTGAACCTGCGGTTGTGTAACAACAGGAGCCGGCGGAATTACAACTTCCGGTTGGATAGGCTGCGGAACATTAATATTTTGTTGAGTTACAGCAGGTGCTGCCGGTGCTTCAGGTTGTTTAGGTGCCGGAGCTTCAGCTTTTGGAGCTTGAGGAGCTTCTGCTTGTGGTGCCGGTGCCTGCGGTGCAGGTAACGGTGCAACCGGCGGCTGCGGCATATAGTACGGAGCATTTTGTGCCGGCGGGTAATTATAAATCGGTGCCTGCGGATAAGTGTAGTATGGCATTACAGGGGTTGCATACTGAGGTTGTTGTGTAACTACTGGTGCACTAAATTGAGGTGCCATAGGTTGTCCCATCCCCGGGGTTGTGATTGACGGATTTTGGATGTCAATGTTTACAGCATTGTATTTGGGCTGCTGTGGTTGTACCATGTAAGGATTGGGATAGTTCGGAACTTGCATCATATTATTTCTTCCTTTCCATAAACAATAATTTGACTTATGTTTTTTCTACTACTATTTTTTTAATATCCCTGAAAAATAAAAATTGCTAAATTTTGAATATTTTGTAATAATTCTTAACAGAAATTTAGTAATTCCATTGCAGTGCCTATATTTTAGCACAAACAAGAAGTAATTTTTCGTTAAGAAGAATAAACAAATTTTATTTTATATTTTCCACGGCGAATTATTTATGATATAATTAAGTTGTAGACTGGTAAATGTCGTAAATTCAGACTGGAACGGGATTAGAGAAATATGATTATAAATAAAAGTGATAAGAAGTCTATACGCTCCGCTTATGGAAAAACTCTTGTTAAATTGGGGAGAGAAGATAAAAATATAGTAGTGATGGATTCAGATTTGGCATGCTCAACTCAAACCGGAATATTTGCTAAAGAGTTTCCGGACAGATTTTTTGATTCTGGGATAGCTGAACAGGATATGATTGCAACAGCTGCCGGTCTGGCATCTGTCGGGAAAATTCCGTTTGTATCTACATTCGCAGTATTTGCAACTGGAAGAACCTATGACCAGATTAGAAATTCTGTCTGTTACCCGCATTTCAATGTAAAAATTGTTGCAACACACGGAGGTATTACTGTCGGAGAAGACGGCGCAAGCCATCAGGCACTGGAAGATATTGCGCTGATGCGGAATATTCCTAATATGAAAGTCATAGTACCTGCTGACTGCAAGGAATGTGAACAAGCTGTTGAATATGCAGCAAAAACACCTGGACCTTTTTATATCAGACTCCCCAGAACTAATGTCTGTGATATATTCGGTGATGATTATAAATTTGAGTTTAATAAAGCTCAAATTTTAACACAAGGGTCCGATGCTACTGTAATCACTAACGGCGAAACTCTTGCTGAAGTTTTGGAAGCCGCTGAAGAACTGGACAAACAAGGTTATTCAGTTCAGGTAATAAATATTCCGGTAGTAAAACCAATTGATGTTGATACTATAATCTCAGAAGCAAAGAAAACTAATTTTGTAATCACAGTTGAAAATCATTCAATAATAGGCGGACTTGGCAGTGCAGTATGCGAAACTCTTGCTGAAAATTATCCGGTCAGAGTGCACAGAGTCGGTATAAACGATACCTTCGGGCAGAGCGGCACAACGTCAGAATTGCTCGAATTTTACGGATTAAATTCCGCAAGATTAACAGAAACACTCAAAGAACAAATTGATAAACAAAGACTTATTAATAATAAATAAAGGGAAGTATAAAACATGATACAATTCAGATCGGTTACCAAAAAATACAAAAATGACAACTACGCATTGAAGAATATAAATCTTGATATTCTTTCCGGGGAATTTGTCTTTATTGTAGGCGCATCAGGAGCCGGCAAATCTACATTGATGAAACTTTTGTACAATGAAGAGCGTCCGACAAGCGGCACTGTAACCATCGGCGGAATTAACATTGCAAATCTTTCAAATGACAAAGTTCCGAACCTTCGCCGCTGTATGGGGATTGTGTTTCAGGATTACAAATTATTGCAGAACCAGACTGTATATGATAATGTTTCCTATGTTATCAGAACTCTCGGGATAAGTTCACGCGAAATTAACGCCCGTGTAACCGGCGCGCTGAAAATAGTAGGGCTTTATCATAAAATGCACGAAAAACCATCGGAGCTTTCCGGCGGAGAGCAGCAGCGAGTTGCAATCGCAAGAGCTATTGTTAACGGCCCGCCGCTTTTGATTGCGGACGAGCCGACAGGTAACCTTGACCCGAAAAACTCTATGGAAATTATGCAAATTCTGGATCAAATTAACCAGAGAGGAATCACCGTTATCGTATCTACTCACGATAACGCTATGGTAGATTACTTTAGAAAAAGAGTTATTACACTCGATAAAGGCGAAATCGTAAGGGATATACAAGCAGGTACGTATGAATAATCAAAAATTACAGATAAAGAAAAAAGTTAAAAAACACATTCCGAAAGACTGGCTGTGCGAATTGAGAATTCTCTACAGACTTTCTATAGAAACTTTAAATGATATAAGAAGAACCGGTATTGTAAATATCGTAATCATAACAACTATGGCGGCAATCTTAACAATATTCGGCGCATTTTTCCGCTCAGCGCTTTCTATTGCTGCTTTTTCTCACGAATTGGGCAATGCTCTGGAAATCTCCGTTTACCTGAAACCGGACGCCAATGCTAATACCGCAAAAAAACGTATAAAAGAATTTCAACACGTAGAAAATGTAAGAATTGTCCCTAAGGAAACATCCTGGACAAATTTGAAAAGAGAAATGGAGCTGCCGGATATAGAAAATCCGCTCCCTGATACTTTGCACGTAAAGGTTGATAAACCGGAAAATATTGAACCTGTATTCAAAAAAGTTCGGGAACTCACGATTGTTGAAGACGTCAGCTACGCGCAGGAACTTACTAAAAAAATTGAGATGCTGACACAGGTTGTCAATACTATCACTGTGTTCGTCGTCATATTTATGGGAATATTGACGATTACGATTATCAACAACACTATTCAGCTTGTTATTCAATCAAGAAAAGATGAAATTGAAATTATGCGGCTGATGGGTGTCAGCAACTGGTATATACGTTTCCCATTAATTATGCAGGGAGCATTTTATGGATTCTCCGGGTCTGTAATTGCACTGCTGCCGCTGGATTTTGTACAAAAAGGACTTCAAAATATGCACCAGTTCTTTATGGTGCCGTCGCCTTTGTTTGCGCAGAATATTGTTGTCATAACTATGTTTGCGATGGGTATTCTGTTTGGCGCTGGCGGAAGTTTCTTGTGTATTAAAAAACATCTTCAAGTGTAAAATTAAATGAGCTTAAAAAATAACATACTTTTAATAACCGATGAAACCGACTTTTCTTCAAAACTTTATGAAAAGTTGGTTTTGCTGCGTGAAAAAGACAGCATAACTGCGCTTAATTACGAAGAAGCCTCACGTCAGGCAAAAACTATTGAATCCAAAGTTATCATTGTTCACGAACATAAAATTCAAAATAAAACTCTAAACCTTATAGTAGATTTGAAAGAATTAGACAAAGATAAAAACAGAAGCATAATTCTTGCGGCAGAAACAAAAGACAGGGATTTTATTCTTTCTGCGTACGACGAGGGAGCGTGTGAGCATTTTTATACAGGAGACGATGATTTTGAAATTCTTCTGCGTTTACTCAATTGCATAAAAAACAGTATCACCAAAGTCTGTTCAAACAGAGATAAAAATATTATGGAAAAAATCGGTATAATTGATGAAGAAACCGGTTTGTACAAATATAAGTATGCGGAATTGATTATTGATGAAGAGTTGGAGCGAACAAAAAATAACGGAATATTCCTGGCGCTTTCGCCGGAAGAAAACGGCAAAAGTACATTTTCTCTATACAAAATGACAACCGCGCTGAAGGCTTCCGTCAGGAGTGATGACATCGTAATCCTCGCAAACGGAATGAAATTCTATATTTATTTAAAGAACACAGACCTGCACGGTGCTGCAGTTGTATTGAATAAAATTAAAGATATATACGATTCCGAATATAAAATTAAAGCCGGAATTTGTGATGTTAAATATAAAGACTTTGAAAAAATTGAGCGGGATGCGCTTTCAGCTCTTGGGGAAGCTTTACTCACAAATGAAGAATTTGTATTCTATCAGGAAAAAGAACCCGACGGAGAAGACTGGATTGTGGAAGAGGTTGTTAACAACCACAATAAAAATTTCAAACTATTCCGCCAAACTTATCAAAAAAAGCTTGAACGAGTAATAATTCCGGTGTTTTTCAGACTCCAAAAATCCTATGAAGAACGATTATTTAATACAAAAATTGAACAGTATACGGAAGATAACAAAAGTGTATTCCGGCTAAAAAATGAAAATCAGACAAGCACTTTAAAAATAATTTACCCCGGACTCGCAAAAGTTTTAATCCAAATAATACACGAAGGTCTAAATACGCCGGAAAATCAAGAAATGACTCTGCCATTGAACCAAATAGACCAGAAAGTTCTTGTCAGTATCGTCGAATCATTTATAAAGGAATTTAAGTCTACACTTTAGTAAGGAGAAAAAATGAATACATTATTACAAAACGACTCTCTGTTGTTGATTATTGACATCCAGGAAAAACTTGTAGCCGCGTTGGACAAAGATATTGTTGTGACAAAAGCTGTAAAAGTTGCCAAAGCTGCTCAAATTCTCGGGATACCCGCAATCGTAACCGAACAATATCCCAAAGGTTTAGGGCGGACAGTTCCGCAGCTTAAAGAAGTTTTGCCGGAAAATACTGAAATAGTTGAAAAAACTTCATTCAATGCACTTTTAGAGGAAGGAATGAAAGAAAAAATAAAAAGGTTCGGCAAAAAACAAATTGTCATTCTCGGTATAGAAACGCACATCTGCGTCCACCAGACGGCATCAGCACTTGTCGAAGAAGGTTATGATGTTTATGTTATCAAAGATGCCTGCGCAAGCCGGACTAAATACGAGTTTAAACAAGGAATAGAAGCAATGGCAGCCAACGGCGTGAAAGTATCCTGCGTTGAAATTGCTTTATTTGAATGGCTGAAAGGTGCCAAACACCCCCATTTTAAAGAAGTTCAGGCTCTGATAAAATAATCAGAACTCACAAAAATTTCACATATTAAAAAGGTCGGATTTTATTTTATCCGACCTTTTTCAATATTAACTCTGAACTGAACTAATGTTCAATTTGTTCTTTAATAGTTTCGCTGCTTTCAACGTAGCCTGTAAGCTGTTTTAGAGCCGCTTTGTAGCTGTTAACCGTAGCGTTACCGCCTAAGCAGCCGCCGGGGCATGCCATAACCTCAATTAAGTTGCCCAGTTCGCAAACACCGTTTTTCGCGTATTTTTTCAAATCACGTATTGATTGTTTGTCGAGTCCGTTGATAACAACAGGATAAGTAGGCAAATCTTCCGGCAGAAGAGTTTGGACAGCCTTTGCTACACCGCCTGTCACCGCATAATTTCTGCCTTCTTTAGAAGCCTGAACTTCAAATTCCGAACTTTCACACTGGTCTAATTGGGTACCGACTGCAATGAACCACGCGCCGACTTCTTCATAGTTCAAAACATAATCAACGTTAGGATTTTTCATCGCTTCTTTTCTTTTAGCTACACACGGGCTGAAAAATACTGTGACTGCATTCGGATGAGCTTTTTTAACAATTTCAGCCGTATAATACAGCGGTGTTTTAGTATCAGAGCGGAAATGTTTCATATCAGGAATATGCTTATCAACCAGCTCATTGTAACCTGCACAGCATGATGTTGTCATAAATTCTGCTCCATGGAGAAGTCTTTCTTCAAATTCGGCAGCTTCTGTTTTTGTTGTAACGTCTGCGCCCTGAGCAACTTCCACAACATCTGCAAATCCCAAATCAAGGATTGCTTTTCTGAGTTGTGCAGGTGTGCAAGGTAATTGTCCCATAATTGCAGGGGCAAGCATTGCTACAACTTTTTTTCCTGCTTTGATGTTTCTGAGAACATCAATAATTTGTGATTTTTCGTGAACTGCACCGAACGGGCATGCGCTTACGCATTTCCCGCAAGAAATACATTTTTCAAAATCAATTTTTGCGTGACCGTCTTCATCTTTTGCTATAGCACCGACAGGGCAGGCATTTTCGCAAGGTACAATGATTTTAGTGATTGCCTGATAAGGACAAACCTGCGCGCACATTCCGCAATTTTTGCATTTTGCAGGGTCAATGACTGATTTGCCGTTAATAACGCTTATTGCGCCAAATTTGCAGGTGTTAACGCAAGGTCTTGCAACACAGCCCTGACACAAATCAGTAACATAAATTCTTGCAGGAACGCAGCCTTTACAAGCTGTTGTAAGTACTGTCAAAGGATTTGTTTCAGGTTCTTTTCTATCAAGAGCTTTTTCAGCGAGAGTAGAAAGGAGCGTGGAATCTTCGACATCTTCAATGGCCATACCAAGACCGGCAACGGCTCTGTCTTTAAGAATTGCACGTTCTTTATGGATACAGCATCTGTAAGGCACTTCGCAGCCTTTCGGACGCATATCAAAAGGTATTAAGCGTGCATTTTCAGGGAAATTATCGCTTAAAAATGCTTTTATTAATCTTACAAGTATTTCACGTTTCAAATGTGATGTTTGTTTAGGGGTGTTTATTGCCATTTTCCTCCAACTTTCCGGTTTTTTAGTTATTAGTGTTATTTATTCAATTTAGCATCAATAGCTTTCAAAACTTTTTCAACGGTTGCTTCTTTGATAACATCATCATCAACCTTTACATAGGGAGCTTTTGAGAATTCCCAGTCAATAGAGCAAAGACCGAGGCAAGGTACGCCGGATACTTCAACTTTGTCACCGTATTTTGCGGGCACTGTGTCTATTAATTCCTGCAGATTTGCAGAACCCATTACAAAACATGTTGTACCTAAACAAACTTTGACACTAATTTTCTTTTCCATATCATCTTACCTTCCTGAGGGTTTCCTCAAATAAATTGTACGTTTACCTTTTTGAAATATTTAGTTTGAAGTATGTCCGCCATTTTTTTGATAATATTTTTTCTTATTTCTATTTCAATAGGCAGGGCGGGATCATAATGAGCCTGATTTAATTTTGCACCAACCATGAAATTAATGCAATCACTATCTAACAAAAATTTTACCAGCTTACCGGCGGCATTGTCAACATCAGGGGCATTCGACTCAAGATATTCAAGAGTTTTAGTGAGTGTAAGCACGCCTTCAGTGACGAGGTCAACTCCTTCCATATATGAGCATGCCGGCAGTTTTCCGATACTGATAGTTGTATCCATAGTAATCGGGCGGTTTAGTTCACGTGATATAAGGTTTGCGGTAGTTCCTCCGCAGATGGCTTTTTTACCTTTAAAGTTTGCAAACATTTGTGCATACTGTGCATCTTTCTGCTGATGGTAAGGAGGTCCGGTGAATACCAGCGCTTCCCTCGGCTCTCTAAAATACAACACGCAGGCGGAAATATCATCTTTCGGAAGTCTGTCTGTTTCTATATTTCTTGCCTGCTGGACAATATATTGTGAAAGTTCAGAGCTTGAAATATCAGGATGTGCTGCGAGTTTATCTTTTACAAGCACAATGAGTCCGTCACGTCTAAGCCCCAGTTTTAATCTTCCGCCGCCAAGCCCTGCCTGGGTAACGCCGTCCGAACAAAAGACCAGTCTGTCGCCGAGTTTGGGACGTATTTTGTAGACTTTCATACAGCGGTTTTTAAAAGTTTTCGATTGAATAGACTCGTATTCAGGTTCAAGAATTTCGTTGTTACGAATCCACAAAAATTGCGGGTTACCTTCTTCGACTATCTTTGCAAATCCATCGTCATAGCAGTCTATTGCAGAAAATGTTGAGTAGCTTATTCTGCGGACTTTACAGACCGGCAGAGAGTTCATTATGATTTCGGCGGCTTTTCTTATTGAAATTTGTTCGCTTTCAATAAATCTCAAAAGCATAGTGGCTGTCATGCAGGAGAGAATGTTTGCCTTGATACCGCTGCCTAAACCATCAGAGAGCACGGCAATCAAACGCGATTCGTCAGGGTATCTTTTGGAAACAAAGTAATCCCCGTAGGCATTTTGATTATATTTTTTTAACTGGCTGCAATCAATGTCTATAAACATTTTGACTTACTCGCTCTTTCCGTCATCATCTTTGTCATCAAAGTCGTTTGCAATAGAACTCAAAAGCGTTTCGGTTTCTACCATGTGTTCGCCTAAAAGGCAGGCAATTTCCTGAACGATGGAAATATTTTTTGAGATAACCTCATGAGCTTTCTGTGAAATTTTTTCACGGTTAGTCTCCGATTGCGTAACGTCAGTAATAACAGCACCGACGATTTCGTTTTCTTCAATAGTAAAAGCGCTAATGTCATACAAGCGGTTATTGCTCGGATAACGCTCTTTGTGCAAATCTTTGCCAGATTTAAGAATAGTTTTAAAAATCTCCGAAAAATCTACTATTCTTTCAATAGCAGCGCCTGCCATACCGTCAGGACGAGCTTTGAATATTTCATACATGTCACCTGTAAACATCCTCATAAAGCTTTCGTTCGCTTCAATGATATTCAAATTGTTATCAACCATAACAACAGCGGCCGGCATACATCTGACAAGGGCTGCGGCTTTTCGCATTGCAATTTTTCTCATATAAGAAACGCACATAGAAGTTTCCGCGTCCCCGTTTAAAAGCGCAACTGCCATATCACGGCAGGTTGGGTAACCGCAGCCGCCGCAGTTTAGTTCATCATCGACACTGTGCTTACCTATTTTTTTCAGGGCTTTTAAAATATCTTCAAGCGGGTATTCTTTATAAGTAACCTCAGAAGGGCTTACATCCATATCGACAACAACTGCCGGCTTTTTAGGAATAAACTCTCTGCTTTTGACGTGTGTTAATACGTCTGATATCACGCTTATTCCTGCCTTATCGGTTGAAATTGCAGGACCGGCAACGCATCCGCCTTCACAGGCTAATGTTTCAACAAACAGAGGTTTATCAAGTTTTTCTGCGTCAAGATTTGCCAGAGCTTTTTCAATAGTCGGCAATCCGCAAATATTCAAAAGTTGAACGTCTTTTTTTATACCAATTTTTCTGATTGTTTCGTTCATGCCGCCGTCTACAGGGTAAAGGGCACCCTCATAGGCATTATTCGGAACAAAATGGTTGTCGGAATTTACTTTAACTTCCGAACTATCATCAATTACATCGTGCATCCAGACTTTCAATTCTTCAAAGGTGAGGGCAACATCAATCAGATGGCTTTTTGCCGCTTCGTTTTTCTTGCCGATGCAGGGGCCGATAAATACTATCGAAATATCTTCACCGAAAGTATTTTTAAGCATCCGTGCGTGTGTCATGGCAGGAGAGCCTATAGGTGTGATGTATTTTGCATATTGGGGTTGATATAGTCTTATATAATCAACAACAACAGGGCACGCGCTGGAGATAAACAAGCCTTTTTCTGCATTGTTTAAGATATCAGCTGTTTTTATAGAAACTTCCTGAGCACCGAGTGCGGTTTCAGAAACACCTTTAAACCCGAGCTCTTTCAATAGCGAAATCATTTTATCTTCCGCATATTCAAAAACACCTTTCCAGGATGGGGCGAGTGAAACGTAAACATCTTTTTGAGCGAGTATTAAATTTTTTGCTCTGTCAATATCGCTTCTGACGCGTTTGGCATTTGCGGGGCAGGCTTTTACACAGGCTCCGCAAGCTATACAGCGTTCAGGAATTACAGAAGCATGCCCGTTTTCTATTTTAATAGCTTTAACATGGCATTCCCGCACACACTTGTAACAATCGTGGCATTCATTTACCAGAGTATAGACCGCGTTTTGTTTATTCATATAAACTCCTGATAACTATGTGATTTTTATTTAATTTGAGCGGCTTCGGCAAGGATATTTTGAATTTTATCAATGTCTACTTCGCTGTATTCAATTCCATTAACAAAAATATTAGGACCTGTTGCGCATTTCCCTTCGCAGCGGGTGCCTGTAATATCAATTTCTGCTTCCAGATGATTATCTTTAATATATTTTTCTATAAATTCCAGATTTTCATTATTCCCGCGGGCAAAACATGAACTGCCCATACATACGGATATATTTAATTTTGCCATAATTTCCTCAATTAATTTTTATATTAAAATTTTAGCTTATGCTTTCACATAAATCAACAATTTTACAAAATTCTGTTATAAATAGTTTCTATATTTTGCAGAAACTGTTCTTTGTTGAAGACTGCTTCAATTTCATCAGGGGAAAGATAAGAGAGCACTTCCGCGTCTGAAAGAAGATTAGCCCTGAAATCGCCGTTATTTTCAAAAGCATCAAGTGCGTTACGCTGGACAATTCTATACGCGTCATCTCTTGAAAGCCCTTTGTTTACAAGTTCCAGCAGAACTTTTTGCGAGAAGATAATACCACCGAATTTTTCGGTATTTTTCAACATATTATCCTCGTGCACAACCAGATTTTCAACAATACCGTTAAACCTGTCGAGCATAAAGTCAACGAGAGTTAAACTGTCCGGAAAAATTATACGTTCTGCGGAACTGTGAGAAATATCCCTTTCATGCCAGAGGGGGATATTTTCCATTGCGACAATAGAATTTGCCCTGACAACTCTTGCCAGCCCGCAAAGATTTTCGCTCAAAACCGGATTTTTCTTATGCGGCATAGCACTTGAACCTTTTTGACCTTTAGCAAACCCTTCTTCAACTTCCAGAACTTCTGTTCTCTGGAGGTGGCGTATTTCGGTTGCAAACTGTTCAAGAACACTTGCGATTAGAGCCAGAGACTGCATAAAGTATGCGTGATAATCTCTTGCGATAATCTGCGTTGAAATCCTTGCTGGTTTTAGCCCCAAATTTTTGCAGGTAATCTGTTCAACATCCGGGGATATATTGCTGTAAGTTCCGACCGGGCCTGAAATTTGTCCGACCCGCACCTGTTCCATTGCGTGGGCAAAATTATCTCTCTGGCGTTCAAGAATGTCTATCCAGCTGCATAATTTTACACCGAAAGTCATTACCTCTGCGTGTACACCGTGGGAACGTCCGATGCATACGGTATACTTATGTTTTTTGGCAAGTTCTCTGATTGAGAATATAACTTTATCTAAATCCGCAAGGATGATATTTCCGCTGTCCTGAATTTGCATGGCAAATGCCGTGTCAATTACATCGGAACTTGTTAACCCGACATGGACGTGACGTCCTAAATCGCCGAGGCTTTCGTTAACGTTTGTCAGGAATGCAATCAAATCATGACGTACTTCCCGTTCAATTTCGTCTATTCTTGCAACATCAAATTTGGCAAGTTTTTTTATCTGTTCCACATCTTCCTGCGGAATGGTGCCTATTTGTGCATAAGCCTCACATACGGCTATTTCTACTTTTAAGTAGTATTCAAATTTGGACTGCAGAGACCAAATATTTTTCATTTCTTCGCGTGAATATCTGTCAATCATATTTTTATTTTACCATGAAATTTCTTTATTTGAGATATCTGTGCTATCATTTATTTGTAATTAGTTTAAATATATAAGGAGATTGAGAATGGCAGATTCCAAAATTTTGGCAACAATTCAAAGAAACGACACTGAACAGCTTCAAATTTCAGTAAGCGAATATAAGGGAAAAAGTTACTTTAACTTGAGAATTTTCTATACAACAGATGAAGGGGCAACTTGGCTTCCTACCAAAAAAGGTGTAACATTTGCGCCTGACCAGCTTGATATACTTTCAGAAGCTATTGAAGAAGCAAAAAAAGAATTTATGGCTGAATAGTTGTTGCTGCCGGGCTTTCACGACCCGGTAGAATGACTTGCTGATATAAATTATGCAAACAAATTTGTTTAACGACGAAATACCGCAATACAAATATGCACTTGCGCTGGTGAATATCAAGGGGCTTGGTGTCAAAACTTACAGCTACCTTATACCTGATGAGATGAAAGATAAAATCAAAATCGGTCAGGCAATTCTTGTGCCTTTTGGCAGACAGGGGCTTATTAACGCATTTTGTGTCGGATTTTCGGATTACCTGCCGCCGGAAATCAAGGCTAAAAAGGTGAGCAAAATTCTTGATGAAACGCCGCTTTTTAACATTGATTACCTGAAACTGCTTGAATGGGTTGCCAACTATTACTGCTGTGATTTGGTGACGGTTTTGAACGCTGCTATTCCTTTAAAATTAATTGAAAAAGCCTCCAAAACAGAACAGTCGGTTGAATTTGTAACGTTTGATGGTGCTACAAAACGTCAGATTGAAGTTCTGGAAACTTTAAAAGAAATGGGCAAGACCCCTCTCATAATCTTTGAAAAAATGGCAAAAACAACCCGTGCCACAATAAAAAAACTTGCTGATGCAGGATGTTTAAAATTAACGTCAGAGGAATTATACCGTAATCCTCTTGATATATTGAGAATAACCGAAAAAGAACCGTTATTTGAACTTTCACCGGAACAACAAAAAGTTTACGAGGGGATAAAAGCAAAAATCAACGGCACAGCCACCCCTCACCCTGACCCTCTCCCGCAAGGGGAGAGGGAACAAGCCCGGCATTTTTATTCTGAAACAGCACTGGAATATTCAAAAAAATTACGTAAAAATATGACAGATGCAGAAAATATTTTATGGTACTACTTAAAAAATAAACAACTCGGAAATTTTAAATTCAGACGCCAAGAAGCTATAGATAACTACATTGTAGATTTTGTATGTTATGAAAAGAAACTTATAATTGAACTGGATGGGGGACATCACAATCAAGAGATTCAGACAGAGAATGACAAACTTAGAGAAAATCATCTCCAAAATCAAGGGTTTAAAATCTTGCGCTTTTGGAATAATGAAATATTTAATAATATTGAATCTGTGCTCAACGTAATATTAGAAACATTAATTTACTCTCCCCTTGCGGGAGAGTCGAAATCTTTGATTTCGGAGAGGGGTAATACTTCTAAAGAAAATAATGATTTTCCGCAAAAAACATTTCCTCCGGAGCCGATACTTCTCCACGGCGTAACAGCATCCGGCAAAACGGAAGTTTATTTCAAACTGATTGATGACACAATAAAAGCCGGCAAAAATGTGTTGTTTCTTGCCCCGGAAATAGCGCTTGCGTCACAATTGACAAAGCGTCTGGCAAAAAAATTTGGAACGGAAGATGTTGCAATCTGGCACAGCAGCATTTCTGACGGCGAGCGCTATGACGTATGGCAAAAATTATACAGAAATGAGATAAAGATTCTCGCAGGTGCCCGCTCTGCGGTATTTGCACCTTTACAGAACATAGGACTCATAATTATTGACGAGGAGCACGAAAGCGCCTACAAGCAGACCTCGCCGGCTCCTCGTTATGATGCAAAAGTGGTTTCAAAAAAACTCGCTGAATTTCATAACTGTCCGCTGATATTAGGCTCAGCGACTCCTGATATTTCCGTTTACTATAGAGCTGTGAATTCCGGAAATCTTTTTGAATTAACAAAGCGCTACAACGACGCCAAAGTTCCGCCTGTGACCGTAATCAATATGCAGGAATACGGACGCGCCGCATATAAAAGTGTTATCTCAAAACCTCTGCAAACGGAAATTCAAGAAACGTTGGACAAAGGGCAGCAGGTAATTTTACTGATAAACCGCCGCGGATTTTCAACATTTACGCAGTGTCAGGCGTGCGGATACGTAATAGGATGCCCCAATTGCGCTATACCGATGATATGGCATGCAAAAGACCAACGGCTGAAATGCCATTACTGTAATCACGAAGAGCCGTTCCCAGATTTTTGTCCGGACTGCGGTTCTGACGCGCTAAAAAACAGCGGAACAGGAACCCAAAAAATCGAAACTTATATAAAAGAGCTTTACCCAAATTATAATGTCGAACGTGTAGACAGTGACGTAATGGTAAAAAAAGGCGAGCATATCCGACTTTTGGAGAGATTTCAAAAAGGCGATATAGATATCCTTGTTGGAACTCAGATGATTGCAAAGGGGCTGGACAACCCGAATGTCACGCTTGTCGGAGTTATATCAGCTGATGCAAGCTTTAATCTTCCGGATTTCAGAGCCTCGGAACGAGGATTTCAACTGTTAACACAGGTTGCGGGGCGAGCCGGCCGCGGAGAATTCAGCGGCAGAGTGTTTTTCCAGACCTATAATCCTGACTATTACGCGCTGGCAAGTGCTAAATCTCAAAATTACCGTGAATTTTATGACAAAGAGATTATCGCCAGAGAAGAATTTGACTACCCGCCATTCAGCCAGATTATAAGAATAATTTTAAGCAGCGAAAATAATTTCCGCGCGGAAAAATCCGCGCAGGAAATAGCACTCCGCCTCTGCACTATGATTGAAAAATACGGGATTTCCGAGCGGCTGGAAGTCCTCGGTCCTACCCCGTGCGTAATCGAGAGACTTAACGGGCTTTACCGCTTCCAAATTATTATCAAAAATAAGCTAGACGAAAAAGGTCATCAGTTTATTTCAAGTTTTTTGAACAGAGTGACTGTTCCTAAAGATATCAGGATGGCGGTGGATGTTGATCCGCTTGATATTTTGTAACTGCAGCTTTTATTAAAATATGTAACTAATCTTTGATAAAAACGCAAATTTTTATCTTGAGACATTTTTATGCAGACAAACAGGAGTATAAGTTCACAATGTTAAAATTTAACGCATTATTATCCCCAAAATTTTTCAATTCAAATATAAATACACAAAGACTTAATCCTTCACTAATAGGCTGGGTAAGACCCGATAACCAAATAAACTTTCAAACAACCTGGGCAGCACAGAATTATGCACGCACGAAAGTACTGCAAGCATTAAATGCCGATGTTCCTTTTGAAAGAGCTGTTATTTTGAAGAAAAATAGAGTTCTAGGCGAAGTTGACGGCGGTTTAGCAGATATTGATATATCTAAATTTGAAAAGATTGATTTAAACGGTACTACCTTCTTTCATGGGCACCCGGAGTTTTACGGACAAGCCTTACCTGTAAGCTTGCAGGATTTCTTAACCCAGGTCGGCAATAAAATCAAAAGGATGGTTGCATTTAATAAAGACGGGGAATATTCAATGCTTTCAGAAAAGCAGGACAAGAAATTTTACGATTATTTCCCGGGGAAAATAAAAGACTTTTTTGAATTATCTGCAAGAGTAGGAATATCTGCAACCGCAATGGAAAAATATATTAAAATGTGGACAAAATTTTTCCCTGCACCGCTCAAAGACAGTGTCAAAAAAATAATGCACGCCTCAATTGGGCGTGAATTGCTTTCAGGAACAAAAGCTATTGCAGACGGTGAAAAATTGATGAAAAATAAAAAACTTGTAGAACGTATAGCAGTTTTAGAAAAAGAACTAATAAAAAGCGGCTCGGCATCAAAAAGTATAGATGATTTTTGGAAAGCAAATGCAGACCGCTGGGGATACAAATACTCAACAAATTATTCAACACTGAAACAAGCTCCTGGGCCGTTGTAGTTTAGGAATTAGGGATGTTCAATCAGTAGTAGTATTCATTAAAAAAATCTTTCGCTTGCGTAGATTACAACATGCGAAAGATTTTTTTGATTTTATTTTTTTCGGGTGTGTTATTTTGATATTCTGCCCGGAACTACAACTCCGCCTTTAAGATTCTTTTTGTAGAATTCAACGTGCGGTTGGAGTACGCTGTCAAGGACTTCAGGGAATGCAATACCTCTGACAGTTTTTTCAACGATTTCCTGATAAACGGTTGCGTATGCTCGTAGTTGTGTCATTGCGCCTGCGGCTTTTGGTGTCAAACCCATACCTTTAGTGTTGACTTCTTCATTAAAGAAATTGCCGGTACTGATATAAGATTTGTCAAGAGCCGCAATGTAGGCATCAGCATTTTCTCTGCAAACACCGTTATCTCTCGGTACAGTGAGCGCGAAAGCAAATTTGTTCGCAGGATTAAAGTGTGCTTCTGCACTATGGTGCATTGCATCAGGAACTTTTGCAACCTGTTTCAGTGTATCTTTTACCGATTCATTTTGCATTTGAGCATGCCAGTAAACAGTGTTTTCAAAGATTGAACCCATATATTGGTGAACAGATGCTTCAATTCCGTTCAATTTAGCATCAGCCCAGAAAATACCTTCTTTTAATGCGTCATTTATGCTTAAATCTGCTGTGAGTGACAGTGTTGACATATCTTGAGCAGCTTGCAGCATTTCAATCATATCTTCTTTTTTCATTCCGGCATAAGCAAGTGCAAAAAGAGCGTGGTCATCAAATGCTGAAAATCTTCCGCCAACGTCATCGTGTATGTATAAATCCCCAAGCCAGCCATTTTCGTTTGAAGTTCTGCGGAGTTCGCTTTTTTCTGAGTTTGCGTCGGTTACTGCGATAAAGTGTCTGTTAACTGATTCTTTAGCTTCTGTTTCTGATTGTCCTTTAGCTTTGTAAGCGTCTTCCAGCATTGCCCATACTCTTAAAAATCCGTCTTTTGTTTCAAATGTTGAACCTGATTTTGACGCAATCATAAAGTTTGCTGTTGTTACGTCATTGCCTAATTTGTACAAAAAGCGTTCAAGACTTGCTGAATCAACATCAGAATAGAATACAATACTTTCAGAACAAATATTCAGTCCGTTGATACTCAACATATGTTCAACGGTGTGTTTTGAACCGCCTATGCCCATTACGCAAAGTCTTTCAGCGCCGGTTTGTTTTTTCAGGCTGTCAGCCAGATCGTATAACTCATTAACTCTTGTCAATTGTAATTGAGGGAGGTTTACCCAGTTTAAAAATTGACCTTTTTGGTTTGCACGTTTTGAAAATTCATTTACAAAATCAGAAACTTTTGCTTCGTATTTTGTAAAGTCGACACCTGTGAATTTTACATTGATGTCTGCGATTTTTTTTACCATAGTTTCATTTACCATAACAATTTTCCTTTCCTGCAAATATTATACGACAAAAATGCCAAATATTAAATATTTGCGGCTTTATGTCAAGATGTTCCCTCCTTTAAAAAACTTAACAAAGGCAAGAAAAAGATTAAAGAAAAGCGAAGAAATAGCCGAAAAGAATAATATAGGAGTCAGTCCAAAAAGAATGTAAATGTAAAAGGTTCAAAAAAAAAGAAAGAATGACGACACCGAGCATAGACAGCAAAATAGCGGCATATATAAAGAG
>CALUQN010000012.1 GCA_944322945.1 Candidatus Gastranaerophilales bacterium | reverse complement strand
ATTCCCATAGCTTGTTTCCTTTCGATTTCGTTCCCTTGTACTACCTATATCGGCATATTTAATGAAAAACTTTAATATTTTTCTTTAAATTTGTAATATTTCGTTACAATTTCGTCTGAATGATGTAGATTTATTACCCCTGAAACCGTGTTTTTTATTGACAATCAGGGATAAAATTTATAGAATGAAATTATGACAGTAGCGTATTTAAGTTTAGGGTCAAACAAAGGTGACAGAATAGGTTACATACAGCAGGCAACGAGTTTGTTGTCGGCTGTTGACGGCGTGAGTATCGTGAGGACTTCCGCATTTTACGAGACTGAACCTTGGAATATGAATTCTGAAGTATGGTTTGTCAATGCGGTTGTTGAAGTTAAAACTAAACTAACAGCACGCGAACTTTTGACGGAATGCAGGCGGATTGAACGTCAATTGGGCAGGGTGCACGGTGAGCCCGGTGTATATAGTGACAGGACAATTGATATAGATATTTTATTTTTCGGAAAAGAAATTATAAACGAACCGGATTTGATTATTCCGCATAAATTTATACATTTAAGAGCTTTTACTCTGGTGCCTATGCTTGAATTGTCGCCTGATTTTGTGCATCCGGTTTTACATAAGACAATTACAGAGCTGCACAATGATTTAGAAAATCCTGAAATGGTATTTTTGTATGGTACAAGGGTCGAGATGTAGGGTCGCAGTTGTAGGCGGCGGTCCGGCAGGATGTGTTTGCGCGTATTTTTTGCAGAAGCTCTGTGATGTTACTGTTTTTGATTCCGGCAAATTTTTGAGAACAATATTGCCGACAGGCGGCGGCAGATGTAACCTTGCACACGCAGAGTTTGATTTCAGAGAACTTGCCCGTAACTATCCGCGCGGAGAAAAATTTTTATATTCTGTTTTTTCCAGATTTGGGACGGCTGAGACGCTGGATTTTTTCAAGGAAATCGGGGTTGAAACATATATTCAGGAAGATATGAGAATTTTTCCGGTCACTGATAGCGCAGCATCTGTCCGTGAGCATATTTTACGTGCAATAAAACAGGCAGCCCTTGTAAAAGAACGCGTTTTGTGCATAAATCCGCTTGCCACGGGTGATTTTGCCGTAAAAACAAACAGGGCGGAGTATTTGTTTGACAAAGTTGTTATATCAACCGGCGGTCACGCTTCTTATGCTATTATTAAAAGTTTGGGTCACACTATTGTTGAACCGAAAAAATCCTTGGTGGGCTTGACAACTGCCGAGGATTTCAGCAGTCTTGCAGGAGTTGCTTTGAAATGCCGAGGGGAAGATGTTTTGTTTACGCACAAAGGTATTTCAGGACCTTATGTGTTTAAAATCTCTTCACTCAAAGCCAGAGATGAATTCCCATACAAATTAAGCTTTGATTTTTGCGGAGATGTAGATTTGCAGCGGTTATTAAACGAAAATCCGCATAAATCAATAAAAAATCTTTTGGCAGAAATTGTGCCGCGCTCATTTGCGGAATTTATACTATCCGACACGGGTGTGGCGGCGGATGAAAAGTGTCATCACATTGACGGTAAGACCCGCGACAGAATTCTTAACCGCCTTCAAAATTTTACGGTCACAGTAACCGGCACTGCAGACGGCGGGGAAGTTGTCACAGCAGGCGGAGTGTTGCTCGATGAGGTTAATTCCAGGACAATGGAATCAAAACTTGTAAAAGGTGTGTATTTTGCAGGTGAAGTTCTTGATATAGACGGATTTTGCGGCGGCTTTAACCTTCAAAACTGCTGGTCTGATGCGTTTGTTGCCGCGCAGAGTATCATCTTTGAACTGCAATAGAAAATTATTATATGTCCCGCAAATTTGAAATTCACTTGTGTTTGCGCTAAGATTAGCTTATGTAACAGTAAAAAAAGGAATTATCATAATGCTAAGAACAGGTATAGTCGGATTGCCGAATGTAGGAAAATCAACTTTATTCAACGCTTTGACAAGTGCAAAAAATGCACAGAGCGCCAATTATCCGTTTTGTACAATTGAACCTAATGTGGGGGTTGTTAATGTCCCTGATGAACGGCTTGAAGTCCTTGCTAAACTTTGCAAGACGCAGGAAATTATCCCGACAGCGATTGAATTTGTCGATATTGCAGGACTTGTAAAAGGTGCAAGTAAAGGCGAAGGTCTTGGCAACCAATTCTTGCACAATATAAGAGAAGTTGACGCAATCATTCAGGTTGTAAGATGCTTTGACGACCCGAACACTATCCATGTTGCAGGCAAAGTCAGTCCGCTTGATGATATTGAAGTCATCAATACCGAACTTGCGCTGGCTGATTTGGCTTCTGTAGAAAAGCGGCAGGCTCGTATCTCAAAACAAGCTAAAGGCGGCGACAAAGACGCTGTTATGGAAGATAAAGTTCTTACAAAACTTACTGATTTATTATCTGAGGGCACTTTTATCAACGTGAAAGACCATTTTGATGAAGATGAAATCCCGTTTGTAAAACAGCTTAACCTTATGTCTACAAAACCCGTAATCTACGCGGCAAACGTTTCAGAGTTTGATTTGAAAAACGGAAACGCATATACAGAGCAGGTTAAAGAGTACGCATCAAAACACAATGCCGAAGTTGTTCTTATTTCGGCTAAAATTGAAGAAGAGCTTGCTGAACTCGGTGAAGATGAGGCTAAAGAGTATCTGGCTGAACTCGGCATTGAAGACAGCGGTATCAATAGAATGATTAAATCGGTTTACCGGCTTTTAAACTTGAGAACATTTATTACTGCAGGGGAAAAAGAAGTCCACGCGTGGACTATTCCGGCAGGCGCAAAAGCTCCGCAAGCTGCCGGCGTTATACATACTGACTTTGAAAAAGGATTTATCAGAGCAGAAATAACGCCATATGATGAATTTGTTGCCTGCGGCTCTTACGCAGCTTGCAAAGACAAAGGGGTTACGCGTCTTGAAGGTAAAGATTATGTTGTTCAAGACGGAGATCTGGTGCATTTTAGATTTGCTGTATAATTTGTGCGACCAACACTATATTTGAGTAGCAAATCCGCAGCGCAAACCGATTGCCCGAAATAATTACACAATCTGCACTACGCAAAATACACTCTTCATTATTGTAAAAGAACAGCGGGTAGGTCAGCATTACTATGCTGACAAATAATTAGTAAATCCGACCGGCGAACTCAAAATAAGTTTTATATACAAACAAATGCCCGTAACTCGGGCATTTGTTTGTATATTGTACTTTGCACTTAATGTGCTGTCTTTACTAAAAAACGGAGAAGATGGGATTCGAACCCATGATGCAGATTACTCCACATAACACCTTAGCAGGGTGCCGCCTTCAGCCTACTCGGCCACTTCTCCTTTTTACTCTTATTGTCATGGCTTTTTTATTTCAGCCTTATATGCTTATATTACCACAAAAAATTTTTTTTGAAAATCTTTGAAAAAAAACTTTTTGAGTTTATAATGTTTGTATCAAAGGAATTTAAGATAAGAGGTATATATAGTTATGATTGAAATGAAAGTTATGGGTATTGCTCTGGACACAAGAACAGGCTCGCCTATTGTTGTTCTCCACGATAAAGCAAACAGAAAGGCTCTTCCTATTTGGATTGGTTCCGCAGAAGCCAGCGCTATTATCAGAAAAATCGAAAATCTTACTGTCGCAAGACCTATGACCCACGATTTGATTATCAATATCATTGAAAAAACCGGCTATAAACTTGACAGAGTTGAAATCAATGATGTGGAAAAAGAAACCTATTATGCAACTTTATACCTTGTGGATGAAAACGGCAAAACTGTTGAAATAGATTCCCGTCCTTCTGATGCTATTGCGGTTGCTATTCGTGTCGACGCGCCTATTTTTGTGACTGCTAACGTAATTTCAAGCGGTTCTGTCTCAACTGACAGCGCAAAAGATGAAGAGGAAGCGCAGGAGTTTAAAAACTTTGTACAGAGCCTCAAACCGTCAGATTTTGAAAAACTGTTAAAAGATAACGACCACCACGAAAGCGATCAGTAAAGATTTTAATGTTTTTATTTAAACAAAAAAGCCGGCTTCAAGCCGGCTTTTGGGTGCTTATATATGCCTCGCTTTTTGTGATGTTACTGTTCTCTGTGCGCCCTGTTTGCTTCCATTATTTCTTTTACCCGGGCTAAAGTTTCCGGAAAATAGTTTGCAATTACATATTCAGACTTGCAAGTGCCCATATTTAAAAGTGCATAGGATTCTGCAAAAAATTCCATCGGACTTTCTGTTGCATACTTCGCATTAGAATTTACTTGCGGTGGATTTTTTCTGTAATTTGCATACTCTTTGTCAAATAATTCTCGTAACTTTTCGTCTGCGGGGGATACTCCTTGAAATGTACCTTGTTTGTCAAGTAATTCCTGTACAGTCAAAGGTTTATCTCTGCCAAAATCTGCAGTTGGCGATTTTAGTTGTTCTTTAATAGCTTTAATGGCGTTCTCTTTATCGTCTATATGATCACACATGTGTCCTGCTTCGTGGACAATTGTCTTGACTGCTCGCTCGCCGATAAGTGCATTAGGGTCTAATACAATGGTTCCGCCGCCATCTGCCGGCATGTAATACCCATTTGTTGTTCCGCCCATAGAATTATCATTCATGCTATCGTTCAAGTTGAGCTTTGTTCCACAGGATGCTATATCATATAGTACAACAGACGGAACTTGTGAAAGTACATTTTTGACATAATTATCAGGCAGGTGAGAAATATCAATGCTCTTTGCCTTCGCTCCGTTTTTGCTGACTGTTATTTGTCCGTTGTTAAATTGTACAGCAAATGAGTCATTATTTACTGTTTCTGTATAAGAATTTGTGCCGGTTTGAGTCCTTGAAATTTTAGGGAGCATATCTGCAATTGGTGAATTTTTCGGATCAAAATTCAATACGTCTTTAAATTGGTTGTAGCCGGCATAATAGTTTTGGATAAAGTCTTCTTTAGTATCACCAAAACCTGGCCCGTGCGGCTGTAATTTGCCCATTAGATTATAGACTCCATTCATATTCTTATCGTCTGCTGCGGTATGAATTGCGTCGTAAACATCGCCGATAAGTTCCCTGCCAGTTAGTTCTTTGTACTTTTCTGCTGCCGGATAAATATTGTAGCCGCCAGAAAGCACATCATCTTTACCGAGAATTTCTCCGGCTACGGCAAAATTCTTCTCTGCTAAAAGCTGCATAAATGCTTCATCAAACGGCATTTTAGTTGTTTGTTTTTGCCCGTTGACCATTGTTTCACGGATTACTTCTCCGCCTTTTACTGTGAGAGACGAAACAAAATTCCCGTCTTTATCGTAAACCTCACTTTTGTAGTCAGCATCATATCCTTTAGCCTGATTATTTTTCAGCTGATAGCGGAAATTTCCGTCCTTATCATATTCAACGTCAAAGTCTTCTGTTGCGTGGATTCCTTTTCCAACAAGGTCTTTGTATTTTTCCATTGCAGCACCTTTGAGTTCTGGTGTTTCTTTACCTGTTTCATTTTTTATTTTAGGTATGACTTTAAGTTTCCCGTCTTCAATTTTCAGGTCAAAATCTTCACCATATCGGGCACCGCCGTCTATCATTTGTTTTAAGGCTTCAACTGTTGCGTTGTCAACGGTTGTTTTCTTTGGAACATGTGTCAGATAGATATCGCCGTCTGTTATAAAACCGCGTGGTTTGTCTTCTTCAAGGGCGTTATCTTTTATATCTATACCTGTCAACTGATTATTTTCATCATATTTAAAGGCGACACTTGTAGAATCAGGGCTGCCTGCATTGAATACAATATTTTCAAGCTGTGAATTTTTTTCATCTATCAGCGATTGCTTTGTAGCAACCCCGTCTTTTATGTGCATTTTATAGCTTTTTTCATCAGGATTTTGTGCATATTGAAATTTTGTTTGTTCACCGGTTTTGTGGTTTATGTACGTAGTAGAGGTTTCGCCTTTTTCATTGTAGGTATTAATTTCTTCGCAGCCTTCGTAACCGATGATTGAACTGGCAGTTTCTCTGCGTTCAAGAAGTTTACCGTTTTGGTCACGCAGTTCCGTATATCCATCTATTGTACGCTCATAACAAATTTGACCGTTTCTTTCAATTTGTTTATATTCTTCAGCAAATGATGGGCCGCCGAGTCTTTGTATCAATTCTTTTGACATCCCTAAATTATTAGATGCCTCTTCAAGCCGTTTTGAGTATGCCGCATCCCCTTTTGAGGCTACAAAACCTAAAAATTTTCTAAAATCTTCAATTTCAATCTCATCACCGTAAAATTCTTTAGCCTGGGAAAAATACAAATTCAGCTCATAATCGGTAATCTTGCCATCATGGTTATTATCCAAGGAAGCATGGGTATAGTCCTCTTTATTTTTGTTGTGATAAATTGTAAGACCCGTCATATTAGTAATATCTAAAGATGATAAAGTTTCGCCTTCTTTTTTGTCAAATTCGTTTAGTTTGTCAAAAATCAAAAGAATTTTATCCAGACGCTTGTCGCCTGCAAATTGTTTTTCCAAATCAGTTCTTGAAACTTTTGCACTTGAAATGTGGTGGATATCAATATCTGCCATGTTAACCTCTTTCATAAATATTAAAAAACATTATTATAATTTCTTTATCGGCAGTGTATGGAAATTTCTTCAATGATTTTTGTAAATTGTAACAAATGTTACAATAATTTTTTATACTGAAATTCCGACATATTAAAAACGTTTTATATATTTGAGAGAGAATAAGACTATGAACACACAAGCGATTGATTCCATTCAGGCGCGTAATATTTTCAGGGTTCAGCCTGTTAATTTTTACGAGTCCGGTGCAAAAAATCCAAGACGTGCGCAGGATGACAGCGGATTTTTTAATCAGCTGAACGCATCCGGCTACAATCTGAACAGACCGTCACATGAAAATACGGCTGTTTCAAAGCGTTTGGATTTATTTGCGTAACAAAACTTAATATTTGAACTATTTCAGTCAATTTTCCCCTGTAATTATACTTTATTATAATATAGGGATTAATTAATATTGGGGAAAAATATGACATTCGGAACTGAAGCAATAAATAGTTCATTTGTGGCACCGACACCGATAAAATGGCGTCAGCCATCATTTTTCGGCACAAGTACACCTGCGTTTGCGCCTGCAAAGAAGGCGTCAGAGGAAGCTGCACCTGCAAAAACTTCTTATGCAAGTAATCCGTTTGCGGTTACACACTACAGCTTAGATTGCCCGAAACGTGACTATGACACCATAGATTTGCTCGGGTAAATAATTTTAAATTATAATGATTAATAAAAAGGAGAAATGTTATTTGAGGACGATAGCGCGAGCGAATGCGAGACGCGTGTTCTGAAAATAATTTTTCTCCTTTTTATTTCAGCAAATAAAAAATATCACAGAAGGAAAAAGTTCTTTTCGTAATTTGTGCGATAGATTTGCTTGTCTACGCTAAAATTCGGACGAAAATCATACACTTTTTCATCTGCTTTTCGGAATGAACTCAGTCCGATTGCTCTTTCTTCGTCTTTAAACAATTTTTTTAACAGCTCCATATTACTCCTTCTTTTTTTATTGTATAATGTTATTAATGACAGATGTGTAAAAGTCAACAAAAGGAGAATTATTATGGCAGGAAAAGTTACAAAAGAGATGAATATTATGGATATTGTGCAAGCATATCCGCAAAGTATTGAAGTATTCCAAAAATACGGATTGGGCTGCATAGGCTGTGCTGCTGCAAGATTTGAAAACCTTGAAGCAGGTGCTAAAGTCCACGGTTTTGATCCGGAAGCTATGGTTGCTGATATCAACGCTTTGATTGAAGAATAAGCAGCTATACTAAAAAGCAAACATGTGTGTTTGCCAAAATTATTTATAAAAAGCGAGGGTAAAGCATAAAGTCATTATGACTGAAAGCAACCCTCGCTTTTTATAGGGTTATATAAAAACTTAATTGAACAAAATCCCGACGATAGCCGCAGACATATAGCAGGTTAAAGTTCCGCAGATTAATGCTCTCACCCCGAGCCGTGCAAGGTTTTTACGCTGGTTTGGCGCCAATTCTCCGATACCTCCTAATTGTATTGCAATGGAGCCGAAGTTGCCGAAACTGCAAAGCGCAAAACAAGCTATCAAATACGCTTTGTCAGATAATTGCTGGGGCAGATTGCTCAAATCAACATAAGCAACCATCTCATTTAAAACAAGCTTTGTACCCATCAAACTTCCGACAGTTGTTGCCTCGTGCAGCGGTACCCCCATAAAGTAAGCAAATACAGCAAATATTTTACCTAAAATAAGTCTCAGTGAAAGCTGCGTCAGGTCAAATGAAGCAAAGTTTACGTGTAAATATTTGACTATAAAATTCCCTAAACCGCCCAGGAACCAATCTATCATTGCAACAAGCGCAACAAGCGCTAAAATCATTGCAATAACGTTTATTGCAACTTTCATACCTTCAGATGCGCCTGCTGATATTGCGTCAAAAACATTTATATAAGGCTTTTTACGTTTGCTGTAGGTTATTGAAAATTCCTCGCTGGTTTCCGGAGTATGGGTTTCCGGATAAATAATTTTCGATAATACAAGTGCTCCGGGGGCTGCCATTATTGAAGATGCCAGCAAATACTGTGCCGGAATTCCCAAGCCTATATAAATAGGCATTGTAGCACCGGAAATACATGCCATACTGCCTGCCATTGATGCTAAAAGTTCAGATCGGGTAAGTTTTGCAAGGTACGGTCTAATCATAATCTGTGCTGCAATCTGTCCGACAAATGCGCTTGCAACATTAGAAAGAGCTTCCGCACCGGATACTGACATCAGCTTGTTCATTGCTTTGCCGAATATAGGTACAACTCTCTGCATTATGCCGTAATAGTAAAGAATGTTTACAAGTATCATCATAAAGATTAGAGAGCTGATAAGCTGGAGAGCGAATACATTTGCCCCTGTTCCGAAGAGTTCATCCAGTTTCACGTTATTCATCAAATGTCCGAAAACGAATGAGCCGCCTTCTTTTGCAAAATCAAGAATTTTTTGGATAAATAATCCGATATTCAAAAACAATGCCCGCCCGAGCGGCACCTTGAACACAAATACCGCTAAAAGTATCTGGAGTGCAAAGCCTGTGCCAACTGTTTTGTAGTTAATAGCCTTTCTGTTGTTCGACATCAAAAATGCTATAGCGAATATCAATATAATCCCAAAAATTCCGAAAAATCTATCCATAAGCCCTCATAAATTCTTTACTTTTTTATTATACAAAAAAGGAGTATAAAAATACTCCTTTTTTCGTAAAAATGTATAAAAAGTTAATCTAAATTTATGCCGCAGCCGCAAGATCCGGCAGGTCTTTTTTGTCAAATCCGAGTTTGTCGGTGTATTCAAATATCGGACCGTTTTTATCTTTTTGAACCCAGCTGAAGTCGATTTCAAGGTCATTTTGTACCATTTTCTTGTAATCTTCAGGTCTTTCAAAGTACATTTTGAGAGCTTCAACAAGCTTGTTGTAGAAGGATTCTTCGCTGACGTAAGGTGCAAGGAAGCCTGTTTTGCCATCGACAATTGTATCGTGGAATCCGCCGACATCGGTTGTGATGACAGGTGTACCTTTAGCAAAACATTCACCCTGAGTCAGTCCGCAAGGTTCATAAGTTGACGGTGCGCAGAAGAAGGTGCTTGCTGCCATGATTGCAGGGTTCGGCATATTGCCTTTCAGTGCAAGAACATGGTTCAAGCGTTCTTTGTTTTTACCGTAATCACCGTTTTTCAGGTCATAAAGGTGCTGCAATTCTTCTGCTGCTTCCGGAGGTCCGCCGACAATAAAGAACGGCATTTTCTTGCCCGGAAATACCTCATCCCAGTTGTCAAACAATCTGAAGATTGCGCCTTTCATGATTGACAAACCTTTCTGGTCGGTTAGTCTGTGTGCAAATGATATTACCGGTGCGTCTACAAAATCTTGTTCGGAGATGTTAACGTTGCTGCCTACCACTTCCGGTTTATCGAGGGTTCCGTCCATTATCGGTTTTATAAATGCGTTATAGAATCTGCCTTTGTTTTCTGTTCTCAGTTCCATAACCTTATCAATTCCGGTATTCTGGTCGTATTCTGCAAGGTCAAGCCCTTTAACAAAGTTTTTGTGAGCAATCGCGTGCATATCGACTTTGTTTTTGTCAAGCCCGTTGATGGTACCGGAAATTGTACCGCTGTCCTGTCGTCTTTGCAGGAGCGGGTACAAAATGCCGGACTTCATCGGGTCATTTATGACTTCGGTAGTGTAATTTTTGGATACAGGAACGAACCAATCAGAGAGTGCGACCCCGTTAAAGAGGTGGTTAAAGTGTTTATCGCCTGTTCTGCGTTTCATCAGGACAGTGTTGCACATATCATCATTTTCGCCTGAAATTCCGCTGTGTGCGTGTTCTGTGATTGCAATTGCGTAGCTGTCAAAGAGTGTATTGATGATATTTTCAGTAACTCTGTTTTTACTCAGCAGCGAACCTGAACCGTCGTTGGATTTGCCCTGGCAGTTGAGGTTGTGACCAATCATCAGGAGCGGCATATCTTTCAGTGCTTCAAATGTTTTCTTGGAAATTTCGCTGTAGTTGTATTCCATTGGCGCACGGTATCTTAATAAGCTTGCCATTGAACCAGCGTGCCAATCGTTAAGAATCATTGAATTTGGTGCTTTTATTTTGTCAAAGGCTTCTTTATCACAGATTTTGAGGTTAGAGATGCCTGTTTTCGGATTTTTCTCATTCGGATCGGTGAGAGCCATATTAACCTTGAGTTTTGCAAGTTTATAAACAGATTTTGTGAAGAGTGCAAATCTTTCGGTTTCTTCTGCGTTTGTTGTTGAATCGTAGATATTATCGTTGAAGTAATCTCTTGATTTTACAAATACAAGAGTTTTCTTTTTGTCGCTGTCTGGAATACTTTCTTCCGTTACGTAGTATTCAATTTTTTCAGGTTTAGTCTGACCGTTTCTGAATACGTGTGTAGTGGTTTCGGCGGCTTTTCTAAGGTTGAAGGTTTTGCCGTTATATGTATATCTGTATTCATTGTTCGGAAGTTCCATAAATTCGGATTTATTTTTTTGCAGATACATCGGGATGAATGTTGGTGTATCAATGCCGAGTTTTACAAAGTTATCCTGAATATCAACCGGAACAACGCCTAAGCCGCCTGTTTTAATCGGGGCATATTCGGCTGTCAGAGACCAGGTTGAGGTTAATTCAGGGAATTTTTCTTTGTATGCTTTTATATCGCGGATAGTTTGAGCAGCAGTTCTGTCCAGGCGGGAGATTGCAGCGTTATGAATACTGTTAAGTGTTTCGCCGGTTTTTCTATTGTCGATTTTTTTAGCATAGTTTAATACCTGCAAGAGGTTCAGGTCAAAGTGTCTTACAGTATATTGCTGCATAAGCGGGTCAAGTCCGAGTTCGGTTGCTTTAACTGCATCTATTGCACGCTGGTTAGCTTCATTAATTCTGCTGTCAAAGCTATTTACGGTATTTTGTGCGCCGTAGGCTGCGTTTTTAGCTTCGTAAGCAATGGCTTTCGCTTCGCTTGCTGCACTGGAAATTCCGTTTGCGGTGTTGAGGGCGTTTTCGGACTTATTCAAAATGTCACTTGCAGTTTTTGACGCTGTATTTATATCTTCTTCCTTAAATCCGTTTTGCTTGAGTGTTTCTTTGTTATTTTTTACAAATTCATTTATGCCGAGCGCGGAGCCAATCCCGATAAACATGCTTGTCAGGAATGTTGACGCAGGGAATGCGTTTGTACTGCCTTTAGCCTCTCCGGAAGCGTCGGCTTTTGGAAGGTTGAGTTTTGAAATTGCTTCTTCTATTTCTTTTTTAATGTTTATATTTTTTATATCATCAAGAGCTTCTTGCATAGCTTTTACGGTTTTTGAACTTGATTTTTTAGCTTGTGTGTAGACTACCGGAAGTCCGATAACAGATATTGCAAGGGCAGCAATCCCGCTGTATTTTTCTGCGAATTTGCCAAATGATGCCTTTGGCATGTTGTTTGCAGCCGTTTGATTGAATGTATCAGCTGAAGGTTGTGGCTGCAATTGAGGTGATGGCTGTTGGGCAGCCGGTTGTTGAACAATCGGAGCGGTTACTGCCGGTTGTTGTTTTGAAGTTTCTGCCTGTTGCATTTTTTTGAACGCAGATGAACTTAGTAGGTTTGTTGTTGTAATGTCATTGCTCATACGTTTACCCTTTTTACTATATGTACACACGCTTGTATTTTAAAAGCCGTAAATAATATTTTTTGCCATGCAAAAAATTTCTCCTCGTATTTTTGTTACAATTCTTTATTTATTTTTAATAAACACTATAGGAAATGCAGATAAATTTTTGCACAAGAAAAAATGCCTGTCAACCCCTAAAATAGCGCAGTTGGGTAATTGTTTATGGTGTAGAAATTACGTTTAATATAATTAATCTTTTTCATACTTCCAGCTATTCTTAATTCCAACGAGCCCGAAAGGGCTCTTTTCTTTGGCTCTCACAAAAACGTCAGCCTAAAATGTCTTTCATACACTTATAGGCTTTTTCTACCACAAAATCCATGTCATTTTTTTCAATAATTAACGGCGGGTTGAAATAAATTACATCACCTAAAGGTCTCAAAAGTACTCCTTCTTTGAGCGCTTTTTTATAGATTTGATAGCCCGTTCTTAATTTTGAATCAAACGGTTCTTTTGTATTTTTTTCTTTAACAAGTTCTATAGCATTGATAAGACCTATGGAACGAACTTCTCCGACGTTTTTATGATGGAGGAAAGTTTCTTTGATTAGTTGATTAAAATATTTAGCTTTTTCGCATGCTTTTTCGATAATTTTTTCATCTTCAAGGATATTCAAAACTTCAATAGCTGCAGAGCATGCAAGCGGGTTCCCGCTGTAAGTGTGGCTGTGCATAAAGGCTTTGCCGCAGTTGTAGTCTGCGTAAAACGCATCATAAATCTTTTGGGTAGTTACAAATATTGCCATAGGCATGTAACCGCCAGTTAATCCTTTGGACAGACACATAATATCAGGCGATATGCCGGCATGGTTGCAGGCAAACATTTTGCCGGTTCTGCCATAACCCGTTGCTATTTCGTCTGCTATCAGATGAACATTGTATTCATCACACAGGTCGCGCAATTTTTTCAAATACAAAGGCGGATAAACTTTCATTCCTGCAGACCCCTGCAAGAGAGGTTCTACAAGTAGCGCACACGTTTCGTCTCCGTATTTTTCAAAAGTTTTTTCGGCATGTTCAATGCATTCACAATTACATTCTTCTCTATTTTTTCCGTAAGGACAGCGAAAACAATCAGGTCCTTGTATTCTTGTTATATCAAGCAAAATCGGCTTGTAAATTTCAGAATACAAATCCACACCGCCAACAGATAGTGCGCCTATTGTTTCTCCGTGGTAGGCGTCAGAAAGCGCCATAAATTTTTTCTTTTGAGGATTGCCTGTCTGATAATGGTATTGAAAACTTACTTTCATCGCAGCTTCAATAGCTGAAGAGCCGTTGTCCGTAAAATTAAATTTGCACAAACCCTCCGGCAGAACTTTTGACAATTTTTCGCACAATGTAATCGCTGTTTTGTGGCTGAAGTTTGCAAAAATTACGTGTTCAAGTGTGTCAATCTGTTTTTTTACAGCCGCGTTAATCCGAGGATTGCAGTGTCCTAAAAGATTGCACCACCATGAACTTACGACATCTTTATAAACATTCCCGTCAACATCATACAGGTTTATGCCTTGAGCATGGTCTATCACTATCGGTTTAAGTTCTTCGTAATCTTTCATCTGAGAACACGGGTGCCAGATGTATTTCAAATCCTTTTCTGCCCAATCCATTTTTATATCTCCTTAAATATCGAAATCAGGGTACTTTTGTCTATATCTAACTCTTGTGCGTTTTTTTCTGCTGCTGCTATGACTTTGATGCCGGTCAGGTTTTCAGTTTGTTTCAGATTATCCCTGTGCATAAAATCGTTTTTATCAAAATTATTCAGAATAATCCCTCTGACGGTTATTCCGCGGCTGCGTGCATATTCAACAGTTAGCACAGTAGAATTTATCGTACCGAGTCCGCCGTCTGCAACTATTATAACATCAAGATTAAGCCCTTTTATAATGTCTTCCAGCAGAAGTTTTTTATCAGTCAAGTTAATCGGGCAGACAATCCCGCCGCAGCCCTCTGTCAGAATATAATCGTATTCCTGTTTTATTCTGTTGAAGTCTTTTTTGATTTTATCAAGATAAATTAGATTTCCGGCTCTTTCTGCTGCAAGATGCGGCGAAACAGCCTCTTCATAAATATATGAGACGACTTCTTTAGGGTTTCGTTTTATCCCTGCTGTTTCCAGTACAAATTTTGCATCCCCGGGGGTAAGTGTTCCGTCAGCCTCTCGCACTGCTCCGCTCAGTGCTGGTTTGAAATATCCGCAATTCAACCCGTAATCTCTCATTTTTTTGACTAAAAGACCGGATATAAAGGTTTTTCCTATGTCAGTTCCGGTTGCGGTTATAAATACTCCTTTAGGCATAATCTCTCTCTTTCCAAAACTATGCGATAACCCTTTTAAAAGAGTTATCGCATTCGTTTTATAAACTGTAAAACGTATTACAACGCACCGCGGTCAATAAAGTAGTCGTAGTGTCTGACATCGTCATAGTTGTTAAGGAAGTCAGCTTCAACTTCTTTCTTGGCTGCCGGTTTGGCTGTGCTTCTGTTTCTGAGCAGTGCATCAAAGTTAGGTTCTAATGCAAGTTCAAAGTGGAAACGACCGTATTTTCTGTCGTATTCGTAAGCGTTGTTAACAAGAGGGTAGCCCCAATATAATCTGGCGCTCAAATCGCCCGGCAAGGCAACTTTCAAACCTAAACCGATTGATGCTAAGAAATAGCTGCCGCCATAGATATCCTGATCTACGCTTGGGAAAATACCGGAGTGGTCTGCAAACAGTGCACCTTTAACATATTTCCCGATGAACGGTATTTTTTCGCCTGAACGAGGGCTTGTGATTTCTCTCGGCATAAGCGGAAATTCAAGTTCACCACTGATGAAGTATCCGTTTTTACCAATCATGATACCTTCGTTGTAACCTCTGACTGTCATCATACCACCTGTTTGGAATTGATCGAGGTAAGGTACTTCGTCATGCGCTCTGCCTGGGATAACCTGATAGTTACTCCGCAAGATACCGATTACACCGTGTGAAAAGTCGTGCAATCTGACAGCACTACCGTTAATCTTGAAGTAATTTGATTTGTCATCAAATAACGGTGCTGCATAGCCTACGCCCTGACTCAAATACCAAATACCGTATTTGGTATCTTTTCTCAATTGTAATGCTGTTTCAACACTCGTTACTTCATCAAGTCTGCCTAAAACATCATATCCGTTGAATTCCAAATCTGATGTTACTCGGGCACGTTTGTAGTTCAAAGATGAAACAGACTTCAATTCAAAGCCCGGAGTTCTGATGAGAGGCTGTGAATAGTACAAAGCATAGTTGTAAGTTCTGCTCTTGATTCCCATCCAGTTGTTGTCACCGGCGCCGACTTTCGCAAAGCCCGAATAGAACGCAAAACCTAAGCGTCCGTCTTTTTTGTTAACCGGTACGTTATAATCAAAGAACGGGCTGACAGAATATTTGCTGAAATATGTACCGATGTTCATCTGGTCACGATATCCGAACAAGCTGTCCGCCGTAATCATCGCTCCGCCTCTGATAGGTCCGATTGATTGACGTCCCATGTTATCCATCATTAATCTCAAGTGCCACGGGAATTTTTCTTTTGTACTATACTCAATATCGGTGGTGTTCTTTTCAGCACCTGCCTTCAAGTTAGCTGTAAGGTTTACACCCTCGTTATATCTGTTGAAGTCCAGAATTTCCTTTTCCAAATCTACAATATCAAACAACTGGTATTGTTTTTGAGGCATTCTGTCTAAGATATATTTATCTTTTGTCCAGCGGTTGTTCTCAACGGTAACATTGCCGACTTTTGATTCAATAAGTTCAATAAAAATATTACCGTTCTGGACTGTTTGTTCCGGCAGAAATGCTCTTGCCGTTACGTAGCCCTTTTCTGCGTACAAATGGTTGATTTCATCAATAGCTTTTTGAATATCACTGATGAAAACATTTTTGCCGACAAGCGGTTTTGTAATGTTGGCAATTTCTTCCTGTGTGAGGATTTCAGACGGAGAAACCTCAATGGTATTTACAAAAACACCCTTGGTGTCAATTTCTTCAATAGTTGCCTGCTGTGCTTCAGGTACTTTTACATCATTTTTGATAAGCTGATTGCCCGCATTAGGATCACGTTCAATCTGCTTGCGTTCTTCATAATACTCATAATCGTCACTGATGCCGTGGTCACGGGTTTTGTAACGTAAGTTGTTTAAGTCATTATACATCCTGCCGGCTTCAGATTGACCTTGTTGATATATAGCCGGGTCCATTCCCGGAGGGGGTGATGCTAGTGCCGGGGTATTGGATGCGGCAAAAGAAAACGCGCATAAGGCTGAGATACATAATATCGCCTTTTTAATGTTTTTGGTTGTATTCATCTTTTCCATGGTTATCCTTCTATAGAAAGTTATCATTTGTTATAGCTACATATATATTGTTATATCTATAAAAACAAAATAAAATATTTTTTGAACTTTTATTACAATTTGTTAACAAAAATTTATTTTCTGTTAACATTTTGAGTTTGCCTGCTATTATTATAGAAGATACTAATATCTTTGTAAAGAAGTTAACAAAAAAATCAACCTAATGAATTACTTAGCTTTTTTACGACAGGAGAGACGAATTTTTATTATAACAAAGGAGAAAAACTTATGACAAACAAATTCAAATTTTTGTTAAGCGGGGTTGTTGCATGTACTCTTTGTGCATCAGTAGCATTTGCTGCAACTACATCTGCTCCGGCTGCACCTGCACCTGCTTCTGTGGCTGTTGTTGACGTCCAGGCTGTTGTTAACGCATCACCTGCTGTCCAGGCTCTTAAAAAAGAACAAGAAGCTAACGCTAAAGATTTGATTACTTTCATTGAAAAAGCAAGAAAAGACGTTGCTGCTACAACTGATGAAAAGAAGAAAAAATCTCTTGAAGAAAAATACAACAAAGAATTGGTATCTAAAAGAGAAAAATATGAAAAATCTTACACTTCTAAATTGTCACAGATAGACGAATCTATCTCTAAAAAAATCGCCGAAACAGCCAGAGCAAAAGGCTACACTGTAGTTGTTGCTAAAGGTGCTGTCCTTTACGGCGGTGCTGACCTGACTGCTGAAGTTAAAAAAGCTGTTTCTGCTAAATAAAAATAGCAAGGTATATTAGAACAATATTTTGAAGCCGTATGATGTGTTCATACGGCTTTTTAAATTTGTCGATATAAAAAATAAATAGACGGGAATAATTATTTATCCCGTCTATTTAATGTTATTAAATCATATATTCACAACTACACATCTTTGTAGGAGCCTGCAAAGCGGTCTGTATAGACTGTGTGCAGAATTTCGTGTGCTTTGTGTGAATTCGGGTGTTCCAAAAATTCCTGATAAAGCTTTTGGATAGACGGATTCATGTGGGATTTCCGCTGCGGAAGTTCGCTGTCTTCTTTGTACAGACCTGCCGCACGTTCAGCTTTAATCCGGCTGTCATCGCAGCTTCTCGGCTGTCCGCCTCCGTTGATACATCCGCCGGGACACGCCATAACTTCAAGCATCTGGAATTGTGCTTTGCCTTCTTTTATTTCACGGATGGATTTTTCGGCTTCTTTGAGGGTTGAAACAACTCTTACCACAAGTTTTGTACCTTTTAAATCAAGTTCAATATCACGTGAGCGGTTTGATGTACCGCGCATCTCTTTGATATCGACATCCTGAAGGACTTCGCCGGTTGCAAATTCGTAGGCGGTTCTGACTGCAGCCTCTGCAACCCCGCCGGATGCACCAAAGATTGTACCTGCGCCGGTGTATTCACCAAACGGGGAATCTGCCTCTTCAGGTTCAAGTGCATTGAAGTCAATGCCGGCCTCTCTAATCATTCTGCCGAGTTCCTGCGTTGTCAGAACATAATCAGTGTCAGGGCGTCCGTTATGTGAAAGCTCTGAACGTTTGCACTCAAATTTCTTAGCCGTACAAGGCATAATTGCAACAACGACAAGGTTGTCACGTTCAATACCCAGCTGTTTCGGCACAAGTTCTACAAGTACAGGTGACAGCATTGACATCGGAGACTTGCAGCTTGAAAGGTGTTTTAGCATTTCCGGATGTTCTGTTTCTATGTACTTAATCCATGCAGGGCAGCAGGAAGTAAACAGCGGAAGATTTTCGCCTGATTTCAATCTTTCCAGAAATTCCGTAGCCTCTTCCATAATTGTTAAGTCGGCAGAGAAATTGGTGTCAAATATCATATCAAAACCGATACGTCTGAGAGCTGCATTCATCAAGCCGATAGCGTTAACGCCAGGTTTAAGCCCGAACATTTCGCCTATTGCGACTCTTGTTGCAGGTGCCATTTGAACTACTACTTTTTTATTCGTGTTTGTAATTTCACCCCATACAGCTTCTACGTCTGATTTTATAGTCAAAGCACCTGTCGGGCAAACCGCAGCACACTGTCCGCAATTTACACAGTCTACCTGACCGAGCGGTTTTCCTGCCATTGGCTGAACGACAGTTTTTGACCCTCTGTTTGCAAAGCCGAGAACTGCATGTCCCTGAAATTCAGCACAGGCTCTAACACATGCTCCGCACAGGATGCATTTGTTCGGATCTCTAACCAGTGACGGGCTGCTGTCGTCTATAGGAAGATAATCTTCCAGCGGTTTTTCCGGATAACGGATTTTTCTTATTCCGTATTCTTCCGCGTATTGTTGAAGCTCACAGCTTCCGGATTTTTCGCAGGTTAAGCATTCTTTGTCATGGTTTGCAAGAAGAAGTTCAAGGACCGTTTTTCTTATTCTTCTTGTTCTGTCTGTGTTTAAGTGGATTTTTAAGCCCGGCTCCGGCGGCATGGTGCAGGAGGATTGAATCCCTCTGCCCTCAACTTCCACCACACACATTCTGCAGGCGCCGAATGATGTTAAGTCAGGTCTGTAACAGAATGTCGGAACATTCATTCCTGCTTTTCTGATGATTTCAAGCAGATTAGGTTCATCTGTGTATTCAACCTCTCTGCCGTCTATGAATAATGTTTTTTTATCTGTCATAATTTTATATTCCTTTTGTTTTATCAACTTATTTTACTCTAGTACAATTGCTCTGAACGGACAATTTGTCAGGCAGGCTTCACATTTAATACATTTTTCAGGATTAATGTGGTGCGGCTGCTTAACAGTACCCTCAATAGCACCGACCGGACAAATTCTGGCACATTTTGTACAACCTTTACATAAATCCGGTTGGATCACTATTTTCTTCATAGCTGTACAAACTCCTGCCGGACATTTTTTGTCGCGGATGTGTGCTATATATTCATCTCTAAAGTATTTTAAAGTAGATAATACCGGGTTTGGTGCTGTTTTACCGAGTCCGCAGAGAGAACCGTCTTTTACTGCATGGGCAAGTTCTTCCAGCGTATCTAGGTCTTTCATTTCACCTTTGCCTGCTACTATTTTTTCAAGTATTTTAAGCATATTTTTGGTACCCTCACGGCACGGAACGCATTTCCCGCAGCTTTCGTTCTGGGTAAAATTCATAAAGAACCTTGCAACTTCGACGATACAAGTATTTTCTGCCATTACAACAAGCCCTCCTGAGCCGACCATTGCTCCGGCTTTTATCAGACTGTCGTAATCCATAGGCAAATCCAGATGTTCTTCTGTTAAACATCCGCCTGACGGACCTCCGATTTGGACAGCTTTGAACTTTTTGCCGCCGCGGATTCCGCCGCCTATATCAAATACGATTTCTCTTAGAGTTGTTCCCATAGGTACTTCTATAAGCCCTGTATTGTTAACTTCTCCGGTGAGTGCAAAAGTTTTGGTCCCTTTAGATGTTTCTGTACCCATCTGCGCAAACCAGTCAGCACCTTTGAGCATAATGACAGGAACGTTTGCAAGTGTTTCAACGTTGTTGATTAGTGTCGGACGTCCAAACAAACCTTTGTTTGCAGGGAAAGGCGGTTTAGGTCTCGGCATACCGCGTTCACCTTCAATTGACGCAATAAGAGCAGTTTCTTCCCCGCAGACAAATGCGCCGGCACCCTCTTTTATGTGAAGCTTAAATGAGAAGTTGCTTCCCATAATATTATCACCCAGGAAGTGGCGTTCTTCCGCATCTGCGATTGCTTTTCTAAGACGTTTAATTGCAAGCGGATATTCGGCACGGACGTAGATGTATCCTTCGTCAGCCCCGATTGCGAATGCTGCAATTGCCATACCTTCAAGAAGTTTGTGCGGATCTCCTTCCATAATACTTCTGTCCATAAAAGCACCGGGGTCGCCCTCGTCGCCGTTACATACAACGTAAGATTTTCCGCCTCTGTTTGCTGCTGTAAATCTCCATTTTCTTCCGGTAGGGAATCCGCCGCCCCCTCTTCCGCGCAGTCCTGATTTTTCAATTTCTTCAATTACCGCATCAGGATTATTAGCTTCCAATACATTAGCTAAAGCTTCATAACCTCTCACCGCAATTGCCTCATCAATACATTCAGCATTGATGTGGCCGCAGTTTGCAAGTGCTGTTCTTGTTTGTTTTGCGTAGAAATTTATATCTTCATTTTTATGTACGTGCTCGCGGGTTTTCGGATCAGTATAGAGAAGTCTTTCTACCGGCTGATTATTTTTGATGTGGCTTTCGTAGATTTCTTCTACATCGTCCACTTTAACTTTAACATAAGTCACGTGTTTGTCCGGAATGATAACCAGAACGCCCTGTTCGCAAAAACCGTGGCAGCCTGTCGGTACAATTGTCATTTTGTCGTAATCAGAAAGCACTGCAACATTTGCCCCGAGTTCTTTGAATTTTTCAATAACTTTCAATGAACCGTTTGCGACGCATCCCGTGCCTGCGCAGACCAGTACTCTTAAACCCTGCTGTTTTATCTGTTCCTGCGCTTTTTCCTGTTCTTTTTTTATGTCTATGTTTAATGCTGTTTTTTCCATATTAGTTTTCCTCTTTCAAAAGCGTATCCAACACTATTTTTATTGCATCAGAAGTCATTTGCGGGTAAACTTTGCCGTTTATTACAACAACCGGCGCAAGCCCGCATGCGCCAAGACAGCTGACAGTTTCAAGCGAAAACAAACCGTCGTGTGTTGTCAATTGACCGTCTGTAAGGTTTAATCTGGCTTTTATAGCATTCAAAACAGGCATTGAGCCTCTGACGTGGCAGGCTGTTCCGTCGCATACTTTTATCTCGTATTTGCCTTTCGGCTCCAGCGAAAATTGCGCGTAAAAAGTCGCTACGCCGTAAACTGTTGCAGGTGACAAACCTTCCATTTTTGTACCGATATATGTTAATGCCTCTTCCGGCAAATACCGGTAAACTTCCTGTACTTTTTGTAAAATCGCTATCAAATTGGATTTATCTGAATTATAGGATTCTATAATTTTATCCAGTTTAGATGTGTCGATTTTGTTGGGATTCTCTACACTCATCTCAAACTCCTATATTTTTGTGTATGGTCAAAGGGTATCAGTGCAGTAAAAATCTGATAACCCCACATAAATTATCGCACATGCAGGTTTTGAAATCAAGCACAGCTTGTGAAAAAACAGTTGTTCGGATGAATTTATATAATTTAGCCTAAAACAGAATAAAAAATCAAAATAAAAAGGGCGCCCGTATAGAGTGCCCCTTAATCTCATTTATGAAACAAAAAGGATCTAATATTCAATGCCTTGTCTTGCCATAACACCCATATCAAAGTAATGTTTTATAGGTTTCATTTCTGTAACCAGATGTGCCATTGCTTTTAATTCAGGGTGGGCATAACGTCCGGTAAGTACGATTTCAAGATTTTCCGGTTTGTTCATAAGTACTTCTTTAACATCGCTTACCTTAATCATGTTCATTGCTGTGCAAATGTTAATTTCGTCCAAAATAATAAGCTGATACTTGCCGGAGTTAATTGCTTTTTTAGCAAATTCCCAGCCTCTTTTAGCTTCCTTAAAATCATCCATGCAAACATTATGTGAATAGCACACTCTGTCCATACCAAACTGTACAACTTCCAGATTAGGTAAAAATTTAGAAGATGTAACAATTTCACCGTAAGATGTAGCGCTGTCGCCTTTTGTAAACTGGATGATTAAAACTTTCCAACCATGACCCAAAGCTCTAAGTGCCAAGCCAAGAGATGCCGTAGTCTTTCCTTTGCCGTCTCCTGTGTAAATTTGTATATACCCATGCTCTAACACTTCTGTTTCCTCCAAAAAAATAAAAACTGACTGTCTTTTTTATTTCTATCCATATTTTAAACGATTTTTTATCAGGGTTTAATCGCTCTTTAGATGGATAAAAATGTAAGTAAGGATGTATAAAGTATGATTTTTTATTTTGATACTTTATAACAAATCCCCACTCCCAAGATTTGTATATTCATCATAGAACAAATTTTGAAAAAAGGTACAAAAAACACTCTATCCATGCCAATCTTTTTACAATAAATTTTCTGCATTTTGGAGAAAACGTTACAGTGAGGGAAAAACTGGATTTTTAAAAAGTTTACTAAATTTTTGTAAACTTTTGCTTTAAAACACTTGCAAAACTTCAAAGAAGCCGTGCTTAGAGGCTTACGCCTTTTTGTAACGTTTCCGCAATAAACCTGCGAAAAAAGTTTCAAAACCGTACAAATTGGGCTTAATAAACATATACACTAGCGAAAATCAGCACGGGACGGAGTATTCAATAGTATGTTAACAAATGTAACGAATTTTATGCTTTGTGAAATTTCTCAATTTGAAAATTGTTTATATATACAAGAACAATTAGATAAGAGAGAGTAAACGATGGCACCACTTCCAGGCGTAAAAACAGCAGTAGCTGCAAATATTCGGAAGAACCCCGTAGCAGTCAAGAAACAGGCAGTTTCAGACAGCGGGGACAGCAAGCCGACCATAAAAGCGAGAGCTTCAGAGTCGGTACGGACTGCATCGCCTGCATCAGCTGAAAATGCAAGGACAGCACGGACTGAAAGTAAGCTTTCTCAACATTATAGTATTAGTGATGCAATTAGAAAAGGTACAAGCGGAGCCGTTCGCGGTAATTCAGGCTGGCAGTATGATGTACAAAAAACTGTTGATTATTCCACATTCCAACCTGGTGTGGCAGGAAACGGATGGCGAAATTTAGCTGGAGGTCAACGACCACCGGTAATTGTATCAGGTAATAATGCGCAAGCCAATATGTATGCACAGCTTAACCAGATGTACGCAAACCAAATGAAAGCACAATTAGGTGCACAGTTGGGTAAATCCGCAGTGAACTTCCTGAATAATTTGGGCAATATCGGCGGCAAAGATAATGTATACAGCAACATGTCCTTGAGTGATCTGGGTTCTGCTCCGACAGTCAGCACGCCGACAGATTTAACATCAGCGTCAGGCGTCAAGTCTGCAGTTAAGAACGCAAACACATCTGCGGATGTTTATAACGCAAAACAAGCTGCTGACGAAATCAAGACAAACCTGAAAGATGAATTGTCGAAGATTGACTTTAGCGAAACTATCAACTCTAAACTTGACGGTTCAATAGGCGTCGAGGGCAGTGACAAGACATTGAAACAAGTTCTGAGCGATGTCGGAGTCACATTAGACACCTCTGCGCTCGGCAAGATTACTATAAATTCTGATGATACATCGCAAATCATAACAAGTATCACCCAGAAAATGGAAGCTGTCGAAAACTTCTCCAATACTCTGGAAGGCAGCACAGCGAAAATCACCACTAAGAGCGGTGAAGTTAAAGGCACACTTAACGCAACCACTATACGCATAGACCAGTTAGAGGCTCAAATATCCACTGCACAGGCTCAAGGTGCGGATACCACTGCTCTGCAAAAACAATTAGATCAGGCAAACGAACAAAAATCCAAGTTGGAAATTCAAATGAAGGAATTAGACGCAGCTAAGAAAGCCGTCGAGGAAATGGGCACTGAAGCCACAACAATGCAGAATGACCTGAAAGGAATGAAAGGCAAGTTTGAAGATCTGCAAGAAGTCGAAACCACAGCAGACGAAAAACAGAAAAAACTTGAACAGCAAGAAAAGAAAGAACTGACAAAGCTGGAAAAAGAAGCCTACGACCTGAAAAACAAAATGGATGCAGAAAAAGACGAAGGCAAAAAGGCCAAACTGCAAGAAAAATATAACAAGACCTGCGCAGAATTTAACCAGATAGCGGCAAACACCACACTGGAAGGATTTGCCGGCAGAGCTATCGGTGAAAACGCAACGGATTCACGTACGGTTTACGAAAAGATAGACAACCACCATCAGGCGCAGAAAGACAAGATGGAAGCAAGCATTAACGCTCAAGTGCAAAGAATGAATGAAGAAGCAGTTGCACAACTTGACAAGGCATTTGCACAGGAACCTGCCGGTCTAAAAGACAGTACCGTTGAGATAAGAATGCAGCGGCTGAAAGGCGGCAATGATTTTGAAAGTTCAGCAGGCAAAATTTCATATAACAACGGTCAATTCACGATAACTGACGCTTCAGGTAATGCACGGCCAATATCAGAAGATGACGTCAGAAAAGAAATAGCAGCCTCCTTAGGTTAGCATAAGTTACACAAACTTTACATAACCTTTACATTTAAAAATCGTTAGGTTATAATGAAAATACAGACAGTATTGTCACAGAAAAAGAACGGGACACCCCGTTCTTTTTTCGGTAATATATGCAGGTAATTAAGAGGGTAGAAATTTGAAACAAGATGTCAACAGGCATGAAATTATAGAAGCGATAACGCCTCTCATTGAAAACACCGCAATGCGTTTCAATTTAATTCCTATCGAAATTGATTTTTCGAAAGAAAACCACAGGTGGTTTTTACGGATTTTTCTTTACTCAAAAGAGCGGGACATAACGCTGGATGACTGTGAAAAGGTTACGCGCAGCCTGAATGACTTTCTCGACGAGCTTGTACCTGTAAAATACTATCTGGAAGTTTCCTCTCCGGGGCTGGAGAGAAAGTTCAAGTCTGATAAAGAGTTTATTATATTTAAAGGAAGAAGAATCAGCTTGAAGCTCAAAACTCCGCTGGAGGGTGAAGAAGAAAAAATCTTCAAAGGCGAGATACTGGATTTTGACGGGAATGAGGGCTTGAAGTTTTTCCGTTTTGAAGACGGGCAGGAACTTCTCATCCCGCGCGCCAACATCCAGTCTGCCAAATTGTACATTGACTAAAGACGATAAGACGTTAGGACGATAAGACGCTAAGTCTGTTAAAGATAAGAGGCAATATTGAAAGGTATATATGTATTATAAGGATTTGGAAGTTTGGAAAGAAGCACGAATTCTGGTAAAAGAAGTCTATGAATTAACTTCAAAATTTCCCAAAACTGAAATTTATGGATTAACATCTCAAATTAACCGGTGTGTAGTTTCAGTTCCGTCAAATATTGCTGAAGGATGTACAAGGTTTTCGGATAAAGATACAAAAAAGTTTCTGGATATTGCTTTAGGCTCTATTGCCGAACTTGATACACAGTTAATTTTGGCAGAAGACTTAGGTTTTACGACATATAACGAAAATCTAGAAAAACACATCAAAAAAGTAAGTGCGTTATTACAAGGACTGAAAAAATACGTAGAAACATCTTGTACCATGTAAAGAACTTAACGTCCTATCGTCTTAACGTCTTATCGTCGTCAACTATAAACAACCAACGAAAGGAAAATAAAAAATGATTAAAATCGGAACAGCATTATTTGAAGCATGCGAAGAACTTGAAAGAGAACGCGGAATTTCTAAAGATGTATTAATCGCATCACTTTGCGACGCAATGGTTGCTGCTTACAAAAAACACATGAGAACAAAGGAAGCCGCTAATATTGAAGCCATCCTTGACGAACAATCCGGCGAAATCGGTGTTTTCAGCACCAAAACCGTTGTTGAAACAGTAGAAGATCCGGAACTGCAAATTTCTTTGGCTGACGCAAAAGAAATCGACGAAGATGTTGAAGTTGATGATGAAGTCAAAATTGAAGTAACTCCGGAACAGTTTGGCAGAATTGCAGCTCAATCCGCTAAACAGGTTATTACCCAAAGAATTCGCGAAGCTGAAAGAAACCTCGTTTTGCAAGAATTTATGGACAAAAAAGGCACTCTTGTGACAGGTATTATACAGCGTGTTGAAAACAGAAACGTAATCGTAAATATCGGTAAAACCGACGCTATTATGCCTCAAAAAGAACAAATCCCGGGTGAATACTACAAACCGGGCAACAGAATTAGAGTTTTTGTTCTCAATGTAAAAGAAACAACAAGATTGCCGCAGGTAATAGTTTCCCATGCACACGCAGAAATCGTCAGAGAACTCTTTGAACTCGAAGTTCCGGAAATTGAAGACGGAATTGTTGAAATTAAGTCAATCTCCCGCGAAGCCGGCTACAGAACAAAAATTGCAGTTTGGTCAAACGATCCTGAAGTAGATTCTGTCGGAGCCTGCATCGGACCGAGAGGTTCAAGAATTCAAACAATCGTAGGCGAGTTGAAAAATGAAAAAATTGATATTGTAAGATATTCCGACGATCCTGTAGAATACATTGTTAACGCACTTTCACCTGCAAGAGTTGTATCAGTGGATATTATGGCAGATGACGATTACGCACACGAAGCAATGGTTGTCGTGCCTGATGACCAATTGAGCCTTGCAATCGGTCGCGAAGGTCAAAACGTAAGACTTGCGCATAAATTAACCGGCTGGAAGATAGATATCAAGAGCGTTTCACAAATGGAAAAAGCCGAAGCTCAAAATATTCAAAACTATGAAGAAGAGCCTCAGGACGATATTGTTGAAGATGAAGACGATGAATTGAAGCAGGAAATAGAAGAAGAAATGAACCAGCAGGCTTACGACGAAGAAGATATCCAGCACGACGAAGCCGTTGAAGAAGTTTCAGATGACGAAGAAGTCTAAATTTTATAAAGCACATAAATAATATTAAAAGAGTCCCTACAACGGGGCTCTTTTAGTAAAAACGGCACAGGAACAACTATTCTAAAGTTCGCTGTAAACAACATTTGCAAGCTACTTATTGACAAAAAAAATTGAGCAACTATGATTAAATTATGGCTTAAAATACCAAATTAGTAAGTAGTATAATTAGAAAAGAGAAAAGGAGATTATTCTCATGGCAAGAGAAAAGTATGAACGTACCAAACCGCACGTTAACATTGGTACCATTGGTCACGTAGACCACGGTAAAACAACGTTGACCGCTGCGATTACAGGTGTTATGGCTGCAGCTGGTAAAGCTCAAGCTAAAAAATTCGATGAAATCGATGCTGCTCCGGAAGAAAAAGCAAGAGGTATTACCATCTCTACTGCTCACGTTGAGTATGAAACAGATTCTAGACACTATGCTCACGTTGACTGCCCGGGCCACGCTGACTATGTTAAAAACATGATTACAGGTGCTGCTCAAATGGACGGTGCTATCCTCGTAGTTGCTGCTACAGACGGTGCAATGCCTCAAACTCGTGAACACATCCTTCTTGCTCGCCAAGTTGGTGTTCCTAACCTTGTTGTATTCCTTAACAAATGCGATATGGTTGATGATCCTGAATTGTTAGAACTCGTTGAAATGGAAGTTAGAGAACTTCTTTCTTCTTATGAATTCGACGGCGACAACATTCCGTTCATCCACGGTTCTGCTTTGAAAGCTCTTGAAGCTGTTCAAGCTAACCCGAATGTACAACGCGGCGAAGACAAATGGGTTGACAAAATTTGGGAATTGATGGATGCAGTAGATTCATACTTCCCGACACCTGTTCGTGATTTGGACAAACCGTTCTTGATGCCGGTAGAAGACGTATTCTCTATCACAGGTCGTGGTACAGTTGCAACCGGTAGAGTAGAACGTGGTGTTGTTAAAGTTGGTGACGAAGTTGAATTGGTTGGTCTTGGCGAAACTAAGAAAACAACAGTTACCGGTGTTGAAATGTTCAGAAAATCTCTTGATCAAGGTCAAGCAGGTGACAACATCGGTGCTTTGCTCCGTGGTATTGATAAGACTGAAATCCAACGTGGTCAAGTTCTTGCAAAACCTGGAACAATTCACCCGCACACTAAATTCACAGCTAACGTTTACGTTCTGACTAAAGAAGAAGGCGGACGTCACACACCGTTCTTCCCTGGTTACAGACCTCAGTTCTACATCCGTACAACTGACGTAACCGGTTCAATTAAATTTGACGGTCAAATGGTTATGCCTGGTGACAACGTAGTTATGGAAGTTGAACTTATCGCTCCTGTAGCTATTGAAGAAGGTATGAGATTCGCTATCCGTGAAGGCGGACGTACCGTTGGTGCCGGTGTTGTTGATAAAATTATTGAATAATTTTATTGATAAACCTGATATAAAAATTAAAAAGAGTCCTGATATTGTCAGGGCTCTTTTTTACAGAAAAATTGTTTGACAGAGCATTTTCTTTACGATCGTTAATAACATGTTTACAACTGATTTTGTCTGTGTTAAATTTGTTTTTGCCGGATGTAATTGGTAGAAAAGTCCGGAGGCTGGAACGATTAAGCCGAAATATTTCTGTTCCGCCAAGTGTAGTAATATACCTAAAGGAGAAAAAACATGTCACGTATTGGAAAATTACCAATTGAAATCCCCGCAGGAGTTGAGGTTAAAATCGAAGGTCACGTAGTAACAGTTAAAGGTCCTCTCGGTACTGAAGTTGTTGAAACCCGTCCTGAAATAGATGTTAAAGTTGAAGACAACCACATCATCGTTACAAGAAAAGATGATTCAAGAGAAGCTCGTTCTTTACACGGTCTTTTCAGAACTTTAATCGCAAATGCAGTTAAAGGTGTTAAAGACGGTTTTGTAAAAAATCTTGAAATCCAGGGCGTTGGTTACCGTGCTCAAATGCAAGGAACTACTTTGAATATGCAATTGGGTTACTCTCACCCTGTTGATATTGTTCCGCCGGCAGGAATTACAATTTCTGTTGACGCTAACACTAAAATCAGCGTAAAGGGTACCAACAAGCAAACCGTCGGTGATGTTGCCGCTGAAATCAGAGGAAAACGTCCGCCAGAAGTTTACAAAGGAAAAGGTATCAGATATGAAGGCGAGTACGTAAGACGTAAAGCCGGTAAAGCTGGTAAGAAATAATAAATAACTGAGTCGGCTGATTATGAAAGTATCTTTTTCCGGTATATATGATATCCGATTTCCCTACGGAACTCCCGATAAAGAAATTGACAAAAAATATACCGATTTAAAAAATTATATTGATACAAAATACAGTGCTATCAGTGGAGTACTTGATGTTGCTGTAAAAGATAGTTTCAATATCCAGAAAACAGATAAAAAATTAGCCGATAAAGGAATTAGACTTTCTACTACTGTTGATAACCCCTGGATTTTGTGTGATATTTTCGACAAAATGGATAAAAATTTAGGCCAGCAGTATATAGACAAATCTAAAGTTGAATTAGTACTGGATACAAAAGCATAGCCCGCATAAACCCTTGAAAGTGGTTTTCAAGAAGGTTTGGGTGAAAGGAGAAAATAAAATGATTAAACAAAAAGCAAGAAAACCACAAACTCAAAAAAGACACAGATCAATCAGAGTAAAACTGTCAGGAACAAAGGAATTCCCGAGATTAGCTGTATACAGAAGCACAAAACATATCTATGCACAGCTGATTGATGATGAAAATCATGTAACTCTGGCAGCAGCTTCTTCAAACGATAAAGAACTTAAAGCTAAATTGGCTCACGGCGGAAACATCGACGCTGCTAAAGTTGTCGGTGAAGCCATTGCTAAAAAAGCTTTGAAAGCCGGTGTTGAATGTGTTGTATTCGACCGCGGAGGTTTCTTATACCACGGACGTATTCAGGCACTTGCCGACGCTGCTCGTGAAGCTGGTTTGATGTTCTAATTTTTTTGAACAACTTACAAAATAAAAAAGCCTTCTGATGATTTCAGAGGGCTTTTTTAATATGATTAAAAAATAATTAATAATTTGGGTATTTTGTAAAATTTATATTATCATGATAATAGGAGACACATATTATGGAATACAAAGATTATTATGAAATACTGGGTGTAAAACGTGACGCAACGGAGTCAGAAATTAAATCCGCATACCGTAAGCTTGCGCGTAAATATCACCCTGATGTAAATAAAACAAAAGAAGCTGAAAGCAAGTTTAAAGATATAAACGAAGCCTATGAAGTTTTAGGCGACAAGCAAAAACGTGCACGTTATGACAGCTTGGGTTCAAACTGGCAGGGCGGACAAAGCTACACACCTCCTCCGGGATTTGAAAATTTTGGCTTTGGCGGCGGTCAGGGCGGTTATCAAAGTTACAGTTTCAACGGACAGGATTTGGGCGGATTTTCCGACTTTTTCAGTTCATTGTTTGGTGATATGATGGGCGGCGGAATGCGCGGAGCTCAAGGTATGAACTTTGGCGGGTTTGATTTTGGCGGGGCGCAGCAGGCGCAGCGCGGGGGCAGAACCCGTTCAAAACGTGCCCAGCAGCCGCCTAAAGAAGATTTGGATGTTACAATGAATTTGAACGTAACATTAAATGACTTGATGTCAACAAGTCCTATAAACGTCAGGTTTAATCAGATGGAACGCTGCACGCAGTGCCCTCCAGGCGGCGGATTTTGCACTGCCTGCGGCGGTACAGGGATAAGAAACGAGCAAAAATCAATCAAAGTTAAATTGCCATCCCCCCTCCATGAAGGTCAAAAGGTTCGTGTGAAAGGTGAAGGTAAAACGGATGCTTACGGTCAAAAAGGCGACCTATACTTGATTATTCATATAAAAGACAGTGAATATGAAGTTGATGGCAGCGATTTGATAAAAGACCTTGAAATCACGCCTGTTGAAGCTGTTCTTGGTGCTAAAAAAGAAGTTAAGACGACTGACGGAAATATCAGTGTCAAGATACCTGCTAAAACTTCATCAGGTCAAATGCTCCGCCTGAAAGGTCTCGGACTTCCTAAAAAAGAAGGCGGCAAGGGTAACTTAAATATAAGAATAAAGATAGTTATACCAAAAGACTTGTCAGAGAAGGAAATAGCACTGTACAAACAGCTTGCTGAATTGCGTAAGTAATTCTCTTAAACGGTTTATCCAAACTTTTTTTGTGTTGATAAAAACAGTTTGGCAAACTAATTAAAAAAGACATCCTGATTTTTTTGCATGGATGTCTTTTTTTTGAATGTATATAAATTACCTTTTTTGAGCTAATAAGTTATTAATAAATTGCTGATATGTGCGGATAAATTACACACATGCAAATATATTTTCAGCTTTTTCGTCAATAACAATATCAGTATCATTCAGGTACGCAGCTTTAATTTCTGCTAAATCTCTTGCGGTGAGAGTTCTGGGAGAAGTTTCTTTCAAAGAATGATCTCTCAAAAGATATGACGGATGGAAAATAGCCATTGCTTTATAATCCTTGCCGTCGACATTAATGTCTAACCATTGACCGCGAAGTTTTGAGATTGTTGTTTTTTTGTCTGTAGGATAAAATTCTTTTAAAGCAGTAGCGCCGCAAAGAATTATAGCTCTGGGATTGATAATATCAATTTGTGCATTTAAGAATTTTCTGCAAGCGGCTTTTTCTTCATCAGTCGGGACACGGTTTTCCGGCGGTCTGCATTTTACGGTATTAATCATGTACAAATCATTTTCACGTGAGATACCGGCGTTTTCCAAAAATTCATTCAAAAGCTGACCAGCACGTCCGACAAACGGAATTCCGGTTAAATCTTCGGTTTCACCCGGAGCTTCACCAATTAAAACGATTTTTGCCGTAGACGGATTTCCGTCTGAAAAAACTACATTGGTACGGGTTTTTGCAAGTTCGCATCCTTTGCAGCTTTCACATTTTGATCTTACTATCTCCAGGCAATTTTTCTTCATTGTCTCTCTCCTCTTTTACTTGATTATCTTTAAAAAATCCTACATTATACTTTCTACAATACCTCGTTAATTCTTTCATTACAACATTTGAAAGCAAGAATACTGCAAATAGATTAGGAACAGCCAGGAATAATGTAAACGCATCCGACAAATTGATGATACTTTTAAAGTTCATGGCTGACCCTATTATTATAAACAAACAATAAATAATTTGAAAGGTTCTTGTCGTATTTTTAGAGTTACCGAACAGAAAATTCCAGCTTTTTATTCCGTAATAAGAGCCGCAAAGCATAGTTGACAGTACAAAACAGCTCGCCATAACAGTCAACAATATAGGGAAGAACGGGCAAACAGTTCCAAAAGCCTTTGATGTAAGTTCAATTCCTGCAAGACCGGAATTATCAAGATAAACACCTGATACGACAATTACAAAAGCTGTAGCCGAGCCTACTATCACAGTGTCAACAAAAGGCTGGAGCATTGCAATAAAACCTTGAACAACCGGTTTGCTGGTTTTTACGGCAGAAAATGCAATTGGTGCAGTGCCTAATCCCGCCTCATTTGCAAACATTGCTCGTCTGAATCCCCAAAGCATACACGCAAATCCGCCGCCCGCCATTGCTTGCGGTTTAAATGCTTCTTTTACGATAAGTACAATAGTTTCCGGCAGATGCCCTATGTTTATCAAACAAATTATAAAAGCCGATAACACATATAATGTGCACATCACAGGCGTTACTTTAGATGTAAACTTACCTATAGCCTTAATTCCTCCGATAATTGTAACGTAAGTTATCACAGCAACAATTACGCCCAAAAGCCAGCCTCTTTCGGCAAAGAAGCTTGTACTGCCGCCAGTAACTTCAGTAATCTGGGTTGTCATTGCGTTTATCTGGAATAAATTCCAGCCGCCTATCATTGCAAAGATACAGCATATTGCGTAAATTTTTGAAAGATAAGGCGCGATTTTAGATAAATATTTCCCGCGCAGCCCGCCTAGAATATAGTACATCGGACCGCCGGCAACCGTTCCGTCATCATTTATTTTTCTGAATTTTATTCCCAAAACGACTTCAGAAAATTTTAGTGCCATTGAGAAAAATCCGGCAACAATCATCCAGAATATAACTCCGGGGCCGCCGATTGATACCGCCGCTGCGGAACCTGCCACATTCCCAATTCCTGCAGATGCAGAAATTGTGGCTGTTAATGCCTGAAATGAAGATACTTCACCTTTTTTCTTTCTGACAAAATTATCCTGATGCTTAAACTTATTCATAATAAGTTTAAGTCCGTGTTTAAATCCCCATATTCCGATAAACCTGGTCCTGAAAGTGAAATAAATTGCGGCACACATCAATAATGCCACAAGAAATTCCACTTTAACACCGTTAATAGTAACGGAAGAAAAGATAATCCCTGAAATCTTATCGGCTATAGGGGACAGTAATCTGTCAATCAAGCAATCTAAACTCATTGTAAAATAATTTTATCATGGACAAAAGAAAAGTAAAATGCTATATAAGTCCCGGCGGCTGTTATTTTAACGGCTATCTTAAAAGAACTTGTACGCTATTTATTTTGCGTTTTTATCCACGCCATAATCAGCCCTGTCAGATAATCCTGTTGAGCTTGAGTTAATTCACAATTTTTAGAAAAGTGATGCCATTTATTAATGCAGCCGCGGCAGCAGCAGGCAGTTGCGTGCTGTGCGATAAACACCGGATGACCTTTCATCGGAGTCTGCTTGCCGTCGTTTTTTATTACGGCAGGCGCAATCCGTTTTGCGATAAAGTCGCGTGCGTGTGAATATATTACATCAATCCCTTTTTTTCTGATATATTCCAGTTCAGGCTCTCTTAGACGGAATTTTCGCCGAAAATCCGATTTTGATAAACGTTCTAATACTTCCTCGTACATACTTTCATTCTAACTCAAAAAAAAGAGCCTCAAAAAAAGGCTCGTTGGAATTAAGAATAGCTGGAAGTATGAAAAAGATTTAATTATATTAAACGTAATTCATACACCTTATTCAATTACCTGATCTGGTAGTTTTTGGGGGACTTATGTAGCAAATTCCACTAATAATGGCTAAAATTGTCACCCTGAACTTGTTTCAGGGTCTTGCCGGTGGTAAGATTCCGAAACAAGTTCGGAATGACATTATGTTTATCTCTTAAGTATATTGGGTGGAAACATATACATAAGTCCAGTTTTTTGGGATAAGTCCATATTGTTTGCATGAAACAAGTTCCGCAAATTGTGTATCTGCGGAACAAAATTTTTATAAAAACTAAGTTTAAATACTTGCTATGTATAAGTCAATATCATCTTCCGAAATCATTTCGGTTGCAGCAACCAGAATTCTATTCTTGTCCAGTTTCAAACCGCCTATGATGCCAGCCTTTTTAAGCTTTGCTAAAAACTCATCAGAATCATTGACCTCAATAACAAATTCGTTAAAGAAATTGTTATTCAGAGTTTTTATGCCTTTAAAATCTGCAAGTTTTTGAGAAAGCAGGTGCGCCATCTTGGCGGATAAAAATCCTGCTTGTTTAAAGCCTTTTTCACCCATCAGGCTCAAATAAAGATTTGCACAAAGCCCGATAAGCGCCTGATTTGAACAAATATTACTTGTCGCTTTTTCTCGTTTGATATGCTGCTCGCGGGTTTGGATAGTAAGAGTGAACGCCTGATTGCCGTCAGCGTCGACAGTTCGTCCTGCAAGGCGCCCCGGCAGTTGTCTTACGTATTTTTCTTTACAAGCCATAAATCCTGCATGCGGCCCGCCAAATGACATCGGGATTCCAAGTGTTTGGACATCCCCTACTACAATATCAGCGTCGTATTCAGCCGGCGGTTTAAGTATTGAGAGTGTTGAAATGTCCGTGCATACAACGAGCAATGTTTCAACCGGCTGCAGTTCTCTTATTTCTCCGTAAAAATCAGGTGTCTGAACGAGTACGCAGGCATAATCCTCCGTATTTGCCGGAATTACTGAATCAAACCATTCAATTTCTATCCCGTTTGCGTGTGCATAAGTTTTAATGACCTTATTGTATTCCGGGTTCAAATCATCAGAGACTAAAACCCGTTTGCATTTTTTTATTCTAGATGCCATTAGAAGAGCTTCCGCGCAAGCTGTCCCGGCGTCATAGACCGTCGCATTTGCAACATCCATACCTGTCAGACGGCAAATCATTGTTTGGAATTCATACATTATCTGGAGCGTTCCCTGAGCAATTTCCGGCTGATAGGGCGTATATGCCGTCAAAAATTCAAACCGCTGTGCGACCTGTGCTATTGCTGCCGGTATAAATTTGTTATAACAGCCGGCGCCAAGAAAACTTATGTAATCTGTTTTATTCTTTTTTGCAAGCGATTTAATACGTTTTTGACATTCCATTTCGCTTATAGCATTATCAAGCTCAAGTGAATTTGTTCTTGCGCTTTGCGGAATTTCGGCGAATAAGTCTTCTATTCCGGAAACTCCTATAGCCTCCAGCATTTCTTTTTTAATTTCTTCTGTATGAACTAAAAAATTTTTCATTATTCTAATTCTTCTTTGTAATCTTCGTATTCCATTAAGTCATTCTGTTCAGATTCGTCGCCTGTTGCTTCAATCTTGACGAGCCAGCCTTTTTCGTAGCTGTCTTCGTTAAGCATTTCCGGCGCATCGACCAGAGCTTCATTGATTTCTGTAACTTTACCGCTTATCGGCATATAGATTTCGGATGCGGCTTTAACAGATTCTACAGTTGCAAACGTATCACCTTTTGAAAATTCGTCACCGACTTCCGGCAGTTCCAGAAATACGATATCTCCGAGCTGCTCAATTGCGTAATCCGTAAGCCCGACAGTGTAAGTGTTGCCGCCGTTATCTTGTAAAAATTCGTGTGATTTTGAACACAAAATATTGTCAGGAATATTCATAATTTCTCCTTATATTTCTTAATTCACTCTTATAATATTTCTTTTAGGTACAAAAGGACGTTTCACGATAACCGCATCGTGCAGTTTTTCCCTTATCATAACCTGAATAGTTGTGCCGGCGCAAATTTCTTTAATATTTTTTACATAAGCTAAACCTATATTGGCACCAAGCACCGGTGAGACTCCGCCGCTTGTCACAATGCCGATTTTTTCACCGTTGTAGTAAACCTCGTATTCGTGGCGGGCTATGGATTTATCAAGCATTTTAAAGCCGACGAGGCGTTTTTCGGTACCGTTTTGGAGCTGGTTCATAATTACGTCTTTACCGTTGTAATCTTCTTGTTTATCTTTAGGGATTGACCAGGATAGACCTGCTTCCACAGGGGTTGTATTTTCGTCCAGGTCGTTTCCGTACAGGTGTAATGCTGCCTCAAGCCGTAAAGTGTCGCGAGCACCGAGTCCGATTGGTTTTATGCCGAACTCTTGACCTGTTTCAAGAATTTTATCCCAGAGAAATTCTGAATATTCGTTCTCAACAAGGATTTCAAACCCGTCTTCTCCGGTATAACCTGTGCGGGATGCAAGAACTTTCAAACCGCAGATTTCTGAAAGCTTTATGGTAAAAGAATCCTGATGAGTATTCAATCCCATTTTGTTCAGCAAATCCACTGCTCTTGGACCTTGTATCGCAAGCAGCGAATAGTTATGCGACTGGTTGTCAATTTTAACATCAAGTCCGCGTTTATTCCGTACCATCCAGTTTAAGTCTTCATCAATTCTGGAGGCGTTACAGATAATCAAAAACCAGTCAATACCAAGTTTATAGATAATCAAATCGTCAATAAGCCCGCCTTTTTTGTTAGGAAGCTGACAGTAGACCGCTTTTTCATAAGCAAGTTTTGATATATCCTGCGGCACAATTTTATTCAGAAACTTTTCTGCATCTTTACCCGTGACGAAGACTTCTCCCATGTGAGAAACATCAAACAGTCCGACATTTTCGCGGACGGTTTTGTGCTCTTCTATAATGGAAGTATACTGTACCGGCATGTGCCAGCCTGCAAAGTCTACCATCTTTGCGCCAAGCTGTACGTGTTTGTCATGCAAATAAGTTTCTTTTGTCATAGCAATTCCCCTCTATACCGGATATTTTCTGATTAAACTGGACATCTGTCAAGAATATATTTAGATTGATGAAGTTGTAAACTGTCACAAATGCCCTGACGTTAATATTTCTTAAAAAAATAGCAAAAATTTTTATCACGCTTTTTAATACCAGTATGATTCCGAATATCACACCGAATTTAGAAAATACAGCTCAAAAAGTTTGGCACGCAACACGCCCTCTTAAATGGACAAGCGAGAATCCGATAAGGTTTGAGACATACAAACTTCATACTAAATTAGGGGAAAATCTTCTCACGTTTAATTATCCTGATGATGTCGGACCTTTCAATTATATGATTGCGGTTGAAAATCCTGCTGGCTTTGACTACGGTACGGAACTTTTGCATTTTAATATGTTTGACAGATATATTTACAGCAAAAATGTTTATGTCGGAGAAGCTTATCAGGACAGCGGTTTTAGAATTGGTGAAATTCTGAAGCTCACAAGCATTATGATGATGGTCAAAAATAATCTTGAAAAAATTAAACTCTATTCCCCGAATCCGTTTGTGTTCTTCCACGCGAAATATAAATTTGAACCCGAATTATCTGCTTTTAATGAAACTAAAAATGCACTTAATGCTGTTATAAATTCAAAAGAAGCTAATATGCAGCCGATAAAACAACGTGCCAGAGAATTCTTAAAAGTTTTCTCGACTAAAGAGCAGGAAAAAGGAACCCCGGAGTATAAAAATCTTTTGCAGGAAATCAGTAAAAATATAAATGATTTTATGCTTCAAATGCTCAAAAACGACAGAAAAATTACACCACGCAGACAGCCGTTCAGCGAAGGTTTCAGTCTCGTTCTGACTAAAGAAAAAGTAGCTCAAAATAAAGACTTCTTTAACGAACTTTACCGCAAACACGATATTGATTTTCAAATTTAAAATATATAAATAGCAATTAACGCAAACGCTATGAGTGGTATATTAAAGTGCAAAAATGTCGGCACACACGTATCCCAGATATGATTGTGCTGTCCGTCGGCATCAAGACCGGAGGTCGGACCGAGAGTTGTATCAGAAGCAGGTGAACCTGCATCCCCTAGTGCTGCCGCTGCTGCCAATACAATAATCGTTGCAGCCGGAGAAAAACCAAGACTGGTACATATAGGCACAAACAAAACCGCTAATATGGGAATTGTTCCGAATGATGTTCCTATCCCCATTGTAATAAACAATCCGATAAACAGCATTAACGATGCCGCAATAAATTTGCTTCCGGACATCAACGGCATCAAAGCATTGATGAGAACATCTATTCCGCCGGTTTGTTTCAGAACCATTGCAAAACCTGCAGCAATAAGCATTACAAAAGCTACATACCCCATAAGTCCGACACCTTCATTTATAAGTTTGTCCATTTTCTGGTGGTCAATTGCGCCGGTTCCGAAAATTATGCTAAGACCGACAAGCGCGCCAAGCGGCAGAGAATTTGTCAGAAGCTGAACAGCCAATGTTGCAAATGCGGCAAACAAGGTTATATAGTGATTTTTTTCAAACCTGAGAGAATTTTCTTCACAAATTTCTTCACAAGAAGCTTTTATCGGCAAATCCTTGTATTCACGAGGTTTTCTGTAGCTTACAAAAACAGCGATAAGGAGTCCGGCAACCATTGCCAGCCCTAAAAACCATGTTGATTTCCAAATTTCGTTTTTAGCCACCTGCATTCCGTTTTGGATAATATTATCCGCAATAAGCCCCTGAAATATCAGTCCGAAGCCTGCCGGAATAGCTATATAAGGAGCTTTTAAGCCGAATGCCAGCGCACACGCGGCGGCTCTGCGGTCTAATTTCAGCTTATTCATAACTGTCAATAGCGGCGGAATTAATATCGGAATAAAGGCAATATGCACAGGTATCAGGTTCTGCGATAATACCGCAATCCCCGCCAGAATGAATAAAAGCAGGTATTTGTTATTTTTAATTACAAGCGCTATTTTTTTAGCCACCAAAGGCGCAAGTCCTGTATGCGTCATTGCAGCCGCAAAGGCACCGAGCAGAATGTAGCTTAATGCGGTTTCGGAATTTCCTCCCATGCCGGAAATGAATGTGTTCATTACTTCCGATATGTGCATCCCGCCGACTAGACCGGCGGCTATTGCGGAAATTATCAATGCTAACAGCACATTAATTCTGCAAAGACACAATACACACAATAAAACTACTGAAACAATTATAGGGTTTAATAAAATTTCCATACTCTGCTCTTTGTTTTGTTACCTGTCACAAAAAGGATAGCATAAAAATCCCGCGGGTTAAAACATTGATAATTATTTTTCCGGGTTCTATAATACAGATGTGAAAGGAGAAAATGTTATATGTATCACGTTTACACTGAAAAAAATCACTCTGAATTTTCAAGAAGTCTGGTTATAGAAACACCGGATTACGACCTTGCAATGGAAAAAGCCGAAAAAGCCATTGAAGGTAAGCCTGATATGAGATACATTGTAGAAGAAACAGACGGTTCTATGAACAGCTACGGGGAGCTCATTGCAACAGTCGTTGCCGAAAGCGACTAAAACTATACGCATTAATTGACGCACACTTAACATAAAACTAACACATCTTTGATATAATCGTATTATGAGTAAAGATGCAAAAATATTAATCGTAGAGGATGAACCTCATATTAACAGATTAATTGAGATTGTGTTAATTTCTGATGGATACTACAAAATAAAAAAGGCGTTTGACGGTGCTGAAGCTCTTTCTATCATAAGGCAGGACAAGCCGGATTTGATTCTTCTTGATGTGTTGATACCGGAGATTGATGGTTATACACTTTGCCGTACAATAAAAAATGACACGGCATTAAAATCAATTCAGGTAATTATGTTAACTGCTAAAAAGACTGATGATGATATTTTAAAAGGCTTTGAGTCCGGGGCTACCGATTATATAACCAAACCATTCAAAAATAAAATTTTGCTGGCTCGTGTCAATGCACATCTGCAAAATTCACGCTCTATTGTACTGCCAAAACAGTATCGGGATTTTATACTTGATGAATATAATATGAGTGCACAAATAAATAATACTCCGATAAAACTTACACGGTTTGAATTTGAATTAATGAGGCTTTTTATATCAAATGTAGGGCGGGTATATTCGCGCTCGCAAATACTTACATACCTGAAAGGCGACAACAGTTTTGAAGTTTCAGAGAGGGCTGTTGATGTTCAAATTTTAAATCTGCGAAAAAAACTCGGTGCCTTTGGTTCTAATATTGAAACTATTCGCGGCGTCGGATACAGGTTAAAGGAAATTCCTGATGAATAGACGCGATAAATTCTGGATTAGTAATCTGCTCCGGTTTACCGGAATCGTCTTACTTTTCGGATTGATTTTTTTATATAACATTATCCACTTTAATCATTCTTATATGACTGAAGAATATGATGAATTGAAAGTTTTTCAAAAACAGATTGAATGGGCGGTAAAACCTTATCTTGAACAGAATGATATACAGACAATAAAAAATTATTGTAATGAATTTACTGAAAAATCAATAAAGATAAGAATTTTTGATAAAAATAAAACACTAATAGCTTCAAGCAACATGTCTGACACGGAACCTCTCCGGGAAAATTGCAATACGGAAAAATTACCTCCGACATCTTTTCAAAGTTACAGAGCATCTACTAAAAACAAGATGATAGGAATTGTCAAAGAAATAACGGCTCATAATACTCATTATTATATAGAAATTACGATTTCCGAAGAAGATGTAATGAAGAGTATTTTGGCTGCACAGGCAAATCTTTTTATTTTTATATTCTGTGCATTTGTATTTTTTATTTGCGGATATATCTATATATTGCAAAAAATCCGCAGACCGTTTAACAAACTGCAGGACAGCGTAATCAAAATAGCGAACGGGGCACTTGATACGGAAATTGAAATACCTAAACTTGCAGTACTTGAAGAACTCGCTATTGCAGTAAAAAAAATGGCTCAAAGATTAAAAAATCAAATACTAAGATTAAAACTCCTGGAAGAATACAAAAACGATTTTATACAAAATTTGTCACATGAAATAAAAACCCCTATAACAGCAATAAATTCAGCTATCGAGTTAATTGAAGAAAACAAAAACTCTGACAAAACATTAAACAAAGAGTGTTTTAATATAATTCAATTTCAAGTCAACGCGATAAATTCACTCGTTAATGATATTCTGAGTCTTGCTGAATTGACGGTTGAAAAAACTGACGAACACAAAAATTTTAAAAATTTTATTTTGAATGATGCGATAAAAGAAGTAATAAATTACACACCTGCAAATGGTATAAAAATAAATTTTAAACAAAACAAAAATATATCATTATACGGCGATTATGAATTAATAAAACGAGCTGTCACAAACCTGCTTGTAAACGCTATAAAATATTCAAAATCAGATGTAATAGAATTTATAATTACGCAAGAAGATAAAACCGTAAAAATACAGATAAAAGATTACGGTATAGGAATAGCAGAAGAGCATCTGCCTTTTATATTTGAAAGATTTTACCGCATAGATAAAGCACGAAGCCGAAAAAACGGCGGTACCGGATTGGGGCTTGCGATTACAAAAAACATAATTGAACTGCATAACGGAAAAATATCCGTAGAAAGTGAATTAGGCAAGGGAACAACTTTTACAATTACCTTACCGCTGGAGGCATAATAAGACAAAAGGCAATCCACTATAAAATTGATTTTTCCTGGGCTTTAATATATAAAGTTATTAATTGGGAGAACAGTCAGAATGAGAAGAAAATTCATAGGCGTATTGAACGGTGCAATTGCCGCAGCAAGTTATGGAACTAATCCTCTGTTCGCACTGCCAATGTATGATGGAGGAATCGGAGTTAATTCCGTACTCTTTTACAGGTATGCTTTTGCGGTTATGATATACTTCGTTTGGCTAAAATTTTTCAAAAAAACTTCTCTCAAAATTTCCAAACAAGAATTGCCTCCTCTTTTTATACTGGGGCTGCTTTTTTCTCTGTCGTCACTGACGCTTTTTGAAGCTTTCAAATACATAGAAGTAGGGATTGCCTGCACAATACTTTTTATCTATCCGGTTTTGGTTGCTGTTATTATGGCGTTATTTTTCCATGAAAAAATTACTAAAACTGTTATATTTTCAATACTGTTAACATTCTGCGGAATTATGCTTTTATATAAAGGCAATTCCGCATCAGGTTTGAACTTATATGGTGTTTCCATAGTGTTTGCGTCGGCGCTATTGTACGCCATATATATAGTCGGGGTACGAACTATAAAGACAATCAAACACATCAAGATTGATAAATTAAGTTTTTATGTAATGCTTTTCGGGCTATTGGTATATGTTTTCAACCTGAAAGGATGCACTGAATTGCAGATTATAAAAGAACCTTATCTGTGGCTGAATGCGATTGCTCTGGCGCTTTTCCCGACAATAATTTCACTGGAGACATTGTCTGTTTCAATAAAGTTAATCGGTTCGACTACAACAGCAATTCTGGGGGCGCTGGAGCCGTTGACCGCTATATTTTTCGGGGTCGTGGTATTCCATGAACAATTAACTGTCCGTATCGGAATAGGCGTTATGCTTATTTTAGCCGGAGTATTCTTAATTGTCACAAGAAATACTATCAGAAAAAAGCGGTGCTCATAATTTTATATTTGTAAAAAATTTGCGATAATACATTATTTTGCATATAATTGATTGAAAAATTATAAAGGGAGATATGGAAGATTTATTGGAAACTGTTTCTGTTGTAATAACCTGCTACAATCAGGGGCAATACTTGGAAGAGTGCATAAATTCCGTTACAAATTCAGATTACCCCAATATTGAGATAATTTTGGTAGATGACGGTTCAGAGGATACTTTTACTCAAAAAACACTGGACAAACTTGATTCCGGTAAAATTAGAATTATCAGGCAAAATAATCAAGGTGTCTGTGCGGCTCGCAACAACGGAATAGCAGCAGCCTCAGGCAAATATATTCTGCCTCTTGATGCTGATGACAAAATTGCAGAGACCTACATAAGCAAGGCTGTGAATATATTGGCGCGAAATCCCGACACCGGCATTGTTTTTTGTAATGCTATTTTGTGGACCCCGTTGCATAATAAAGAGCGCCGCTGGGAACTTGAAAAACCAACTGTCATTAATATGCTTACACAAAATAGAATTTTTTTGAGTGCCCTTTTCAGAAAATCTGATTTTGAAAAAACAGGCGGTTTTAATCCCGTTATGGAAGCGGGATGCGAAGATTGGGATTTGTGGCTTAAATTTTTGGAAAACGGGTTGAAGCCGTATAAAATAGACGAAGAATTATTTTATTACAGAGTTGCGGAAAACTTTAGGAGTAAAAATGCAATCCGTCCGCAAAATTATATCAAAATCAGATATAACATAATTAAATTACACCCTGAATTATATTTAAAATATTCTATTATAGTTGCACTTCCGATGATATTTATGATACTAAAAAACATCCTGTCTTTTGCTTTCAAAAAAAGAGTTGCAATCTGTAATGCACTGAGGCAATACCGGAGCAGTTTTCGATACCGGCGGCAAAAACCCCGTTACGGGCTAAATACCGCCCCGCGGGATAAAAAACTTATTGTGACACTAACATCATTTCCTGAGCGCATAAAAGAAGTACATCTCGGGATTACAACCCTGCTCAACCAGACTTTAAGACCTGATATGATAATTCTTTGGCTGGCAGAAGATGAATTTCCCAAAAAAGAAAAAGACCTGCCGCCAGCTTTGCTCAACTTACAAAAATACGGGCTGACTATCAGGTGGTGTGAAAATTTAAAATCGTATAAAAAAATTGTACCTGCACTTTTGGAATACCCTGATGATATTTTGGTAACAGCCGATGACGACTTGTTTTACAGAAAAGACTGGCTGGAATTGTTGTATAAATCATACGAGAAAAATCCTGACTACCTGTACGGTCACAGAATAAAAGAAATTTTAACTGTCAAAGAAGGGCAAAACGTCACAGCTAAGTATTTAGACATGCCTGTAAACTCACAGACAGAAAACAAAAATTATCTGGCAACAAGCGGTGCCGGTCTATTATTTCCGCCGGGTTCATTGTACAAAGATGCGGCGCGCAGTGAATTATTTATGAACCTTGCTCCGCAAGGAGATGACCTCTGGCTCTGGGCAATGGCTGAACTCAACAACAAAAAAGTTAAACTCGTCGACGGTCATATAAATAAATTATATTATATAAACCCGTTTAGAGATTTTGAATTAGTGAATGCAAAAACATTATACAGTTCAAACAAACTCGGAATGAATGATACACAACTGCAGGCGATTCTGGAGTATTACCCGGAGTTACAAAAAAGATTAAAAGAAAAAAGAGGATAAAATGCCCGAAATTAGTATAGTCATGCCTGTTTATAACAGCGAAAAATATCTTGAAAGCTGCCTTGAAAGTATCGCAGCACAAACTTTTAAAGATTTTGAACTCATCTGCGTAAATGACGGTTCAACGGATAATTCACTGGAAATTCTGGAAGAAAAAGCAAAAAACTCAGATTTTACAATGAAAATAATCACCGTAGAAAATCAAGGTGCCGGCGCCGCACGCAACAAAGGATTTGAATACGTAACCGGAGAAACAACAATATTTCTTGATAGCGACGATTATTTTTACCCGGAATTTTTGTCAGAAATGTACAAAAAGTATGAAGAAACCGAAGCGGATATTGTAATTTGTAAATACGATGTTGTACTGCCTGACGGCAGTTTTTATGCGAAAAATCAGGGGGTAAAGTCAGAACGAATTCCGCAAAAAGAAATTTTCAATTCAGCGGATTTCCCTCAATATATTTTTAATTTTACAAGCCATGCCCCGTGGAATAAACTTTTTAAAACCGAATTTTTAAGAACAAACAATCTGAAATTTGATACAATTCCAAATTCAAACGATACTTTTTTTACATTGAGTTCCTTAATTTTTGCCGAGAAAATTACTGTAATTGATAAATCTCTTATTATGTATAATTTTCTAAATGCTAATTCAATTACTTTAAACAGGAAAGAAAAGAAACTATATGCTGTTGACACGTTTAAAAAATTAAAAGATTTTATTATTGACCACGGAAAAATGGATTTATTGACGGAACAAAGTTTTGACAATGCTTACATAGAATCATTATTTTATGTGTCCAGATATATGCCTAAAAAACAGCTTGTTGATTTTTTGAAATTTATTAAAAATACGATACCGCTCTATTCTAAAGATTATATTTATAACAAACCTTACTACTACAAATTACGGCTTGCCCAAACAACGCCGGTGTGGTTATATATAGTTCTGAACGAACTAAAAATCATCCTGCAAAAATTAAAACGCCTGATAATTAAAAATAAACCGAAACGCAAAACTAGTTTCCGATAGAAGTCGGCACGTAGTCGCCGCGGGCATTGTAGCCATAATCAATACGCTGTTCGCCAATTGCTCTTGGAACATAATCGCCCTGAGCATTATAGCCGTAATTTATTCTGTCAGAACCGATTGATTTTGGAACATAATCACCTTGTGCGTTATAACCGTATTGGATTTTTTCGTTGCCTATTGATGTGGGAACATAATTTCCTTGAGCATTATACCCGTATTGCACCCTGCGGCCGCCGACAGAGACAGGAACATAATTCCCCCGTGCGTTAAATCCGTACTGGACTCGCTGACCGTTTATGGAGGTCGGCACATATTGTCCCTGCGCATTGTAGCCGTATTGAATATTGCCAGCTAGAGCAAAATTCATACTAAATATCAACACACTTAGTATCGTAAATATATATTTCATAAAAATACCTCTGTAATTCTTATTGTACAGACTCCAGTTTCAAGAGCATATTGTAGTGGCTGTCAATAATTTCAGACGGGAAAGCTTCAAACGGAATAGATTTTTCCACAGCCTTCATTGCAGCCGCATCAAAAGCCGGATTGCCGGAAGATTCAACTATTTTTTGAGATTCAACACTGCCGTCTTTGTTAATATTCAAAGAAACAGTTGCGGCTAAAGGCTCTTTAGTCTTTGGCGGAAGGAAATTACTCATAACTTTTGTCTGAACAGACTGCGTATAACCGCTCCAGTATGATACGATGTCAGCGTTTACACTTGCAGCTGATAAAAATATAAAACTCATTATTGCAAAAATAAGACCTGTCTTTTTCATAAATTACCTCCTTTTATTTTATTATAGGATTATTTTTATTTTCATATATCTTATAATAATCAATTTCTTCATCATTTTCAATATTCAATTTTTCGGGGATGAAACGCTGGTTGTATCCGATTTTATCCCACATGTCATATAGCACAAATTCTTTTTTCTGATAAAAGTCTCCTGACAGAGTACATTTTGACTGCAGCAAAATATTTTTATTATTTAGTTTTACACCTGTATAAGAACAGTATTTATTATCCGTATTTTTAATCAAAAAGGATTCCTGATAATCATTAACAATGACAAGAATGTTATACTTGCTCAAATCAATTTTATCAATATTTTCAATCATACCAAAGTCGATATGATATCCGTACAGATTCAGCATCAAAAGCGGCAGAACACCCTGTCCGGCGCCGGAAAAATAAATAATCTTATTAGACTTATCAAAATTGGATAGATACTCTGCTAAAGCCGTCGGCATATCAGATACCGGATATTTGTCAGGGTCTATATTTGCAGGAAATTTTGCCAGCAGTGCGGATTCAGTCATAAACTTTCTTATATAAGTGATACTCACGTCGTGTTTCATATAGTTTACAATCCGCAAAAAAGGTCTTGCCCAAATATGAGTCGAGACGAGAACAAGGCTGAACATCGCAAATACAGTCACAATAAATTTGTACGGATTATTTTTTCTTGAATAAGTATAAACTAATATTGGCGCAGAAATTAGGCACATAGTTGTCAAAAACCTGATGTTATAAGCCATAAAAATAAGCATAGCAGACATCACGGTTATATTAATAACCCACAAAAGACCAAATCCGAGGATGCCAAATGTTTTATCATCTTTTTTAAAAAACGGTTTAACAAAAGATATCACCAATGACGGCAGGAATGTAAGCATTCCGACAACCCCCATTCCGACAAGTGGCTCCAGCAGAGATTTATTTACAACCGAGGTTTTCGTCGTGAATACCCCGTCTGATATATCGCCTAAATTCATCAAGCCGATAATTTCGTTACGGAACTGCAAAATATTATCGCCGACATAATCAGCCCACCTGAAACCTGTAAAATCAATGAATAAAAATAAATATTTGATAATATGAGCAGGAATTGCACGCAGTCCGTAAATATTCTTATGCATTACGGCAAAATTTACCGGCCCTGAAATGTCTCCGAAATTCAAAAAATTCAAAATATAATTGTAAGCCGCAAATAAAATAAAGTTTATAATGCTAAATCCGAGATAATATAAAACCGGTTTGTAAAATTCTTTTTTATAGTAGTGATATGCAATTGCGCAAAAACCTAAGCCGACTCCTGGGATTGCAAAAAGCGCCGTAGTTTTTGTGCCGATAGCAAGTGCATACGCCAAAGCTGACATAAAAACAGGAACAAAGCGTTTACTTTGAACACCCTGCCAAAAGAGATATATTGAAGAAATTACAAGCCCCGCAATCAATATATCAGTTTCGGTTCCGGATGACAAAATCGTGACAGAAGAAAATGACGTAACTAAAAAAATTACCCACAATTTTTTCCTGATATCAAATTTTAATAAATTTAAAATATTATAAATCCCAAATACACTGAGCAAATATCCGACAAAAGAAAAAGCACCGAAGAATACAAGCTTTTTAGTGAACAAAATAACCCACGTATAAAGAATTTCCGAATTTATCGGGAATACGAGGTTTCTTATATCTCCGACAGAAAAATGGTTTAAAGATTTGTTGAAAATCCAAAACACGCTCCGTGCAACGTGATAAGCAGAAGCATCTTCGTTCACAACAGGGGAAACTATTATCAAAAATACAGATACCGCAAAAAATATACAAAATCCAGCAAAAAGCGTCAAAAGGTATTTGTCCTTGCAAACAGCAAACCAAACCCGTTTAAAAAATCGTGCGGCATGGATTGACCATAACGGCTTGCCGGAATAAAACCAAACAGCCAGCGCTGCAATAAGACCTAAGATATTTAACCCGAGGACACCGGTTACAGAAATACTCTTGAATAATGATAAAACCTCAAAATCAAAAACAACCAGCGCAAACGCAATCAGCGGCAGGTAAAACAATCCGCAGACATCGTTTTTCTTTGCAATCAAGGATGTCACGAGATAAGACGCCCCAAATATCATTAAAAAAGAAATTATAAATAAAATCATTAATACTCCCCCCGAAGTCAATACTACCATAAAAAATCCGTGACTTATACAGCAAATTCCGCAGATACTATTATTAAAACTCCGTCATTCTGAGGGCTTTAGCCCGAAGAATCTATTTTATTTAGATACTTCGCTATCGCTCAGTATGACGAAGTTTTTAAGATTTTTAGCGGAATACGCTATATAAGTCCCCAACATCCGGACTTTACAAAAAAAATCTCCACTGTATAATAAAAATATGATTAGAAATGTTCAATACCGACGATTAGTAAGAATTAAAACAAAAGGACTTGTTTAAAAATAAGGACTACTAAATCTTATGCGGTAAAAAACATTTTAGACAAGACCTTTTGATATTGAAGGGTCTTATTTTTTTGTTAAAAAACGTAAAAATAACGCTAAAAATTGGCAATTATTTTTTTCAGGGAACTTAAAGAAAAAGAAAGGTTAGAAAATGACAAAAAATATCCGACGAAACTCAATCATAAAGGCGAATGCCCCAATCGTCAAATTAATGAACTTAATTTGGGGCTTGTAATATAGTGATTGAGGCGGAAAACTACTTCCGCAGAAAGTAAAGGAACAAAATGATACCCGCTATCACGGCAAGCAAAATATATTCAATAATAGGAAATAACAATTCACTTGTACCCCTTGCAATAAAAGATATTGCAAACAGCCTTGGTATAACGGCAGGCTCATACATAACAGGAGATGCAGCAGAGGGAAAAGACAGATTTATAGATGAAGTAGGAACACAAGGGATATGGCTGTTCGGGATTCCGATATACAAAAAAGTCATCGACTGGGCAATTTTCAAACCTTTCAAATATGATCCGAAAGTGGATCCGAGGATTATGCACGATAAAGAAGTGCTGAAACAAGCGTTTAGATATGCAGATGAAAGCGTAAGAGCAAACATCAAAAAAGCCGCACAAAATCAGAAAATGTTTAAAGGTCTGACATTCGGCAAGTTCGCAGCATCAACAATTTTGACAATATTCTCTTACGGAGCTTTGACAAAATTCAGATACAAATACACTGAAAACAAAATCAGAGAAGAAGAAAAAGCCAAAATGGAAGCAGCTGCAAAAGCAAACGGCAAGTCAAACGTACCATTCACTCCAACCCATCTTCCGCCGAAATTTTCACAAGCTTTCTCTGCGGTACATAAAGATACCTCTTCTCAAACAAACGGTCAAAAAGGCAAAGACACAACATTTACCGGGAAATCACCTCTACAGGTGCTTGATCACTTTATGTTCTCGCCGACAAACAACCTGATGATTGTCGATGCTGCAATCACAAGCGAAAGACTTGTAATGTCAGAGACCAAACAGGACTTCTTCGGATATTTAATCAAAGAAGGTTCATTCTGGGGCTTTATGTACATTGCCGGCAAAAAAATCCAAGAACACCTTGAAAAATCAGCAGAGACAAAACACAACAGAAACATCGGACTTGATGCAAGAGTAATCGAAAGCACAGAACTTAACAACGCAATGAAAACCAACAAACTTGCAGAAGCTCTGGAAGAATTCAGCAAAGTTGCAGGTAAGAGTGACGCTGAAATCTACAAGTTCTTAAATACAAACCCTGAAAATCTGGTTGTTCAATTTGCGAAAAAGTCCGATATTATCGAAACAATGGACGAAAAATTCATGGGCTTTACCCTTAAAAAATCCGACAAAATTGATAACAGAAGATATATTGATATTGGCGAAGTCAAAGGTGTTTATGAAAACCTTGGCAGATTGAAAGCCCAATTGGCTGATTATATGGCAGAAAGTGCAGACAACACTGTTGATACATTCTTAAAACAGGTTAAAAAGTTAAAAAGAGCGTCAATATTAAAGAACATCGGCTCTTGTATCGGCGCACTCGGTATCGTAGCACCTGCTATAATGGTTGCCTTCAGATTTATGAGCAAAAACAAAGACTTTGAAAGAAAACAAAAGATAATTGCAGAATTGCAGCAACAGCAGCAAAATCAGCAAGCATAAAAAATCAAAACTCCGTCATACTGAGCGTTAGCGAAGTATCTTAATAAAAAAAGATTCTTCGGGCAAATGCCCTCAGAATGACGAGTTTTTATAGCATCTGTGGAATTTGCTATATAAGTCCCTAAATTTCAATTTACAATTGTTAATAAAATTGTAAAAATATTAAAGTAAGAGCCAATCCTTGCCGATATATGATATATAAGAATGTACATGTGTAAAAGGTTTTAAAATGGCTAATACGATTGATGATAAAATAAATTCATATCTCCTGGCAAACCCGCAATTAAAGACCTTACCAAGAGAAACAATCATTTCTGTAATGGTAGAAACCGGTGAATTGTCCGAAGCTGAGGCAAAGAAAATTTCAGCCTTTGCCGGGACAGCCAAAGTAAAAGATGACAAAGGCATAGCCGTGGAACATGCCGAGCAGTCGCAGACTGTACCGGCTATACAGCCGAAAGTAGACTTTACACAGCCGGAAGCTGAGAACTTTTCAATGGATATGATAGCGAAAAATGCACTTAACGCAGAGCAGCTTTTGGAAGATATCCATAACGGCTTCATAACACAGGGATATGAAGAAATAAAAAATTTTTTCAAAACAGATCTTTCGCGTGATAACGTAAGAGATATTATAGACTATGAAAACAGCAGTACATCCTACCTGAAGCGAGCACAGAGCGGGACTTTGACCAAACGGGATTACATAAAAGAAAACAAAGGCAGAATATCTGATATGCTTCTTGAACGGCTTGAAAGAAAAGATGAAGAGACCGGTACAGATTTTATTGACAGAAACAGAGGCGGCCTATCAAGAGAAGATTACACAAAAATTCTGCAAAAAGAAATTGAAAAAGAAATAAACCGGATAAGAAACATAGAAGATTTAAAGTCAATTCAGCTTGGAATTACAGCACTGACAGCCGAGCAGGAGGAAAAATATTTAAAAAGGCTGTCAGCACAAGCCATTGCAAATAACGCCGAAAAACCCATGGATATGGCAAGTGCTGTCAATATTGATTTAATGCCTTTGGAAGAAACAGTTCCCGCGGATGAACTTATGGATTTTAGAACTACATTCAAATGTGAACGCGGAACAGAATATTCGCCCAAATACATGGAAGATTTGGCTCAAAGCAAAGGCGAGTTGGACTTTGCAACAGGAGCATACAACAAGACGCAGGTTTTGAAAAATAAAGTAAAAGAAATGGAAGACAATTACGCAGCGGCAACAAAAGTTTATATGTCTGCTGACGGTATAGCAACCGGAGGTCAAGAGCCCTCTGCTGCAAAAAGAGCACAGGAAGCCGCCGAATTTTTTACGGATTACTACAAGTCCGCGCCGGAAAATGCACAGAGTGATTTGGCAGAGATTATCAAAAAACAAAAACTTGATATAAAATTAGACACTGATGAGAAAGGTAATTTATCAATAAATTTTGGTGAATTATACAAAACTGATTTAGAAAAAAACAGGGCACTCAATACCTTGTTAAAAGTATCAGTCCAAAATCAGGAAAAACGGCTGAATACGCTTCTAAACGGAAAGACCTACCAACAGTACATTACAGATTATCAAACCGATTACAAAAATGCACTCGGAGAACGAAATGCAACGGCAATGGCAGAAGCGTTCAAAGAAGACCAGCTGACAGTGATAGATAATACAACAGGCTTAGTGTCGTTCGGCGGAATGGGAGTAATGGCAATTGGCGGGCTTTTAACTCTTACACCGGCAGCACCTGCCGGCATGTATTTGATTGGTGCAGGCGGCAAAATAGCTTTGAGCGGCATGGCTTCGCATCACCTTTTAGAGTTCAGCGATGAATATTCAAAAGACGAGCAATCACAAGAACGCTTGACGAGAATGTATAAAGATTTGGCTTTGGATTTGGGCGGTTTAATTATCGGCGGTGCAGCAGGACGTCAGGGGTTGAAATTTGCCTCGCAGTTTTTGCAAAACGGCGGTAATAAAGCGCTTGCCATTGCAATAGAAAAAGGTACGGATTTTACCCTGTCAGCAGCTGGTGATCTGGCTATGATAGGTGTTCTGCATTACGACCAGGGGCTTGAGCAAACATTAAAATCAAACGGTATAGGCATCCTTGTGTCAACAATTACAGGTCTAAAAGCAAGTAAAGAGATGTTTAAAGGTGAATTTCCGACGGATGTGCCTGCATCTCAAATGCAAGCCGCAACGCAGCCGCAAGCACAGGTGCGGAATAGAACTGTACAAAGCCAACAGGAAGCTGCGGAGCCGGGTGTTTACAGAAATGAATCATCCGAGCGTGACTATAGGGATGAATTTGAGGCTCTCAGAGCAAGAATGGAGGCAAAGCGCCATAGCAGTGAACAAACAGAGAAAAATAAAACATTAGCAGAAAGATTACTTGATGAAGAGGACGATTTTTTGAGCGGTGTAGAAGATAGAGTTGCCTTTGTCAGCGGCGAAGAATATACGCAGAAAATGCGGCTGATAAAAAATCCCGCACTTCGTGATATTGCAGAAAAAGCGTTTAATGAGGGTGACTTGAACCGGCAGGAACTGGCAAAACTTGAAGAGCTACAATTTAACCTTGAAAATATTAACGATGCGAAAATTAACAAATACATAAAAGACGAACTGGAAAGAGCAAAAGAACTGGATGACCCGTATCTGACAGGCGAAGACAGACTGGAAATTTTAAGTAAACTGAACAGGGTTGCAGACGCATATCACACTCTGCGCGGGGATTACACAAGATATGTAACGGAGAGACCTCTTACAGGCGACTTAAAAGACCCGACACCTGTCGAATATTTGAACTTTTTACGGGAAAATGACCCCGAAACAGCCCAAAAATTTGAAGAATTTATAGCCGAAGCGCAGACAGGAAAACAGGATACCGGAGCTACAAAAGCCCAGCAAAATCTTGTGCAGGATTTTATTCAAGCCCAGAAAACAGAAGCTCTCAAAGAACTTGCCGGCTCTGCACAGAAAAATGACATCGCAGATTATATGTACAAAGAAATGTACATAAAAAATCTTGACCTGCCGCAAGCAGTCAAAGATAAATGTACAGAAATTTCGGAAAAATATAATTCAAAAATCTTTTTATCAGCAAAAAGCGAAGATGCAGCTGCCGAAATAAAGCTCATTGAGCAGGAATACAAAGACTGGGAAGATGCAACAGGCGGCAACGCCTCCTATCCGCGGGTGCTTGATATGAGTACAATAAATAAAATTTATATAGACGACAATTCAGCATACGGTTCACGAGCAGGCGGAGAGACACAGCAAATGGGCGCAACAATCAGGCTCAACGGCGGAACAGAAGCAAGTATTCATCATGTCTTGAGACATGAGATGATGCACCTCAATGACAGAATGCCGCTTTCACAAAAAGCACGTGAGGAAATGAACAGACTTTTTGCGGAAATCGCGCCTAAGAAGAACGTAAGATTAGGCAGCTTACAGCTGAACCGACTTGATTATGAAAACTGTAAATACAAAGAAGAATTTCTAAAAGCCGGCATTCATCCCGCACATATTAGTTACGCGTACAACTCCCGTAATGAATTTCTTGCAGTAGCCGCAGAGGGCGATATGAGCAAATATTCACCGGAATTTAAAGAAGTTCTGAAGAAACTCGGGATGCCGGAAGAAATTTTTAAACTTCCTGTCAGAAACCCTCACATAATCCAAAATTCCCAAATTGCCGGACAAGTAAGAGCAGATTTGCCGGATAAAGACTTTGAAACCGTGGCAGATTATGCAAAAGATGAGATTGAAATGAGGGAAATCTTTAATGCGTTGAAAGAACGCGGAACTAATCCGTTTGAAACACGACTCCGTACAGACGACGGAGAATCCCTGTACACCAGAGCTCCTGAAGATGATGAATTGTCGCCGCGTGCAAACAATGATGCAAATTTAACAAGTTCTCTAAAAGGTCTCTCACCTGATGAATTCAATACTAAATTGTTAGATATGGACGAAAATACGTTCAAAGATGAATTGATTAATTTTGTAGTAACATTAAGACGAAAAGGAAATGAAACTGTTACTGATGAAGAAATTATAGAATTTAGAAACAGTGAGGAATTAAACGAGTTTTATAAACTCTACTCCAAAGTACCGGAAGTTTTCGCAATCCTTATGAAGAAAGATATAAACGGCGAATATGTTTATTCTAACATGGAAAAAGCTGATTTTATGCTCTGCAGATTCGATGATTTTGAGAACGCAAATCCGAAAGAACTCCTTGAAGAAGTTCAGCTTGCAGAAAAATTTTATAATTATTTTGACGCCCCAGAAAAATATCCGGTAGAAACACTGGGGCTTGGCGAACGTCAGAATGCACTGCTCAAAAAACTTGAAAGTGAAATAACAGACCCAATAGATGTTTATGATATGAATAGAATCATAGATACAATTGTAACTCTCAGAAAAGACAGAGATTTTGATTACTATGAAAAACTGAATAGCAGCCAGATATATCAATCCGATATTCTTAGGACTGTAAAACAGTTAAAAACCGATGAGCAGCGTGATATGTTCGATAAAATACTGACCCAAACCCAATCCTGGGCGTCAGACTATATTACAGCGGTGGAAATGGCAACAACACACGATATCCCGCACCTGAAAGAATACATATCCAGAATACTTGCACAAGAAAACCCGAAACTTCTTGAACGTGAGTTGACAAGCTTATACAATATGCGTTACAGCGACACTTTCAAAGAACGGAGTTATCTGTTAAAAGATGAACGTCTTAACATGGATAATATTAAGAGTCTTTGCTATATGGAGCTTAATAAATATGAAAACAATGTAATAAATCGCAAGTTATTGGAAGATAAAACTCTGACAGGTGATCAAATTGTAAGATTGGCGCATGCAACGGATACATATTTTGATGCATACAACAAATTAAAAAATACGAATTTATCTAAAGAAGACGCAATTTATGTTGCAACCAATACCTATAGAATAGATGAAATAATAGAAGACAATGATTATCTTCTCAACATGAATTTGACAAAAGACGATTGGATTTACGTAGCACAAAGGGTATATACAAGTAATTTGTCAGCACTTAAATCCCGTACCGAACTGCAGGACCCGTCTTTAAATCTAACTATTGTAGAAAGAATTGACCTTGCACAAAACTTTTCCACTCCATTCACTGATGGACAGTATACAGCAATGCTGGAACGCGGACTTTTGCAGGATAAATCATTAACAGGCCTGCAAATTAGACTGCTTGCTACACTCCCTGATACAGAATACGCGCTCGCAAAAGAAAGAGATATCCTACATAATGTCAATGAAAATGATTTTACTTTCTGGAATCTGGACGTATTAGTAAAAATGGACGATGAAACTTATAACAACTACCTTGATATCCGTAACAATCCTACTGAAAATATGAAAAAACGCGGGCTGACTTTTGATGAAATGGTTAAGCTGTCTAACTTTACAAAAGAAGAACTTGAGGGGATAGACGAATATTTATACTTTGAAAACCGCGGGTCTAATCAATTTAGTATTATTGATCTCAAAAGCCTGAACCAAGAGATTAAACAATTGCTCCCGGCAGAGACTCGTGTCAGGTTCAAAGCCTCATTTTTAGAATTAGCAAATAATAAAACACTTGCAGACCAAAATCAAAAAACTCTGGATTTAGCTGAAATATATCAGCTAATGAATGAAGATGGTTCAATAAATACAGAATGGCTGAATTTAGTTACACATGAAGGTCGTAACACTTCCGGAGCAACAAGACTTTCAGCAATGGAAGCAAATGGTTTATATGCCTTGACGCAATCGTGTTACGGCGCAATAGAAGACCAATATAAATATTCACCGGAGCAAATTGCGGAACAAAGAGAATTGCTGGAAAGGCTTATCTACATACCGGAGCGCGGTGCCGAGCAGATTGATGGCAGCAATCTGCCGCGTATTATGGCACAGCTCGGCAGTGTAGAAAACTTTGAAAAACACAAAGATTTTATCTACAATGCAGACCGTGCCGCACACAATATCCCGCAATGGAACGGTAATGATATATTCAATCACATTATGTATATGCCGGATGAATGGCTGCCAAAAGCTAAAGAATTTATGTTCATTGAAGAAAGAGGGACAAAACAATTCAATGCCGATGAGGTTAGACACCTTGCAGCGCTGGAAGATGAAGAGTTGTTACGCAATGTTGAAAAATACATCAAAAACCCTAATTTCAATGTAGGACATATCACAAATATTGCAGCACAAAATGAATCTGTACGGGCGAAACTGGATGAAATATCCGGTTATAAATATCAGGCTGATGTATTAATTGCGGCAGCAAAACTTGATGATGAATGTTTCAACAACTTCAAAACTATTGCTGAATCCGCAATAATTAAAAACGATGAAACAATACTGGAATGTGCATCATTAAAAGGTGAAAAATTCAAACAGTTAACAGAATTAATGCAGATTGAAAAAGCCTATAACCAGACTAATTATTTTAAAGAAATAGCATCTCTTGATTCAGAACAATTTGCAATAGCAAAACAACTTCTGGAAAACGGTCATCATGGTGGACTGGCACTCACCGTTGCAAAATGTAAAGATACAAAAATATTAGAAAAATATGATAAAGCAATAGAAGAAGCCAAAAAGAAACGCAACCAGCTCAAATCTGGCGTTGCTGACTTAACTGACCGTGATATAGATAATTTCTTCAACAAAAATATGGCATCAATCTTGATGACAATTGATATGGTAGGCCTGCCTGCATTCACGCATTCTTACACATCAAAACTCACGGGTGTTGAAAGCTTTGTACAATCAGTACATATATTAAAACAAAATCTAAGTGCTGAAGATTTTGCAGATTTAGAAGCACGCATAAATGACAAAAGCCTTGAACCGCAGGAAAAAATTGCCAAACTCCGTACGCTCGGAGTTATATTAAATACGTATACAAATCCGCAAGAGTTTATAAGCTTAATCAAACCAAACACACCGTCAAAAGACGAAATTCAAAAAGCAAAAGCCATCTGGGCAAATCCAAAAGCAAAATTTGACGATAAATTGAATGAATTTTGTGAAACATTCGGGCTTGATAAAGATAACAAAAAAGTAGTTGAATTCTTCAACAAACGAGCCCAAACCAACGCAAAAGGCTACAAAATTCTTAACGGTGTAAAAGAATCAGAACTTGCCAAACTGCTTGAAATAGAAGTCGTAAGAAAACGCAACGAACACGAATGGAACACTGCCATTGATAAAAAGGTTTACGAAGAAATAGGCGTAACATACACACCTGAACTCTCAAGAAGACTTAACCTCGCCGATAATAAATATTTATCAACATTCTTCCACGCAAATCAAGGCTTCAAAGAAAACTTTGGCGAAATGGTTGACCATATTGTTGAGAACCCTGACAAATCCATCAGAGAAATCTTTGATGAACTGCCGCAAAACATAGAAACTCAAAGACAATTTGAAAAATACGGAATTGATTACGACAAATGGGTTTCAGCAAATAAAGACTCCTATCTGGTTGTTGAAGTTGAGGCAAGCGCACAAAAATCCAGACAGGCTGCAATTGCAAACCTTGAAGCCGACTTGAACGATCCGGATTTCAAAGCAATTCCTAAAGAAGAAACCGACAAAATTTTCAAAGCACTTGAAGAAATCGGTGTCACTACAAAAACTAAAAAAGAACCCCGCTACGATGAAGACGGTTTTATCAGAGGCTATGATGATATAACAAGATTATACGTCAATGACAAACCTATTACGTTCAATAAGCTGGAAAAAGCACTTTCTGCCATAAAACAGGTTATAAACGAAAATGACTTCTGGACAAAAACAAACAGCGACCCTGCAATCGATCAGGCAAGAACAACTATTTACAACCATATTATGAAACTGAGAGATGCGGAAGTTGATGCAGCATCAAACCTGAAAGACGATGAACTTGCAACTCTGGAAGTCCACAAAACCGATATGAACAACATTTCGCATTCACTCTTCTTAGGCAACCATGCCGGCTGTTGCACTGCTGTAGGGTCAAGTATCGGTAATGACTATGCTGCCCCGAGATACATTATGGACAAATGTATTTCAGCTATTGAAGTTATGGACGGCAAAGAATTCGTCGGCAATACAATGTGCTACTTTGCAGAAGTTGACGGCAAGTTAGCTCTGGTTCTCGATAATATTGAAATGAGTGCAAAATATCAAAACAATGACAAAATCCGTGATGTCTTTATGGATTATGCAAAACAACTCTGTGAAGAAGTAGGCAAACCGGATCTTCCGATTTATGCAGGACCTTACAGGCACAAATTCAATATGAGCCCGTACCCGATGGATTCTCACGACCTGAAAATCATAGGCTCAACTGACGGCGAAGATACTTACATAGATTTTGCCGGACGCTATGTAATCGACGGAGAAAAAGTCAGCCGGACAAATCTCTATAAAATCCGTTAACTACTCTGACTGGATGGACAAATTCATAAACTCAATGTCATCGTAATCAATGTAGGCAGTCTGCATCATATTACGACCGCTTTTGATAGTAATTTCGTTCACCTGCTCGCTTCTGATTAGTGCATTTGGCAGTTTTACCTTTTGACCGTCGCCGTTCAGATGCAATTCCGCAATCTTTTGTCCGTTAAAATATATTTCAGGCGGGCTTGCAAACGAATTTGTTATCCTGTTTTGCCCCATTGAACGTGCCATTGCTGTATCTATACCTATTACAGAACCGATTATAAGGTAGTTGGTTGCTGTTTTGGTTGAAGCTGTCATATAAAAAGTTTTTGTGTAAAACGGCCCGCACGCGGGAATTTTAAACTCTCCTGCGTTTGCTGACGCTGTAGAATAGTTATCGTCACCTAAATGCACCATATTTGAATCTATTACAATATCAGTTGCATTGCTTTTTTGAATTCCGAGGATTATCGGATGTTTTGCAAGGTTTTCATCAATAGTTACTGAAAACGGTCTGTAACCGTCTTTTTCAACAGACATTATCGTATCACCGGTGATGCTGGTATCCAAATCAAAACGTCCCTCATTATCAGTATAGGTTTTGTAATTATTTTTTGGTATGGATATTTTGGCGTTTTCTATCGGACTATTATCAGCCGCATCAAGCACCTGATTCGACGAATTTATCCCGTTTTTTGTTACTCCGCCTGACATCATCGCACTTTCTGCTGTCAATGTATTTATCAAGATTGAAAATATAATTAGTATTACTGATAATATTTTTTTCATATTAACCTCATTGCTCATCTTTTATATAATATTAACCGGTGCTGAATACAATATAATCAATTACATGTATAGTTTTAAGGATATTTAATAAAAAGTAAAGATTATATTTGAAATTTTAAATGTTTTTGGTAATATATTTATGGGCACAATGATACATGCCGATGTGATGAAATTGGTAGACGTGCTAGACTCAAAATCTTGTGGGGTTCACGCCCCGTGCCGGTTCGACTCCGGCCATCGGCATTTTAACTCTCTTAGGAGAGTTTTTTAATAATCGGAGTCGAACCTCCGGTTCTTACCTCTCACAAAATATGACATTTAGTCATATTTTGCTCGGCAGAGTGGCCATCGGCATTTTAACTCTCTTAGGAGAGTTTTTTAATAATCGGAGTCGAACCTCCGGTTCTTACCTCTCACAAA
>CALUQN010000011.1 GCA_944322945.1 Candidatus Gastranaerophilales bacterium | reverse complement strand
GCGGGTTTAATCACATTAGGCAACACATTAGCCATAGGTGGAATGGCGGCAGAGAGTGCGCTTGGGTATACAGAAGCGTTAACCCGAGAAGTTGTAAGCGAGGAAGAATTAAAAGAATTAGACAAGAATTTAATAATGAATGCTGGGGGATTTGTAGTAGGTTATGGAGCCGGTAAGCTTGGTATGAAGGCATTTAACAAGCTAATAGATAAGAAACTGACAGCAACATTCAAGACACAGATTACCCAAGGAAATAGAGGAGCCGCGTTAAAAGAAGTATTTAGTAACCCTGAGAAACTTGCAAACTTTATGGAGGCAGCGGGCGCAAAGATAGGTACAGATTTCATAATTTCCTATGCAGGCGATTTGGCAATGATGGGCGTATTGGATACTAATGATAATTGGCAGTCTTTGTTGAAGGCAAACATAATAGGTATAGTTGTGGGCACATCATCAGACATAGCAGATATAGGCAAGTTATCCTACAGAAAAGACCCCAAACTTCCGCATACAGAACCTACGAAAATTGATTTGAGCGACATGCCGGCAATAAAGATTGATGAGGCGACTTTACGCCATGTTACATCACCGTTTATGAAGTCTGGGGATGAGGACTTAATTGCACGTGATGCAGATGATGTTACTGTCAGAACCGGCGATGATTCTTCTTCAACTGCCGTTCCGTCGCCGCGTTATGCGGATAAGCCGCTCCCGAAATTCACTAAGGAATTTCAAAGAGAGTATGACGAAATGAATGATGCGGCAAAACAGTTCGTTCATGATGCTCTTGCAATTACCGGCAAACTGGACAAAGAAGGTTATGAAGAGTTAGCGTTTTATGCTATGAATGCAAGTGCTTCTCCTGAGTATTATAAACTTTATCTCGATATAATCGAAAAACGCGGCAACTTGGACGGTAATATGTATTATGCTGACAAGGTAGTATCTTCAAAATTCAAAGACACTATGCTGGAACTTGCCGGAACCGGATTGGATTTGTCAAGCACTCTGCACTTGAATCTTTATCCTGATATGAAACCTGAAGATTTTGACGGACTTATCCAGTTAGCTAAAGAATCCCCGGAATTAATAAAAAGTAACAGTGATACAGCGATTGATTGCTGGGCTTTATGCGTACAGAAGAATATTCCGACTGATTTGGTCAAAGTATTATTGGCAAATAATGCTTCCTCAAAATCACATCAGCGTTTTTCCGATGTAACGTTGCAGGAAATGTTGTCTAATATTAAAACTGAAAAGGATGCACTTGTTTTAAAATACCTTGTTGCAGAAAAAGGCCGCAGCGGATATGAATATAACTCGAGCCAGATTATTGAAATAATGCAGTCCGCTGACAAAAAAGCTCAAGTATTAGATGCTGTACAAAATAAAACAAAATTGAATAAATCTTCATTGACCGGTGATTATAAAATAAAAGGTGAGAAAGTTGACTCTCGTCCGAATGAAAATTATGAAATGAAAGATTACCCCGCAAATACTCCGAAAGAAACAATTCTACGGGAAGTTCCGGCAGGAGAGGTCGCGCAAATCGGCGGGAAGTTGTATGCAAATGACGGCAGTGGTAATCTCCTCGAAATCAAAATGCGCAAAGAAACTTTTGAACGACTCTTCCCGCAAAAAGATAAATTTGAAATGCACCAGGGTATGCTGGGTGACTGTTACCTTATATCCGCATTTGATGCAATGATGGACACTCCGCAAGGAAGAGTTGCACTTTATCGTGCGTTTGAAGAAAAAGACGGCGATATGTATATCAAACTCCCGGAATCCAATTTGACAATAAAATTTAATGACTGCAAGCCGGTCTGGGTGTCATCTGTCGGAATTCATAAAAACAGAGGAAGTATTTCCGCTTTTGTCGGCAAACGACAGGTCGACGGTTGTGACGGTATTAAACTTCTTGAACAGGCATACGCGCTTCAGCGAAACAGCCATAGTGAGAGTGGTGTTAAAAACGCAAATGATATTTTCTTCATGACCCGCGAAATGCACCGTGCAGACAGTGGAGGCTCTGATGCTGCAGCTAAAGATATTGCTGGGCGTGAAAATGTTGAACAAAATGATTATTATTGCAGCAATGCAGAACGTCACAAAGATAAAGGCGAATCTTTTGACGATTTTGTAAAAGTACTTGAAGAAAACGATCCGAACAGAATGTTCTTTATCGGGTTTGATGTTGATAATCAAAAATACGGTTTTCATTCCGGGCACGCTTACCGCATTTCATCTTATGATCCTGAAACTAAAACTGTTGGTATAGTAAATCCATGGAATACGAATAAGGAAATTAAAATTCCGCTGTATGAATTATCAAATATTGCATCTTTAGTTAATGGCGTAAAAATAAAGCCATCTAATCATAGTGATTACCCGCCGGCAGTCGGTATTGAACAGGTAAACCCGAAAAATAATACCCCGCAACCCGACATCCGCGGCGTTGCCTCAACAAGAGCTGACGCCCCGGAAAATACAATAGCTTCATTACGCAATAAAATGTTTGCCCTCAAAGATGTTGACGGCGAACAGATGTTTTCTGATGCTGAAATTGGATTTATACAATCAAACTACACACCTGATGATATAAAACGACTGGATAAACTTCTTGATAGCCTGCAAGAGTATTACAGAACGGAAAACCCGCCTGATATAAGCGTTCGCAACACATTTACATCAATAATTACAAACCAATATTTCCGCGAAACAAAAGACTTTGATTTTGTTGATGATGTTCTTAATTTTCAATCTGATGTCGACAACTTATATGATTCCGAGTATATGGATATTTTCTTCAAATTAGATGAAAATAAAATCAATACAATGAAAGACTTGATGGAACTTGCAAAAGATGGTGATAATCCGCTTCTTCAAAACATTCATAATATCAGATATATTACGGAAGTTATGACAAGTGCGGGATTTGATAGTCTTGATATAGCAACTGCGTTTAAGATGAAAGATGAAAACGGAAAACCGATTATGGATTCCATAGAATTTGGCAATCATGAAATGGACAGTTGGAAAAATTTAAACCTTCCGATTTCTTCACAAAAGCTTGAACGATTGGGCGAAACCCTGAAGACGAGATTTGAATACATAACTGATGCTGATTTGAATAATATTCTGAGCAAGGTAAAAGATTCTTCTGATGCAAGATATTTGTCAAAAGCTCTTGAAATTAAAAACGCCGAGGGTGACCCAGTATTCAACCTTGATACAATTGACTATTTAATGGATTTTCTCTCCAACAATCAAGGTGTAAAAAGATTTTTGGACAGATTGCTTCCTAAATTGGAACGAACAAGTTTAAAGAATATGGACGCACCTTTAAAGGAAATTTTCACCTACGTAAAAGACAAAAAAGCAATGTACCTTATGAATGAATTTATCAAACCATTCAGCAAACAAGCAGACATCAACTGGCGTGTAATAGGGATGATTTGTCATAATATGAACACTCTGCCGGAGGGCAAAAAACTGGAGGCACTTGCAATTAATCTGTCGCAAAAATTTATCGAAAATGAAGATAATTTATATGTTCTCTCACAGGTTGATGATGATGCAACAATTAAGATGCTCGATAAAATGCTTGCCAGAACGTCAAAAGGTACTAATCACAATGACCTGACACCTGTTGAGATGAGTCAAATCCTTGGAGCATATAGCCGCAGTCCTGTATACCCGGAAGAGATACAAGATATAATGATGACAGCTATAGATAAAGGTGTTGCTCCCGACTTAATTATACAGCTGCCCGAATATAAAGCAGATGAATACAGTGATGATGAAATGAACTTTATAATCGCCGCCGGAACAATAAAAGACGAAAAAGGCGTTTATAAATTCAGCAAATACGGCATCGAAGAAATAATTGATGCCTCTAACGGCAGCAAACGAGTATTGGATTATGTCCAAAATCTTATGAATGATTATCCGGAAATGACAACAAAACAAATTCTGGATAATATAAGCGGAAAATCAGTTTCCCTTCCTGATAAGTACGATTATCCTTTCGGCGAAAACGGTGAATTCAGAAAAGAATATGAACGTATTATAGAAACTGACTTGTGGAAAAATTTTCCGTCAGAAACTCAAGGCAAACTCTTTAACTATTTCAGAGATTTGGTAAACAAAGATGCAAACAGATTTGTCCGGCTGGTTGAATCCGGATACTTTGAACTGGCGTCTGAGGGCAAAGTTGATATCAATGACTTACTCAAAAATATCGGCACAAATAAATTCTTCTCAAAACAATATCTTGCTGATGTAAAACGTCTTTCAAGCGGTGAACCTTTGGTCAAAGAATTTCCAACCGGCACGGATATGCAGTCGCTTGCAAAATCAGTTCCAGAAGGTGAAGTCGGCTCTGTTGACGGGAAACTCTATGTCAATGACCGCGGCAATATGGTAGAACTAAAACTTGATAAAGAAACTTTTGAAAAACTCTTCCCGCTTGAAGGCAGATTTAATACCCAGCAAAAAGGTCTTGGTGATTGCTGGCTGATTTCAGCAATAGATAACCTTATGGATTTGCCGGCAGGTCGTGCAAAAATTTATCAAATGTTTTCACAAAACGGTAACGATATTCAGGTAACACTTCCTAATAAGACTACAATTTACAACAATGTAGAGCAGCCTGACGGCTCATACGCACTAGAGGTTGCTGAAGTGAAAAATGATCCTTATATAATCAACTTGCCAGGCGGAAAAATTCCGAATAACGGTCATAAGCAGGTAAAAGCCTGTGACGGTGTCAAAATGCTTGAGTTTGCATATTCCGTAAAACGAAGTGGTAATGCACCTCGTATGACTCCATACGAGTATGAAGAACTTGCAGATGTTTCGAAACAAATGGAAAGTTTGACAGGCGGACATTCACGTGAATTTATTGCGTCTATACTCGGGTATACAAATGATTCCAACGGCAACTATTTTGATTCATACGGGAATATTGTCGGCGGAGTAATGAGTAATGCAAAAAATCGTAATGATGCATTACAAATGATAAAAGCAACGGCAAATGCTGATAATACTCTTTTGTATGCGGCAACCATCGACAAAGCTGGTGACGGTAGCAGATTTGAAAAAGATTTGAGTCCTGAATTTGATTTATACAGTAATCACGCATATTCCGTCAAAGGTTATGACGAAGAACGCGGGCTGATTTATTTTACCAACCCGTGGAATTCAAACACCGTCGTTGAAATGGATATTTATAATTTTATGAAATATATTGATTATGTAAACTACATGAGGTTATAATTACGGGTATGGATAATAGCGAAAAAATGAAAAAACTTAATATGGCAATCAGGCAGGCGGAAGCCTCCGGCATGCCTATATTAGGTTTGTGCAAACAGCAGATTGCAATACTCGAATCAGCACACGATGAATTTTTATCCGAAGCAGTCTCAAAAGGGTATAATCTTGACACTAATTTAGATATTTTGGAAATTGAGATAAAGCAGTTTTCCGCTATGAAACAGATAGCCCAAAAAGCCGGACTGCCCACAGAAGAATTTGACAACCGTATCCGCGCGGCGAGAGTGCGTGTTCTGGGCGAAGAAACAGTAAAAAGCTACTTTGACTAAATGCTTAAAATTTCGCACAACAAATTTTTGCGTTTAATAATAAACGTATTTATAACACTTTTTCTAACCTGTAAAACACTAACCGGCGAAATTTTTGAGGGAACAACTCGTCTCTTTAAATCGTCATTTTGTTAAGGGGGAATTATCCTTCAGTGGTTAACTCTTCCCAGATGCTTGGGACTACGATTAACGCAGTGTAAACGATAAAACCGAATAAGATTAAGTTAATTGCTTCCATATAAACCTCCTATGGCTTACATGGTAATTAATCCCATATTTTTCGAATTTGAAACATAATTATAAAGTTTTATAAAATTTTATGAATAGAAATTTGATAGTATAATAGAAGAAAGAGGGAAAAAGTTGAAAAAGAAGTTAAGTGTATTATTTGAAAATTTATGTTGTTCCGTATGCCGCAGCGGATTTGATGAAGATTCAATTACGATAAAGCGGCAGGAGGACGGATTGCTGGTAGTAAACTTATGCTGTGCAAAATGCGGCAAAAATTTCGGGGTAGCATTTGTCGGGTTATCAGACATCGAAGTAAAAGATGAAAGCCGTCTGCCGTTAGAAGTTCAGGAAGGCCCTGAACCTATAAGCTATGATGATGTTATAGACGCGCACAGGTTTATAAGAGATTTGGATGAGCACTGGCGCGAACATCTGCCTAAGATAAATTAAAAGTTTCCGTTGTGACGAATATCAGATTACCGGAACATCAATTGGTTCAACAAGGATTACATTCATAATTTCGCCTGCCGGAAGAGCGACATCTTTGCCTTTTCTTATCATATCAGCAATGCTGTCGTAGACAAAATATGCACCGCCGCCAATTCCGCCGCCAATTGCGCTGAGTGTAATCATTGTATATCTTGCGGCGGCATTATCAAATGTATAATCCGCCCAATCTATTGAATTTTTTGTAATTTCTTTTGTCTTACGTCCGTTTTCTTTTACAGCATCCCAGTAGCCCCGCGTAGTGGTGATTCCTCCGTCATCTGTCAGGTCTGTTCTGCCGACAACAGCCATCGTTAAAGGAACTTGTCTGCCGTTCGGGGTTACTACGTGGTCAAAGTCAAGATACACTATTGCACCTCTTGAAAATCGCTTTGACGGTGTTATTTTGCTTATTGCGCCGCGTACAACCGAGCCTGAAGGTAATATTACATCCGTTTCTGCGGTTTGGTCATTCAACATTATTGCAGAAAAATCAGCGTTTCCGCCCAATGAAGTAACGGGATCTAAAAATTTCAGGGTAAATTTGGTTCCTGCCGGTATTCGTTTGGTTTTTGCATCAGCCTGAAAAGGTGCTGCTAAAACATTCTGTATTGTCAACATAACCATTAATATCAATGTTATAATTTTGAATTTCATAATTTGCTCCTCTTATTCCGTAATTTTAATCTATTTGATTTAAAAAAGCAACATATTTGCATCCGTGGGAAAATACTGCTATGATTAAGGTATGTCTAATTTGGATAAGATAGAAGAACTGCAAAATATTTTAAAAGAAGATCAGTCAAATTTTCAGGCGCGCAGACAGCTTGCGGTTCTGCTTTTGGACAGCGGTTTTCCGGAGGAAGCTCTTCAGCATTTTCTCTATCTTACTAAAATTTTCCCCTCCGACAGCGGAATTTTTTACAATCTCGGGATTGTTTATGAAAAACTGAAAAATTACGACAAAGCTGAGTATTTTTATCAAAAATCTATTGAGGTCTCTCCGGAAGAGATGGATGCTTATTACAATCTGGGACTTGTTTATACAGAAAAGCAGGAGTTTGACAAGGCAATTGATTGTTTTGAAAAAGTTCTGGCTGCTGACAGTAACGATTCAAATTCTTATTTTAATATAGGTATCTGTTACCTGAAAAAAGGTGACAATGCCAATGCACTTTTAAATTTTCAAAGAACAATTGAGCTAAATGACGAAGATATTTATGCTCATTTTTATATAGGTAATATTTTGAAGGATGAGGGTGACTACTCCGGCGCATCTGAAAAATTTTATAAAGTTCTGGAATTGTCGCCGGAATACAGCTGGGCATACTACAACCTTGCGGTAATTGATTACGAGACCGGTGATTTTCAATCAGCAGTTGAAAAATTAGACAAAACTTTGGAGCTTAATCCGAAAGATTTTGATGCGTACACCGTGTATTCCAAATTGCTCGCTAAATCAGGAGAATTTCAGAGTGCCGCGCAAGTGATACAAACTGCTCTGCAAAATTGCGGTCAAAATGGCGACCTGTATTATATACAGGCTCAAATTGCAAAGCTTGCCGGAAATGAAGAACTTTACACTTTGGCTATGGCAAAGGCTCTTGAAAACCATGAGACCCTTACTGTTAATCCGAAACTTGTTAAAAATGAGTATGATAAGTTTTTATCAGCACAAGCTGCTTCCAAATCTTAAATTATTTTGTTGGCGTGTATCTTATGTATTTGAATTAAAATCCTTTATCAGCATCATGCAATTTTTGCAATCAAATTCCAGAGCGTATTTTTTGCCCTTTTCATCAATCAGGTATAATTTCCCCGGAGATTTGCATATTCCAAGAGCATATTTTAGACAGTGCTTTGTCTGCATAAGTGTTGCATTTTGGGGGCGAATTTTTTCAAATGCGGGGGCAGTTACGGTGCAGCCGCAATTTTTATAGAAGGTTTCCGCAAAACTGTTATTTACATTTCCTCTGTAGTCGATTTCCGATTGCGGATATCTTGCATATTTAAGTGTTTTTTGGATTTCGTGCCGGTAGTTTTTTAGTCGTTCTTTTAAGAGATTGTCAAGAATTTCCCGCCGGATGCTGTTAACCGAAGATACTGGCAAGAACGGTATTTCGCCAGAAATTTTTATATCTTTTACGTAAAAATCGCTTTCTCCTGTTTTTTTTAACTGTTCAATAAATGTTTTTGTCATTTTATCGGGATTTTTAGGAGTTTCCCCGTTTATTGGGGAAGAAGAACAGTTGCCGTCTTCATCTGTTACTGTTAATATTCCGTTTTTATAGTTAAAATCTATTCCTATTTGACGTTTGAGCTTTGAATTTTTGAGCAGTTTGTCAAATTTTGCGTCGAAGTTTCTGTAAATTGGGGTGCCCGGGGTAAGTCCGTCCATATTGTTAGGATAAACCCGTTTCCCTTCGATTTTGTTGACCAGGCATCCTTTTTCGCCGAAGCACAGGCCGTCCTGCGGAGAAAGTTCTGCATCAATTTCAAACCATCCGTGCCCTGTTTTTGTAACTTTGCCGAGGTATTCGCCGCGTGATTTCGGGCTTTCAAAGTTAAAACAATTTTCCCGACCTTTAAGAAAATATTCAGTAAAGCCGCGGTTAAAACTCTTTTTTACATCCGGTGTAAAATCTAAAAACACTTTGCCTGAAGAAGTTTTTTCAGAAAATTTGTCAAGCTGTTGTCTGTAAAAAGCAACAACATTTTTTACATAATTTTCATCTTTCAGTCTGCCCTCTATTTTAAAAGACTTAACGCCTGCATCCACAAGTTTTTCAAGCTGTTCTGAAGCGTTAAAATCCTTCAGGCTCAAAAGATATTTGTCTTTTGAGAGGATTATTTTACCGTTTTCATCTATAATAGTATATTTTTTTCGGCAAGGTTGAGCGCATTCTCCTCTGTTTGCGGAACGTCCGCCTATAGATGCGCTCAAATAACACTGCCCGCTGTAACTTACACACAAAGCTCCGTGTACAAAGCTTTCTATTTCACAATTAATGGAATTATGTATGTTTTTTATTTCTTCAATGGAGAGCTCTCTTGCTAAAATGACTCGGGAGAGTCCGACATCATCAAAGAATTTTACTTTTTCTGCGGTTCTGTTATCGCATTGAGTGCTGGCGTGTATGGGTATGGGCGGAAGTTCGCCTCTTATTGCAAGTTCTAAAATTCCCATATCCTGAACGATAATTGCGTCAACACCGATTTCATAAAGTTTTTTTATCAATTCTTTTGCTTGAAGAATTTCCTTATCTGAAAGAATTGTATTTATAGTGACGTGCACTTTTACGTAAAATTTATGTGCAAATTCAACAACTTCTTTTATATCTTCAAGAGAATTGCCGGCTGCCTGTCTTGCGCCAAAGACTGCGGCGCCTATATATACAGCATCAGCTCCGCTGTTTATAGCTGCTATTGCAGTTTGTTTATCTTTTGCCGGTGCAAGTAGTTCAGTCTTTTTCATATTAATAATTATAATATAAATTATTCTTAACATTATAGCAAAAAAATTTTTCCTCAATTTTTATCTAAATGTACCGTGAATGAAAGGAATATCTAAAATGCCAATTACACCTGTAACGTTTAAAGCTGCACCGACAGCACAACCTATCAATACAACTAAAAAGAAAGAAGAAAGTCTGGAAGAGATTTTGAAAAAAGAAGGGATAGAACTTCCTAAATTAACACCTGCGCAAAAGGGTGTGTCGAACGGTTTATTCTGGGCTGTAGGCGGTTTTGCTTTTGATAGACTTTTAAACAAGCTTCCCGGTGAAATGTTCAAAACCCCGCTCAAGCAATCTCTTTTGATTAATGGAGCAATTGGTTTGACAATGGGTGTTTACAGCTTTTTCAAAGCTAAAAAACTTGATAAAAAACAAGAGACTGAAAATCTGCCAATTGATAAGCAAAAGTCAGTTTAGCTTACAATAACAGCAATATAAAAAGCGTCTATGCCTTTGAGCGTAGACGCTTTTGTATAAAATTCAGTAAACTAAAAAACTTACATAGGTCTGAGTGAATCTTTGTAGATAGCTTCTACAACATCTCTGCCGTTGCCGCTCGGTGCAATATCAAGCAGACCGCTGAGTGACGGGGTTGTGTAAACTAAATCAACAAGTTTTTCTACATCGTCTTCTGTAAAACCTTCATCAAGAAGTTTTTCAGAAACTCCGACAGATGCAAGCCAATCCTGAACGCCTTTAGCAGCTTTTTCAGCTTCTGACGGGGCCCCGGTTAAGCCCGGAACTATCGGTGCTAAAATATCTGCGAGGATGTGCGGTTTGTCTTTGTAAATTGTTTTGATTACCGCAGGCAGAAGGATTGCAAGCCCGAGTCCGTGAGCGAGTTCAGGTTTCACTGCGCTCAGCGGGTGTTCAAGTGCGTGTGTGTAATGGAGCAAGCCGTTATCAAAACATACACCGCCCATCATTGCCGCATAAGCAAGATAATATCTAGCCTCTAAATCATCAGGATTTTCAATGGCTTTCGGAAGGTATTTTGCAACATCTGCAATAACTTCTCTTGCAAGAGTTACGCTGTATGGTGACAAAACAGCCGAAGTCGCGGCTTCTACAACGTGATTGACAGCATCAATTGAGACATATCTTGTTTGTTTCGGTGACAATTTTGTCATCAACTGAGGGTCGTCAATTGCGTACATCGGATAAATGCAGTCGTATGCAATTGCAGGTTTAAAGTTCTTTTCCGGCACAGTCACAACCGCAAATCTGTTTGTCTCTGTACCTGTTCCGTGAGTCAGGTTGATTGAAACGATTGGTGCAGCTTTTTCCGGTGTGAAGGTAAATTCGTAAATATCGTTTGCAGTCTTATCTGGGTATTCCAAAAGGATTGCAACAGATTTGCCGGCATCTGTCGGAGAGCCGCCGCCGATTGCGATGACAGCCTTTGCTCCAAATTCTCTTGCTATCTTGGCGGCATCATTAACGTGGTGTGTTGTAGGGTTCGGGGTTACCTGATCAAAGTTTACGTAACCAATGCCGTTGTCTTTCAGTGCTTTTTCGACGTAAGCCCAGGCTCCTGTTGCTTTGTAGGCATTTCTTCCTGACATTACTATAACTTTATCTATACCTTTTGATTTTAAATCACGCGCAATGTCGTCAATTTTTTTTATCGCCCCGACGCCGAAGTATACTGACGTGCGGGTTCTGATTTCTTTGACGTCATTGATGTTATTGTCTTTTTCCCACATAATAAACTCTCCTTTCTTAAATCTTACAATTTGATTATAGTCTACAGCTTAACAATTTGCAATAATTTTTCTTTTAAAAGGCAATTTTAATTTTCTTTTTGACTTATAAAAGTATAAGTGTAGTAAATTGGAGTGTGAATTTTAGTCATGAATACACCGTATTATCCGGCATCTGCGGCAACCCAGCCTCCGGTATATCAGCAGCCTGTATATACCCAGCCTTCTGTTTTTACCCAGCCGCAATATTCTTATCCTCAGGCAAATTATCAAACAGTACCCCAGCAGGCACCTGTTTATCCGCAGCAATATGCTTATGCTCAGCCGCAGACTCAGAATGCTGCTCCTGTTCAACAGTCCGTTCAGCCCGCTCAAGTCCAGCCGCTTGATAACAGCAGAATCGCGGTGCAATTTACTACTGAGCTCGTTGCGGAGTGCGCTGCTTTGGTTGAATTAAACAGATTGGCTGTGAATGTTGCAAAAGAAATTGAAAAAACTCAAGATCCAGAGAAGAAAGCACGTTTACAGACCCACGCAGCTGATCTTAACCAGTTGATTGCAATGCGCGAGGCTAAAGTTAATCAACTGAAAGCACAGTGTGATATGTATGACAATGCAGCTAAATAAAAACGGAAGGTTCTTTTAGGTTGATATATCAGTATTTGGGGCGGAAAAGCTTGTAATTGAGTGAAATTTGTGCTATGATAGTCTTGCGATAAAGGATTACCCCTTTATACTAGTGACAAGAAGGAGAAAATTATGGCTACAAAAGAATTCTTTACAACTTCAGAAGAATTGAAAAAGCTTATGTCGGCTGCACGTGCAACAATTACTGCACCTTTCTTCGGTAATAATGTTGAAGAAATTAAAACAGTTTCAGAAGCTTACAAATTGGCAAAATCAAGCCCGGGTACTATCGAGTTAACAGGTATGCCTGTTTACAAACCGGAAAAAATCGGTCTGCCTCAAGGCGCTAACCAATTGTTATTTAACGACGGTACTGTTGTAGGTCGCTGTGCTGCCGCAAGAAAAATCGTTGGTGAACCTAATTGTGATTTGAAATATTTGCTTCCTATTATCCGTGAAGCTATTTACAACACACGCGACAAACTGATGTACAAAACAGAAGCTGTTGTCGGTTTGGATGAAGATTTTATGGTAAAAGCTCACCTGATGATTCCGGAAGGCTTTGAAAATATTATGTATTCCTGGATGTTGAACTTCCAATACATCAATGAAGAATACGCTAATATGTATGCAGATTCTAGAGAATTGCCGGACGGCGATATCTATGTATTCTCAGATCCGGATTGGTCACACCCTGACTTCCCGTATGGTTTGACCTTCTTTGATCCTGAACACAACTGCGCTTGCATTCTTGGTATGAGATACTTTGGTGAACATAAAAAAGGTACATTAACACTTGCCTGGGGCTGCGCTGCTCGTAACGGTTATGCTTCTTGCCACGGTGGTATGAAACGTTATAACCTTGATAACGGCAAATCATTCCAGGTTGCTGTGTTCGGTCTTTCAGGTTCCGGTAAATCTACCATCACACACGCAAAACATAATAACAAATACAATATCACAGTTCTTCACGATGACGCATTTGTTATCAATATTCACGACAAATACACAATCGCTCTTGAACCTGCTTACTTTGATAAAACAGCGGATTATCCTATCGGGTGCGACGATAACAAGTACATTTTGACTCAGCAAAACGCCGGTGCAATCCAATTGGCTGACGGTAAAGTCGTTTCTGTAACTGAAGATATCAGAAACGGTAACGGACGTGCTGTTAAATCAAAACTATGGTCACCAAACAGAGTTGACAGAATAAATGAACCTATCAACGCAATCTTCTGGTTGATGAAAGACCCGACAATTCCGCCGGTTCTGAAATTATCAGGCGCATCTTTGGGTTCTGCAATGGGTGCTACTCTTGCAACTAAACGTACTTCTGCTGAAAGACTTGCTGCAGGTGTAGACCCGAATGCTCTGGTTGTTGAACCTTATGCTAACCCGTTCAGAGTTTATCCGCTCGAAATGGATTACACAAGATTCAAAAAATTAATCGAAGACGGTGTAGACTGCTACATCCTGAACACTGGTGAATTTATGGGCACCAAAGTTCAGCCGAAACACACCCTCGGCATTATTGAATCTATCGTTGAAGGTACTGCTAAGTTCCATAAATGGGAAAACTTCTCTGATATCGAAATTATGGACATTGACGGATTTGACGCTTCATTCTCTAACAAAGAATATGCAGCTCAATTCGTAGCACGTATGAACGACAGAATCAATTTTGTTAAATCAAGAGAAACAGAAAAAGCCGGTATTGATAAATTACCTGCTGATGCTCTTACAGCTCTTGAATCTGTTGTTAAAGAAGCAACTGCTCTTGCAGGTGTGTAATTTAGATTATTTAATTAATAAAAAAACGACTCAAGTCTGTTGACCTGAGTCGTTTTTTTGTAGGATATTATTCTTCAACTTTTCTATATAGTTCGCCTCCCAGTAGATAAACCGGTTCACCGGTGTGTTCTCCAGGGTCAAGTCTTTGCAGATTGGTTACATTATATACCGGATTTCCGTTTTCATCAAAGCCTGTTTGCTCGTGAAGCTCGGCTTTGCCGGTATCATAAATTATGGGCTCTTCCAGTGTTATAGAGAGGCTTTCAGCTGCATCAGCACCTCGCTGGTATAATATTGTTTCATCGGCAATTGCATTGAAAATTGCTGCCAATTTGGAATTATTGACAAAGAATTTCGAATTAAGTTCTTTCTCATACTCGGGCAATCTGATTTCTATTCCGTTATCATTACGTCCGATTTCATTTGCTCTTTCAACAAGCGCATTCATAAGTTGTGCGCCGTATTTTTTGCGTTGTGCTGAATCTGCATCTCCTAAGAATGATTCAAAGAAACTTTCTCCGTATTCTTGTCCGCAGGTTCTGTCCCATTCTTCTATTACTTCAAGAATATTATCCTTGTTAATCCGATTTAAAGTTTTTTCAAATAACTCATCGTCTGTACCAAGTCCGTCTATTGATTTATATAGTTGACAGACTATGTTGTTGGCAACTTTTTTTATTCGCTGCTGGCGTTGTGCCTCAAGTCGATCTTCTTCTGATAGATATACGGTATCACGTACAACCTCATCTTTATCAACATAGACTGTGTCATGTTTCATAATAATCGTATCGTTCTCTACGACAGGCGTTTCATTTCCTTTTTTAGATTCTGTTATTACTGAATTAACTTTTTCTTCTGTTCTTTGCCGTCTGACTGGTGTGCTTTGTGTACTCTGAGTGGTAGCTCCCACCGGATTTACTTTTTCATTACCCATAAAGGCTCCTTTCTATAATCTCTTTTGCATCACTACATGTTTAAATGTATACATATTCGATATATATGATGTATAAATAAAAACATTTTACGAATTGAAATTGCATGTTTAAATTTACAGATATACCTGTTTAAGCTTGTATAGTCTTTTTTTTTTACATTGTAAAGAATTATTAAGTTAGCTTTAGATTGCTATTAAAGTAGTAACGCGTATTTAATATTGCATTAGATGGAAAAATAAGCTAAAATTAGTTAAGGTGAGTAATATGAAAAAAAGAGAATTGAATTTATCTTTGTTGAAAGATAGTTTTAAGACTTTAAAAGAGTGTTATGCGGATTTGTCTTCCCAGCAAGACGAAAAATTAAAAGTTTATATAAAAGATTCCTGTGTTAAGCGTTTTGAGTATACTTATGAATCAGCAAGAAAAATTATGAGTCGTTTTCTTAAAAAAGAGTATGACAAAACTGACAAAGATTTATCTGTGAATAATGTTTTTAGAGAAATGTATAATCTCGGGTATTTGAAAAATTTTGAAAATTGGGTCTGTTATAGAGAAAAACGCAATGTTACATCTCATGAATATAATCTTGAGAAAACTTACGGTATTATTGATATTATTCCTCAATTTATAGAAGATGCTGAATTTTTGATAACTCAACTTGAAAATAATTTGGAAGAGGATTAATGATAAAAGGTGTCAGTGAAAAAGAAGAAAAAATTATCAGAGATATTCTGAAAAAATATCCTTATGAATTTTTCTGCTATGGGTCCCGCGTAAAAGGTGATTACACTGCCGGCTCTGATTTAGATATACTGGTGAAAGCCGATGATAAAATCCCGTATTCTGTACTTGAAAATTTGTCTATGGAATTTAATGAAAGTATCATTCCTTATGTTGTAAATTTTTCTGATTATAACAGTATTTCACAGGAATTTTATAACCTTATTAAGGCTTCTCTTGTGAAAATTTAATTGCGTAATCTGTTCAGGTTGATTGTTGTTGTATGGCAAATTCCGCAGGATGAAAAATTTTTGAAAGATATTTTGAAAAAACAGATTGACAATCTGGATTACTCTAACTGCAAGCGTTTGTATTTTGTTATAAAAAATTTGCTTCTGTTATAATTTGTTACAAAAGTAGCAATTTGTATTTTGTTCACGTTTTATATTGTCAGGAGGTGCAAATGCTTATATCTGCAAACTATGGAAATGTTCAATTTGGCGGGTTGATTCCGTTAAAAGATTATAAAGGTCCTATTTTAAAACTTACTGAAGGTGATATCATTAAGATTAAGCAGCTTCAAGCCAGCATTAATCAACTAAAATGTGAGCTTTACAAGCTGGAAACTTATGCTACCCGTAAAAAAATGAATACGGTCGAAAGGGAACATTATTCTGACAGAGCCATATCATTGGATGTCCGTATCAGTATGCTTGAAAATGAAATAAAAAGTATTAAAATTAACCGTTTAAATATGCAGAAAAAATATTCTAAATAAATTTTTGTTGTAAACAAGGTTTAATTTATTACTCCGGCAGAATATAGCGCAGTTTTACGTGTAAGTAATCTTCTCTGTCATTTTTAATCCGTCTTGTTTCAGTGCACTCAAATCTTGAACTGCGAGGAAAAACTATTTCATTGTTTGTACCTTGACCTTTTACGGAAACACGTGCTTTTTCAGGAATTTCAATCTCATATAAGATGCCTCTGTCGTTGGTCAAATAGCCACGCGCATACGAGATATCAGAAGTTGCGTATGCATATTCTCGCATATTTATGATATCGCCTTTTTGGATATCGAGCCGTTTTTTGTAGAGGGTATATTCGCTGAAAAAGTCCGGTTTTTCACCTATACATCTGAACGCTGTTAAGATCTTTTCGGTTGGTTTTATACGTTTAAATTCCCTGTCAGTTTTGCTAATCATCTCTTTAGGTGTCAGACCGGTGTACATAAATTTTTGAGACAAATGTTCAGGGTTGCCGCCGCTTACAAAGAAGTGATTGATACCGTTAAGCTGCCCGTGCAGGGTTACATAATCTCTGCTAAGAGGTCTCAAATTATTTTCTGCCGCACAACTATCCCAATATTGCCGGCAAAATAATTTTTGCGTTTGTGCATTTTTTGTTTGCGCAAGCTTTTGTTTGAGATGCAGTGCACAGGAATTCAGTTTAGAATGCGGGTTAAATAATATTGCCATAACAAATTCTAGCCGTTTCTCTAGACACTGTCAAACACTTTTTGAGCTTTTGAGCCCAATTTAATTCCTAGTTCTCGGCTTAGTTTTATTATGTTATCAAGATATTCTCTATATCTGAAACTTTTTCCTGAGTAAAATTCCTTAATTTCTTTGAAAAGTGAATATTCGCGCCATTCAATATCTTTGTTTGTTAACTGTTCAATTTTAGGGATTAATTTTGACGGGATGTATTCAATATTATTTTTATCAACCGGTACGTTATGACTGTTGCCGAAAACTTTGTTATATAATCTGAGAGAATATAGCTTTTCGTTGGAGAATTTTTTTGTGGCAGTAAAGATGTCAACCACAGTATTCGGGTCCCCTAAAGGGGCTAACTGTTCCTTAATTGCCTGAAATTTTTCGGGTTGATTAATGAGAATCGCACGTATTTTGCCGCCTGGCAGCGCTTGAAAGTTTATATTCCGGTTGTTCGGATGAGAATTAGTTATCTGCATAGTCAAAACTCCATTTTTTACGTGTTTATTATAACAACCGTAAAAATATTTTTTGACAAAATTACTGCTTATTTGACAAATTTGTTAAATAATATTAAGTAAATCGGTGCGGTTTAGAATTTTTATTTATGTTTTACCGACCTGATTTCTGCCGTTGTTTTTAGCGTTGTATAACCGCTTATCAGCAGATTCTATCAAGTCGGAAGGTGTTTCACCGTCAAAAGGATATGTCGACACCCCGAGGCTTATTGTAACATTTGTTTCTTTATCATTATTTAATTTGAAAGTTTTTTGTGCCACAAGCGAACATATTTTTTCAGCAGTTGTCAGTGCTTCCTCTTTACCAGCATTTGGCAGAATTATGCTCATCTCCTCACCGCCGTAACGGCATACTATATCAGTTGCACGAACATTACGTTTCAAAATTTGTGCAACCTGCCTTAAAACAGCATCTCCTGACTGGTGACCGTAGGTGTCGTTGAACTTTTTGAAGAAATCAATATCAATGATTATTAGTGAAAAGTTCGTCTCGTAGCGTTTTGAGTGTTCAACATTCATTTTCATCTGATCTTGGAAATACCTGTGATTGTATAAATCTGTCAAACCGTCTGTAGTTGCGAGCTTGTATTGCTGTTCAAAGTCGCGGGATTTTATAAGGTACTTGACGATTAAAGAAGTTATGAAAGCCAGAATAACAGCAAGCAGCGGATAAATCAGCTCAATCCATAAATTAGACATCTTCATTGCATAGTATGACGCTATAACATACGCCATATAAATGGCAACAGTACTAACAGATGCCGCAATCGCTGAAGGTATCTGCATTACAAGAAGAACTGTAATCAATGCAAGGATTACGCTGACCAAAACTGTCACGTGCTTTCCTGTTTTTGTTATAAAGTTGTTATCAATCAGATTGTTTACATAAGTTGCCTGAACTTCCACACCCGGATAAATTTTCCCGACAGGAACTGTTTTTATGTCAAAGAGGCTGGCGGCAGTTGTGCCGAAGTAAATTATTTTATTTTTGAACGAATAATCTAAATCTGTGGGCTCACCTTTTACTTTTTTAATTAATTTATACATAGGAATATATGTATAAGTGCCGCTCGGTCCGTACCAGTTGAGGATTGCACTGCCGTCATTATCCAGATAAACTTTCCGGTCGCCAAGTATTAGATTGGAATTTTTATCAACAACAAACTTATCAATATTTTGACCTTCTGTTGTTTTTAAGTATTCCAAACCGACTTTAAGTCCGAGGTGAGGATAAAATTCTCCTTGATAACGTGCAAACATCGGCATTTTTCTCAAAATTCCGTCGTCAGCACGTGATACATTTATTATGCCGACATTTGAAGTTGAATTTAGTATATCAGAGAGAATTGCGCGGCAATTTGAAAATGTAATATCTCTAAAATTAATATCATCAGAATAACTTTCCACATCAATAGTGAGCGACTGCGGCAATTTAGGGGGCTTTCTGAGTTCTTCCGGCTGATTGTCAAAATTCATTGCCGTGTAAACATTTGAATACTTTTTCATAGCATCTACAAGCGCCTTATCCGCGTTTGGTTTGCTCTTTAAAGATTTTACAAACATTAAGTCAAAAGCAATAATTTTAGGCTGCTGCGACTCAAGGTATTCTATCATCTGTGCGTAAATATCCCGAGTCAGAGGCCATTCGCCGTAATTATCAAGAATATATTCGTAACTTGCATCGTCTACCGCAACAATAACAATATCGTTATTAACTTTTTTAGCGTTTGCGTTAATCATTACGCCCTGTCTGAGGTCAAATGTACGGCTCTCTACGATATCTATAAATGAATTCAGATTTGTTGTCTTAAATCCCCAGAACAACACACCTAATATCAGCATTACGCCGATAATATATAATAATTTCTTCAGCATACACACTCTCTTTTAAAATTTAAAATTACTTTGTTATTTCAGTATAGTGGAATGAAGAAGATTTGGCAATAAAATTTTTCATCAAAAATTGTTTTTCAAGAATAAAATTATTCAGTTTTAACACGTCAGTTGAATACGAGAGTTCATCAGGGTTTTTAAGATATTTCAGCAGGCATTTTTCGTGGAGGTTCATTATGTTCATCACCTTTATAAATTTGTTCGACTTAGGTATATTATTTCAAATTGTAAAGTTAATTACATCAACCTTTTATACGTTTTGCCATGTTCATCTACTGCGTTTAGACTATGCAAATTTATAGAAAAATCCTGCGGGACTTGAATTTTAAATATTTTCGGTATATAATAGACATACAGCACTAGTTACAAGAAGTATAAAGGTGGTGAAAATATAATGGCAGAAGTAAAAGTCGGCGAAAACGAATCAATTGAAAGCGCATTGCGTCGTTTCAAGAAAAAAATTCAAAAAGCCGGTATTCTTTCAGAAGTAAAAAAACGTGAAAGATACGAAAAACCGAGCGTTAAAAGAAAACGCAAATCAGAAGCTGCTCGTAAACGCAAAGTGTAAGCAGTCGAAAATTATAAATTTAGAAAAGATGTTTAAGTTTTATTACTTGACATCTTTTTTTTGTTAAAGTTTAGAGGTGATTTTGCCGTTAATACAAATATGTAAAAGACTAAGGAGAAATTTTAATGGTTGACGGTATTAATTTTAAACAATTGTTAGCGCAGTTTGATACAAACAAAGACGGCAAAATCAGCAAACAAGAAGCTGAAAAAATAGGCTTTTTACCCTTCAAGGTAGAAGGTGACTTGACAGAAGAAGTGTTTAATATGAAGATTAAAGGATTGTCTATTGAGGAATCAGAAAAAGAACCTGCCACATTAAAACAATCAGTAAAAAATACTCTGCCGCCGTGTTGTGCATTTCCTTACGAGGTGCCTATTAAAAAAGTTTCATCATTAGAAGAAATCCCTGTCGGCACACATGGAGGCATTAGAGATGCACTGTTCACGGATATTTCTTCTCTTAAATTAACTAAAGAACAACTGCTTGACCTGTGTATTGATGATACTACCGTGCTTTCCGACGAGCAAAAGGCTATGTTAAAAGAACCTTTTGAAAATATGAAAAATCCTGGATTAGGAATAAGAGACCTTCACGAACAGGGCATAACGGGCAAAGGTGTCAAAATTGCAATTGTTGACCAATCATTGTCCCCTCACAATGAATATTCTGACCGCATTGTTTTTTATGAAGAACACGGCAAAGAAGAAAAACCTGATTTCTTCAAAGAAGGTAGTTTTCATGGGCCTTCTGTAACTTCAATTGCAGTCGGAGAAAATGTTGGTGTTGCCCCTGATGCTGATGTTGTCTATTTTGCAGCTACAACTGACAATAAAAATTATGCTGAAGCTATAAATAGAGTTGTAGAACTTAATAAAAAGCTGCCTGATAACGAAAAAATTCCAGTAATTTCAATCAGCTGGGGATTTAATCCAAATGGTGATGATTACAACTTAATACAGGAAGCCGTTCAAAATGCGAAAGAAAATGGCGTATATATAGTATATTCAGGCTCTGATATTTTAGGTGCAAACAGAAATCCACAAGCAGATGCGGACAACCCTGAAAATTACACAATGGGAGCTTTTCTTACTGACCGCTACGAAAGCAGATATAAAGATGCCTTAGAAAAAAATCCGGATACAAAGCCTGAGGATATTTATGACGGGGATTACGCTCGTGAATATCTTCTTGTGCCGATGGATCACAGGACTGTTGCAGATTTAAAAAGTGAGGACGGATATCGGTTTGACGGTAATGACGGCGGAATGAGCTGGGCAGTTCCGTGGTATGCGGGGATGTATGCACTTGCAAAACAGGTAAGACCGGACATAACACCGGAAGAGTTTGAAAAGGCTGCACTTGATACAGCTACAGAATGCAGAGTCAAAGATGGTGTATTCAAAGGTAAACTCGCAGGAATGCTAATTAACCCGAAAGCTTTAATTGAAAATATCACAAGCGAAAAGCAAGACTCAAACTAAAACTTAGGATTTAAGTCATTGTGTCTGCCAACACCAAGTACATCTTTTGTAAACACATATCCTCCATAGATTAAGGAACCGGCGGCGCCAATCCAGGAGCCGACTGTACTTTTAGATAACAATGCAATAGAAGACAGTGCAAACGGGATTGCGTTTGAAACAAGCATTGAGCCAAAACCTTTTGAATATCCGATACTTGAGTTAAAGAACGAACGCCAGTTTTGCTCCAGTTCCATATTAAACACAAATTTTGCAAGTTTTGATTTTGAAGTGCTCGGGGTATCAAGATACATCGTATTATTAAAGAAATCTGCACTTGCATTAGCGTCTTTTGATTTTGCTGTGACTTCCGATTGCAGTTTTCCGACAACATGGGCATCATAACCTATGATACCGAGCGTACCCAGCCCGATACCTTTGGCTATTAATTTTGGGGCATTTGCGCCTATTTTGCTAAGAAAACTCATAGGTTATTCCTTTTTACTTGCTGATGTTGTCTTTGCTTCTGTTTTGTTTTCCGCCTTTTTATCGTCTTTTACTTCAAATTCTTTTTCTACAGTCTTACCAGCCATTTTGAGCAGAATATTAGAAGCTAACAGTGCATCCTGTCCATAACCGGATTTGGATTGCTGCATTGCTTGCAGAAGCTGAACAGTTGTCATATCACCTGTAGCATTGCGTGAATCCAGCATGCTTAACGCAAGGAATTTGACCTGTTCTGATGGGTCTTGCAGCATCTTATTTACCAAAGCATTGAGAGCTTTGTCATCTTTTCTTGATTCATCTTCCATCAAGCGTGCTACGACTTCTTTTGCACCCATCAGCCGCACCTCTTTATCCTGGCTGTTCAGATAATTTTCAAGTGTTTTTATATAATCATCAGTCAGCTGAACAATTTTTCGTTTTTCTTTTTTTGTTGTTTCTTTGGGTGCGTCTTTGTCAGCAGCAGCTGAGTCCGGCTTTTTGTCTTCTGCTGCCGGTGTGGATGTTTTTTGTTCATCTTTTACTGCTGCATCTGGGGTCTGAGCTTGCGGAGAAGATGGCGGTGCCGGCATTGGCTGTACCGTTGCTGTTGCCGTCGCCGATGCGCTCGCTGATGGCGGTTGTTGGGGACTACCCCACTGGTTGATATAATAACCGGCAGGGTAGTGGTTGTTAGGATTGGATTGGTAATTCGGTGAATTTACATTGTAAACAGGCGCACCACAACCAGGCGCCCCTACAGTAGGGTTAAAAATTTGTATATTAACGCCGGAATAGTTTGGAACCTGAATCGGCTGCGGCTGAACAATGTAATTTTGCATACTATTATACCTTATTACCTACACATTATATTAAAGTATTAACTCTCTAAATTATTGCTAAATTTTATCAAAATTTTAGTAAATTTTAAGAAATATTAATAAAGCTTTAAAAATTTACACTAAAATAATATAATAAAAATATGAGCAGCTACGAAGAAAATTATCTGAATAAGCGTCCGCAGGAACTCTGTAATATGTGCGGCAAATGCTGCCGGGTTGTAACAACTTCTCTGCCGTATCAGGAGCTGCTTGAACTTCAAAAACAAGGGGATAAGGGTGCGTGTGAGTTTTTAGGAATTTTTGAGCCGTTTGCATCAGTTGAAGAAGCCAGAAGTGTTGATAAAGAAACTGTTGACAATATTATTGATAACCTTAAATCCGACGGAAAATATGATGAAGAAAAAATAACGTTTTACACGTGTAAATATTTGCAGGAGGACAACAAATGCAGCATTTATGAAGAAAGACCGGCGCTTTGTCGTCATTGTCCTTCTACCCCGTGGGCAATAGTGCCGCCCGGATGCGGCTTTGAAGGCTGGCTTTTTATGAAACGTGAAGAAGACAAAGAACGTGTCCGAAGAGCAAAAGAAGAACTGCTTGAGATGGAAGTTTTAAAGAAAAAAGTTACAAACCTGGAGACATTAGATAAGATTTACGCAGTGGAACATAAACTCCAACGCACAATAGATATGTACAAAAAATACGGCTCTGAAAACTGGTAAAAATAAGTTAGTCCGTGCAAAAATCCTCTCATTTTGAGTGTAAACAAAGATATGAAAAATGTTATTCTAGACGAAGTTAATCCCGCTTAGCTCAGAATGTCTATCTTTGTCAGTCTGTGCATGACCTGCAGAAGTACCTGCGTGTCTGTGCTAATGAAATTTGTGAAAGTAATCAATTACAAAACCTGCAAATTCCTCGTGGTGTAAATTTTTGTAAAGTTTTACCAAAAATCTTAAAGTTTTGTCCGCAAAATACCGTAAGAAAAATTATGAAATTACAACCACGAGGGTATAAAAATTATGTGTGCTAAAAACAATAACAATTTATTTGCAGGGTTAAGTAATAACGGCGCATCAAAACTGATGCTGGCAGCGATTTTTGCAGGAACATTACCTGTTGCGGCAGCTGAATTTGCGCCGACTTTAGGTGCAGACAGTGCCTACGAACTTGTACCGATTACGTAGGATGAAGCTACTGAAAACTCCGTCAAATATTACAGTTACGAAAACGGTGAAATTGTTACACACTACTATAATATTCAAACAAAAAGCCTTACAGGTCTACCTTCTAAAATAGAAAATACAGATATTTATGATATTGACTCTGACGGTGTTGCGGATGATGTAACAGGTAACTTTATAGGATTGTCAGAAAAAACGTCCACAAACGGGCTTGGAGCAGCTATACTTAACCGTGGTGAAATGGGTAATATCAAAGGTCATTTTATTGAAAACAATGTTACCTCCACCAATAGTTACGTTGGCGGCGGGGCTGTAATGAACTACAGTTCAAGCAGTATTATCAAAGATATTACCGGTGATTTTATAAATAACAAAGTTGTATCTGAGAGTTCAGGAAGCAATGACTCTTTTGCCTCCGGTGCTGCTATTTTTAATAATCAATATGCTGAAATTGATGATATAAAAGGTGACTTCATAGGAAACACTGCAATTTCCAAGGTGGATCAGGCTTCAGGGGCTGCAATCACCAATAACGCAAATGCCGTTATCAACTCTATAACAGGAAACTTTATAAAAAATGTAAACATCGCGACAGGTTATTCAGCAAGCGGCAGTGCCATTTTTAATTCACGAAGATTATATACAAATCAGGTTAACGGAAGAATAAATTCTATTTCCGGTAATTTTATTGAAAACGGCTCATATTCAAATAGTACAGTATACAATATCTATTCATTTGTCCAGGGCGGCGCCATTGGTAACGACGGAGATATCGGAACATTAGACGGCTATTTCAGCGGCAATTTTGCAATAAGCAATGTCGCAAATGCTATGGGCGGTTTTCTTATGAGTTCCGGAAAAATAGACACTATCACCGGCACATTTATCAATAACTATGCAAAATCAATGACTTCCCAACCGTACGAGCGAGCTTCTGCAAGAGGCGGCGCATTGTATATAGATGGAAAATTGACTGATATAAAAGGTGATTTTATCGGCAACTACACAGAAGCTTTCGGGACTGAATCACTTGCCGGTGCTGTTTTTACTATGGCGAATTTTGAAAATTTAGAGGCTGATTTTATTGGTAATTATGCGAAAGGACACAATGCCGCAAGGGCTATGGGCGGAGCATATTACAATACAGGAATTCTAAAACAATCAAACACTAATTTTATCTCTAATTATACACAAAGCGAAAGCGGTAATTCTGCCGGCGGTGCATTATACAACGTAGGCACTATATCAAATGCAAATGGTGATTTCACATCAAACTATGCACATAGTGTTGACAGTACTGCAGGCGGCGGTGCTATATACAATGCCGGTACTATAGAAAATTTGACAGGTGATTTTAAAAGCAATAATGCTTATGGTAAAAATGCCGGCGGTGCAGGCGGCGCTATTTGGAATGCAACCTCAGGTAAAATAACATTTACAAACTCAAATTTTTATGACAACTATGCAAAGACCGATAATTCGGAAGTAAACATTCGAGGCGGAGCGATATATAACACCGGCGAGGTTACGATAAACGCAATAAATGGAAAGAGTGAATTTCGCGGCAATAAAACAATCCAGGGAGAAAAAAGCGAACAAAACGCAATATATTCCGGAAGTTCGGGCGTAGTAACCCTGAATGCAGAAGAAGGCGGCGAAGTTATTTTTTATGACGAGATAACAGGCGGCGAAGGTCACAAATTAAACATTACAGGTGATGAAAGCGGTGTTATTACAATTAATAACAATATTAAAAACGCAGATATAAATAATACGTCTTATGCAATGAATATAGCGGAAGGTTCATATTTAAACAATAACAACTCGTTTGCAATGAATGGCGGCGAGGTAAATATCGGACACTTAGGTTTAACGCCGGTATCATTCAGGAATTTTGATATGGTAAGCGGCGAAATCAATATAGCATCAGTGGATGTCGACTTAGCGAACCAGAAAATGGGACGATTCACGGCAGAAACATATACAAACGTCGGCGATGCAAAAATTAATATCCTAGGTATGAACCTATTATCAGACGCACCTTCAGACAGAGCAGTAACGGCAATGTATTTTGCAGAGCCAGAAATAAAAGAAAATGTATCAACACGAGAATTTAACCTGCCAGACGGAGGGCAAACAACGATTTATGCGCCGATATACAAGTATAATTTAACCTACGACACAGAAAATGAGTATAACGGCGAAGGCGACGGCGGATATTTCGTATTCACCAGGGGTGACAAAATCCCTGTTCAGCCTGAACCGGAGCCGGATGAGCCTGATGTCCCTGTAATTCCAACACCACCGCAAGGTGGCGGTGGTACAACCGGCAACCCGTCTGACGCCTTCAACCCTGCAGTTCTGGCAACACCTGTCGGTAACCTCGCAGCAGGTCAAGCTGCTGTCAATGAAGCCTTCAAATACGTATTCGAACACGCTGACGCCTTCACGCAACTTCCCGCAATGGAACGTTATGCGAAAATTAATGCGAACAAATACGCGCTAAGCACTGACTTTAACGACAATATGCCGGAATATTTTGACCAGCTCCATAATAACGCCGTCTGGTTCAGACCGTATACTACTTTTGAAAGTATGAATTTGGATAATGGTCCTGACGTTGACGCTATCACATACGGTTCGCTTGTGGGCTTTGATGGCGACTTCAAAGAAATGAAAAATGGCTGGCACAGAGTCTTTACAGGATATGCCGGCTATATGGGGTCTAGTTTGAATTACTCCGGCGTCGATACCTCCATGAACGGCGGCTTGTTAGGCTTTACAGAAACTTTCTACAAAGGTAACTTCTGGACTGCTATCACTGCTTCTGCAGGTGCCAGCGTTGGTGAAAGCCACACCATGTATGGCAAAGAAGATTATACGTCATTACTTGCCGGCGTTGGGTCTAAAACCGGTTACAACTTTGAATTTAAAGACGGTAAGTTCATCATCCAGCCGATTATGTACTTGTCTTATACTTTCGTGAACACATTTGACTACAAAAACGCTGCCGGGGTAAATATCGAAAGCGACCCGTTACACACAATCCAATTAAACCCGAGTGTCCGCTTTATTGCAAACCTCAAAGGCGGCTGGCAGCCGTATGCGAGCGTTGGTATGGTTTGGAACTTAATGAATGAATCTAAAGTTACTGCAAACAACGTGAAATTACCTGAAATGAGCGTTAAACCGTACGTTGAATACGGGGTTGGTGTACAGCGGAACTGGGCGGATAAGTTCACCGCGTTCTTACAGGCGATGATAAGAAACGGAGGACGTAATGGTATTGCATTAACCGGCGGCTTCCGCTTCATGCTCGGCTCCGACAAAGACAACGACAAACCGAAAGTTAAAAAAGAAATCAAGTCACTTTGAAGACGTTAGGACGTTAAGTTCGTTTCAGCCCTCTCCTGAACCAGGAGAGGGCTGGGTATTGTTGGGCAAGTATGCCCAACCGACATACCTATAACTCTTTCGCCAAACAATGCACTTTGTACCCTCCCCAGGTCGGGGAGGGCTAGGGTGGGGAACAAACATTATGTTTGGCAAACGTAACGTTTGCATCAATAGGACTATTCAACTTTTAAAAAGTCGCCTTTCGAAGATGTTCAAGAAACTTTAAAAGTCTTTGAAATCCGGCTTTTAGTAACGCCCGTAAGAGCTTTTCAATCTTAGTAGGAGAGGGGCTCTTTCTGTCAGGCATTGCCTGACCTACAGTAACTGTGTAAAGAATAATGATGCAAACATTATGTTTGCTGTCATCCTGAAAGCGTAGAAAATCCGTTTTTAATTTTTGAAAAACGTGATTTTCTAGCTGTTCAGGATCTTGCCGTGCGGAAAGCCAACGCAGGACTTTACGATGGCTGGACCTGTTGCTCCCCATCCCAGCCTGTCTTGAATTTGCTTCACGCTCGGAAAGTTTCGCTATTGAACCTGCGGTTCAACTTCGCTCAATTTCCTCGCTAACCGGACTAACTGCGTGTCGTCCCCTCTCACAAAACCAGACATTTAGTCAGGTTTTGTTCGGCAGAGTGCAAATTCGCTTCCCCAAGCCGGGGAAGGAGGTTTAAACAAGTTCAGCATGACAGATTAATGAAATGGACTTAACGTCCTATCGTCCTAACATCTTTAATACCCCGTCATTCTGAACCCGATGACAATTCAGGTGTGCTTAAAAAGTCTTTTAAATGCCGGTCTTTATAAATTAAACTAAAATACCATTATGAACTTTAGGCTAAATATTTCTGGATGGTTTCTCTGTCAAATACTTCTATACTGTCTTTTGAATGGATAAATATCATGCTCGAAATTAATGATTTCAATGGCTCAAAGTCTGAAAATGCCAGCTTGTTCCTTAAATCTTCCATATTGTTTGCCAGAAATTCCATGATAATCGTTTTGTTATCAAATACAAGGCTTGAAAAGTAGTCGAATGATTCTTTGGTCTTAACCCCTTCCATGTATATAATGTCCGGCGATTGAAATTCAATAAATCTTGCGGCTTTATCCATATTAAACCCTACGTTTTCATTCAGTTCACACTGGTTGACGTTTTGAAGATTGTATTTGGAAATGCTCTCAAGGGTCATTATATTTTTGTTTTTATCTGTTTTTGCAATTTCTAAAAGCAATGAGTATATGACGTGGGTTTTCCCGCTCAATGGCGCTCCGCAAACAATGATTATTCCGGGATTTTCAAGCGACTGTCTGACTTTATTCAGACTATTTACATCTGTAATCATCTTTGATAATTCCATTGGCGGTTTGTATATTTTGAGGAAAATCCGCTCACCCATAATCGTTGGGAATGTTGAAATGCTCGCAATTAAATTAATCTCGTCAACTTTGAACGAAAGTTTTCCAAGCTGCGGTACTTCACTCACAGAAGGGTCGAGTTTTGCCAGTGTTTTTAATTTGGATACAAATGAACCTGTCAGAACGGTCGGAATGGCTCCTTTGTTTTGAAGTTCTCCGGATTTTTTGAAATTAACAGTCAAACCGCTGTCTTCACATTGAAAACTTACTTCGTGCACATTTTCTATAATAGCCTGTTTTAGTATCGCTCTTATAATTTTTTGTATGTGGCTGTCGCTCAAGTCTTCGCTATGAAGTTCATCAAGCCAGTTATAGCCTGCGTTTTCTTCGTTTGTGAAAATGTCACCGACGCTTGCGCTATCTGTTTTGTAGTATTCTTCAATTTTCTTTAAAATGCTGGATTCAGATGATATTACCGGTTCAATTGAACATTCGGCGGATTCTACAATCTTGTCAATCGCAAACAAGTCAAGCGGATCAGCCATCGCAACTGTCAATGTGTCTTCTATTTTAAACAGCGGTATAATCTTGTAACGTTTGGCATCTGTAATATTGATGTATTTTAGGCAGTTGGTATCAAGCGTGTAATCGTTAAGATTAACTGACGGGATATGGAGTTTTGATTCCAAAAAATTAATAAGAGCATCTTCAGTCAAAATTCCTGAATTTATCAAAGCCTGTCCGATGTTAATATTTTGCGCCGCAGCAATTTCCTGGGCCTGCTCTAATGTCTCAAACGGTACAAGCCCGGCTCTCACCAAATCATATTTTAATTTTTCAAGGGTTTTGTTTGTAACTGTTTCCATCTTTATTTTTCTACTCTGGACCCTAAATATTCATCAACTTTCTTTACAACTTCATCAAGATCAAACGGTTTTGTAATATATTCGTCAACTCCGGTTTCTTCACCTATGAGTTTGTCCTCTTCCTGCGAACGCGCTGTAACCATTAGTATCGGGATGTTTTTGTATTTGCTGTCATATTTTAAAAGTCTGCTGATTTTATAGCCGTTAATTTTCGGCATCATTACGTCAAGGATTATCAAATCCGGCATAATTTCTTTGGCAAGTTTTAGGCCGTCTTCACCGTTATATGCGCAATAACACGTATAATTTGAAGATTCCAGCACAAATTTTAAACTTTCTACAATATCCTGTTCGTCATCAACGATTAAAATCTTTTTCATAGTGACCTCTACAATATACCCAATTTTATTATAGCATATTTCCTAAAATGTATGGTATTGTAACGTTTTTTTAATTTATCTTGTTAAAACGACAAAAAAATTTTTGTTGATGGTTAAATAATAATAACTCGGTGTGTAAAATATAGGATTTTCTATGGACTTAACAGTAAATTTAGTAAATGGTCTTTATTCTTCAGGACGCCAAACAGCACTCTCAAGAAAGATTTCTCCGTTAAATTTCGGCGCAGAGGCGCAGGATAAGGTTGAGATTAAAAATAAACCGATAAAAGAATACCATTTGTCAAATGGTATTTATAAAACCGCCGGGTATGCCAAATTCAATGATAAATTTTCTGACGATGCTATTAAAAACATGAACGAAACCCGTACGCTCCCTGAAGGTTATTATATAGTAAGTAACCGCGGTTTTAATATCATTAATACCTCAACAGGTCAGAATGTAAGGTTTGAGCCGCCATATCTTGCAATGGTTAAACTGTCAGAAAAAGAATTATTAAGAGCTAAAAAAGATCAAATTCATCTGACAAATAAAATTCCGGAGTGTTTTAATGTTACAACCGATAAAAAAGGCGATACATATTTGCTAGATCATCAGTTTGCAAATGTAGAAGAGGCTAAAAGTAATTTCAAAAAAGAACGCAGAAAAAATACCATCCTTGGCATAACTTATCTTGCAGCACTGACTCTTTGTATTGTTTCGCTCTGCAGTTTGTTAACCGGCAGAGACTAAGTGATTTTATTTAAAAATATGTTGTACTAATTTATGTTTTTTCATTGCTTGTTGTCTAAGCTTGTAATGAAGTTTTGTGATAACAATGTAAGTCATTAACATTATTGCAGACACGAAAAAATCGGAATGACAGGATTCGAACCTGCGACCCCCGCGACCCGAACACGGTGCGCTACCAAACTGCGCTACATTCCGATATATGATATTATTTCAAATATTTCATATTTGAAAGGTGCGCTACCACCTCTCGTGAAACAATCCACCGGCTTGTTTCACTCGGCAGAGTGCTACATTCCGATATATGTATTATTTCAAATGTTTCATATTTGAAAGGAGTTCTACAACCTTTCGTTGAACAATCCACCGGTTTGTTTAACTCGGCAGAGTGCTGCATCCGATGTTTTTAGATGTTGCGAAGATTACTCTTGCGTCATGTATTATTATATAACACCCAATTTTAATATCAAGTAGCAAATTTATTTTTGTTAAGGTTATAATATAGAAAATATAAAAATTTACAATCTTTGAGGATATGATGTTATGGCGATTAAACAAGTTTCCGGACCGAATGAAAAAAGACAGTATTATGAAATTACAAAAGTATACACCGGCAAAAAAGCTATTGTAAGCACAAAAAAAGAAAATGCCGATACATTTGAAAATTTAAGAAATAAATATGAAGATGAGCACCTTGAAGAAAATGGCAAACGCTCAGTAATTGCTCATAAAGTTAAAGCATACAGCATAGTGGGTACGGCTCTGGGGTTGATTACCGGAGCTACAGCAAGTCTTTTGTGGCAGAAGAGTTGGGGGTTAAAAACTCTCACAACACTTGCATTTGGTGCTATGGGCGGACTTTTGGGTGCTGATATTGCTGACCGTAAAAATATGATTATTAAACGCAAACTTTTGAAAATTTCAAAAAATGAGTATTTTATGAAACCGGCACAATAATTGTGTGATTTTATGAATTTCTACTCCAAGACTATGATTTTTGATTGAAACGTTTGTATTTTTTATACCTGAGTGATATAATAAACTAGTCCAATAGTACAATTGTGAGGTTATATATATGAAACTACATATGCAGATTTTGATTGCCCTGGGATTAGGTATTAAAAGAAACTGGCACATTTTCTTTGGGATTATTGCCGGTATTCTGGTTGGTATTTTCCTGCACTCGCATCAAAATATTTTAGTTGCCAATATCCTTACATTTGTCGGGCAGATTTTTATAAGATTAATTCAAATGGTTGTAATACCGCTGGTTGTATCAGCAATAATTATCGGTGTTACCAGCATTGGAGATAATAAACAGCTAAGTAAATTCGGTTCTAAAATGATTTTGTATTACGGGATAATTACTGTTGCTGCTGTTGTTATCGGTACTATACTTGCGCTAACAATGCACCCGGGTAACGGAGCTGCTCACTATATTACAGAAAATGCTGCTGCTGAAGTTCAAACCACGGTTGCAACGGCAATGGCTGAGCAGCAAGGTAATATTTTGAACATGTTCCTGGGCTTTATTCCGAGCAATCCGCTGAATGCACTTGCTAACGGCAATATGGTTGCAATTATTGTGTTTGTGTTGATTTTTGCAGTTGCTCTGGCAAAAGTCGGGGATGTAAACAGACCCATTGTTTCTTTCTTTGAATCTGTTTTTGCAGCTACCATGAAAATTACTGATTGGATTATGTTCCTTGCTGCACCCGGTGTGTTCGCATTGACTGCTTCTGCGGTTTCAAGCTTTGGTATTGATATATTTGCAAGTATCTCAAAATATTTGCTTGTGCTTGCTATAGGATTTATTATCCAGCTGTTTGTGGTTTATCCGCTTTTCTTGAGATTTTTCTCAAAAGTCTCAATCTGGATGCTGTATTCTGCAATCGCAGAAGCTATGATGGTTGCCTTCGGAACAGCAAGCTCTTCAGCAACGTTGCCTTTGACTATTGCTTGCTGTGAAAAACGCGGAATTTCACATAAAATTTCAAGCTTTGTACTTCCATTAGGTGCAACTTTGAATATGGACGGCACTGCACTTCTGCAGGTTGTTGCGGTTATTTTCTTAACCCAGGCTTACGGCGTTGCACTTACTCCGTTCTTAATCATTCAGATTGCTCTGCTTGCTATCATCGCATCAAGTACCTGTGCCGGTATTCCGGGCGCCGGTTTGATTACAATTGCGCTCATCCTGAACGGTATGGGATTGAGCCCTGAGCAACTAGTAGCAGGATTTGCATTCCTCTTCACTATCGAAAGAATTACTGATATGATGAGAACCCTTGTCAATGTAACTTCTGACGCAGTTGTTGTTGCGGCTATTGCTGACAACGAAAATGAAATTAACTATGATTTATTAAACAACCCTGCAAAATATGAAGAACTTGCATAATCAAAGAAATATAACAGACGAGATTGCATCAGCCTTTTTAGGAAAAAAGGTTAGCGGAAGTGATACATACAATCCTGATTTTCTTGTTGCGGTTCCAAGGGATGAAAACAGAAGACAGTATGGGATAAAAAATACTGACTTACCCTTTGAAGGTTGGGATGTTTGGCACTGTTACGAGTTTTCCGTGCTGACTGAAAACGGCGTGCCTGTCACAAGAGTTTTGAAGTTGAAATACAATTGCAGCAATGATTACCTTATAGAATCAAAGTCACTAAAATTGTATCTGAATTCTTTCAATATGACGAGGCTTGGAAAAACTGTTGATGAATGTCTTAAAATTTGTAAGGAAACAATTGAAAAAGACTTGAGTGAAAAACTCGTAACAAAAGTTGAGGCGAGCTTTTTAGAGTCTGATGTTGAACGTATAGAAATTTTCAAAAATTTTAAAAATCTTATAACTTTTGTTGATGAAACAAAATTAGAAATAAACAACTACAAAGAAGCCCCTGAAGTTTTGCGTGTTGACGATACTCACGAAATAAAAGAATATTATCTTACATTTGATTCGCTGCGTTCAAACTGTCGTGTAACCCATCAGCCTGATTTCGGGGATGCTTTTATCTGTTACCAGTCAAAAAAGCACATTGACGAAGGCAGCCTTGTTGAATATTTAACCTCTTTTCGCTCTGAATATCATTTTCATGAAGAATGCTGCGAAATGATTTTTAAAAGGATTTCAGATATATTAGATAAAGAAGACGAACTATTCGTATGCGCCTTGTATACCCGCCGCGGGGGGATAGATATTTGCCCTGCAAGGTGGAGCAAAAACTGCCATATACTTGATGTTCAATATCTGCTTGATCTTACAAAACTTGCAAGGCATGGGATTAAACAATGATGAACAAACGTGAATTCGGAAGCAAAGGTGAAGATTTAGCCTGCGAATATTTGACTAAAAACGGTTATGAAATAATTGAGCGCAATGTTCATTTTTCCAGATTCTGCGAAATTGATATTATCGCAAAACAGAAAGATACACTTGTTTTTGTGGAAGTAAAAACACGTAAAAATAACGATTTTGGCACTCCACTGGAAGCAATTACCCAAACAAAATTAAATAATATCAAAACAGGAGTATTTTCATATCTGCAATCAGCCAGCCACAAATACAAAAACTTCCGCATAGATGTCATAGGAATAACACTTCAACCCGCTTTGAAGATTGACCATCTGAAATCTATTTAACCCACTTAAAGCTTTTTACGTAAGCATCGCCGTTAATATTACCCTCGACTTCAACTGCAAAAATTCTTGATTCATTGCTTCCGACGGTTGTATTCGGAATTTTTTCCAGTTCTTTGCGTGTCTCTTCGTCAATTTCCGTCTTGTTCATAAACGGCAGGGTATTTAAGAGTGAATTAAGTGAGGCATTTTTGATTTTGCCGAACACTGTGGACATGTTACGGGAAAGATTTCCGTAAACTTTCATATTCGCAATTGCGGTGAGAAGATTATAATTTCCTGTAAGATAAATATTCAAATCTTTTCCGCTTGAATAAACATTTATCGGATAAATTATTCCGTCTTTTATTACTATATTGCCGTTGATATCTTCAAATTCGCCGGTTTTCAACGGAGTAATCAAATCAATAATACCATTTATAGAAAGCCCTCTGAGTCCGCCTGTGATAAGATTACCGGCTTTTAAAAGATATTCAAGTGACCCAAGTTTCGGCATTTTGCCTTCTTTAATATCAAAACTGCCCTCTCCTGCGAGGGTTTGAGTACAAGTTTCCTGTGACTTACCGTCGCAAGTGAGGTTGATGTTTCCTGTCATTCTGCCGTAAACCTGTCCTCTCAAATCAAACAATGCCTCAGACATTATCAGTGCATCTGCATCTTTCAATCCCAATGACATATCAAGCAGGTTGGACAGCAGATTGTAGGTTAGCTTACCGTTTACTTGACCGTTTGCTAGTTGAAAATTAAATTCATCTACTGAAAGATTCATATTTTCATCAAGTTTCAATGCAGCTTTAAAATCCTGCGCACTAATATTTTTGACTTTTATTGCATCTGCCAGAATTTTAGCATCTTCAATTCTAAACTGTGTCACATCAACCGGCGCTTTTGAGTTTGCAGGACGGGCATTTTTTACTACCTGATTATTTCTCTGGTAATCCAGTTCCAAATCTCTTAGCATGCGCATTATGTTGTTGACATTTAAGTCTGCAAGCTCCAGTTTAACGTTTTTGAGTATATAAGGCGGCTTCAAATCGTTTTTCATCCTTGCTGAGAAATCTATGTCGCTCGTGAGTACAACCCCTCTTGAATGTACAAGGATATCATTTGACGTAAAGTCAACATGGATATCATTAATTGTAGAATCGTAAAACGGAACATCAATACTAGTGACATCAAGGAAACCTCTGACATTTGGGTACATAATATTCCCGTTCATAGTCAAATCAGCCGAAAACAGACCCTGTTTCATAAACGGTTTTCTGAAAATTATATTGAAAATTTTTGCGTCAGTCGGATTTTCAGTTTTGAGCTTCATATTCTCAAAAACAACCGTATTTTCATCAATCATTCTGACAGCCCCGGATGCTTTCAGCATTTCCATTTCAAATGATTTGTTGTTTTGAGATTGGATTAAATTGCTGTATTTAAAATCATTAATTTTAAATTTAAGGGGTGTCAGCACGCTGTCAAGATAAATTTTTACAACTCTGTCTGCACCGCCTATTGATGCTCCCATGTAGTAAAGACTGGAATTTTCAGCCACATTCAAGTTGATTTTTGAGCGAATGTTATCAATATATCCGCTCATTCTGGCAGAAAGCAGCATATCCCCTTTGAGTTTAATCGGGTAAAGCGTTCTGTTATTAAAAAATTGATCAAAGAATTCCTGGGTAGGTTTAGCATTTACATAAAGGTCAACATATGGCGTTTTATAAATATGGCTGATACGACCGTCGAGCAGAAGCGGCATTTCTCCGGCGTATGAATTAAGCTTGTTCAGATAAAGCGTATCATTATTCATAGAAATAGTTCCGCTGTTTAGTTTGAGAAGCATTCTCGCCGGGCGGTAAATAAAACTGATATCATGCGGATTAATAAAGGCTCTGACCGAATTATTTTTTGCATAAGCATTAATATCAGCAGTGCCTTGCATATTTGAAATATCAGAAAGCGCCTTTCGGATATTAGGCGGAACAACATCTTCGTTTTGTAATTTTGAAAGCGTATCAAAATTAAACCCTTTCATTTTGAAATTGCCGGAAATTTTTCTGTCGTCACTAAAAGCTCTATCTACACTGAAATACATACTATATGGCACAGAATTAAACGAGCCGTTGAGCGGCGAAAGTCTAATTGTTCCGTTTTTAACAGAAAAATTCGCATCTGAAACCTGAACAATACTTTTACTCCCCTTGTTTGAATAAATTTTTCCGTTTACGACAACTTTGTTTAAATCAATTTTATCAGGAGAGCCTGAATATTGTGCAGTGAATTTCGAAATAATAGTTGAAAAATCGTCCCTGAACGGAAGTTTAAACTTATCATCCAGAAGCAAGAAGGCATCGCTGGCTCTGAATTTGTCTGAAGAAATTTTTAAATCAGTTTTATCATCCGAGATACTGCCATTTACACTGATTTTGGATTGTCCGATAACAGACGTTAAATCCATATCAGCATCGGTATTTTTAAAATTCAAAATGCCGGAGGTTTTTGTAATAGGCGCATTTAAGCCTTGCGGGATAACATCAACTGAAGATAGATTCATTGAACCTTTTGCAAATAGATTTTTGTTGAACACCATATTATCAATATCAGGCACCTCGCCTGTAAGATTGAGATTAAAATCTACAGCCCCTTTAGCCTCTTTAATCGGTGCAACCATAGACCGGATATCTTTTAGCATCGGAGACGTCCTCAAAATTTTCAACAAATCCCCGATATCCTGTCCGTTTGCTATTACATTGAAATCCAAATCGCCGTAAAGATTACACGTGCCTGTGATTTTAACAGGCTTGCCGTGCATATTACCCTTTGAATTTTCAAAATATGTGTCGATATCGTTGAATTTTAGAAATCCTTCGCCATTTTCAACGAGCATATTATGAATTTCAAGAAAAGATACTTTTGCGTCCCTGAAATTGAACTGACCGAAAGCATGCGGCTTTTGACGGTTTCCTTTAACATGCAAATCAATATTTCCTATGCCATTGATATCCATAACCGGAACCGGACCTATTAAAAATTTCAAAATTTTGTGCAAAGGATTCAATACAACCTGCGCGGTTTTCAAATCAACATTTGGGGTAGATTTAATGTTTAAATCAGCGATTTTGTCACCGTAGAGAAAAACTCCTCCGTTTACCGTGACATTTTCAGTCTTGCCGGCGGGCACAAAGACGTCCAAGGTCATATAGTCTTTTTTGAATGCTAATTTTATATCAGCACCTTTGGGTGCATTTTTAATAGGATGTTCAAGGTAGCCGTTAGAGACGTCAACTTCACCGTAAATATCAGGGGTCAGCGCATTCCCGCTCATTTTTATTTGCCCCGAAACATCTCCGTAAAACGGATGTTGTTTAAGTGCATACATATCAACATCAGGGCTCAGATTTCTTTCACCGGGTAAAAGCGGGATAAAAGCCTCAGTTCGAGACTGATTAATATTTACAGTAATAGTGTCCAAATTAGGTGTTTTGGCCGTAAGATTTTTGATATCACCGTTTAAGTTTACGTCAATATCCTTTGATTTTATCTGCATATCATTAATCCGCAGACCGTTTTTTATCGTGCTCATATTTGAGGATATAACAAGAGGATTTGAGGTATATATTGATTTAAACTTATCTTTATTAATAACAGCAAGTTTATCAATGTTTACATCTGATACAATATTTTTATGTCCGTTATCAGTCACTGTAGTGACGGTCTTGATATTGATAATTCCGCCGAGCTTTTGTATCTCGTTTTTGGTGAAATACCCGCTGTATTCGGAAAAATTACCCAAATTAAGATTTTCAACTTCTGCGTTAACCTCAAAATGGTTTTCGTCGATTTTATTCACAGGAAGCTTTGAAGATATATCAATATTAATTTTAGAGATTTCATTGCCGGCTGTAAGCTCAGATTTTGCAGAGAAGTCTACTGAATGTTCAGAAAATTCCTTGAGAATAAAATCATGCCCGCTGTATAAAAAATCCTTATTTCTTAATTTATCAGTAAAAGTCATGTTATATTTTTCAACATTGACCCCGCTGATTTCAAAATGTAGATTATTTTTAGGCATTTCCGGCAAAATATAATCGCCGAGGCGGATTTTAGAATCTTTTCCGAGAGAAAAATCCGCGGACACACTGTCTGCACTCAATTTGTCTATAACAACATGTCGGAATAAAAGCGGCAAAAGCTTCAAATGAAGCTGCGGATTTTTTATAAATAAAGCGTCGGTACCGTCAGAGTTCAGAATTTGTGTGCTGCCGGCTTCAACATAAACAGACGGGGTTATTCCCATTTTGAGCTCAGGCTCTGCAACAGAAATCACAATACCTGTTTTTTGACTGATTTGAGCCTCAATTTCCGGCATACGGTGTTCTATATCAACAAGCGCAGGTATTCCCCAATAATAGCCGCCGTATAAAAATGACAGCGCTAATGCCGATATTAAAATTTTGCTCTTTATACCCATAATCCACACTAATTATACCATAATACGAGAGTCAGGCAACATTATCCTGCCGGATAAAAGGTCTTTGCTGCGCATAAAATCAGAGGTTTTGCGGAATATTATTTTTGCTTTATATGCAGTTTGAAAATTGTTAAGTAAAAATAATTTATATAAAAATGGCGTAGTTTTTGTCGTGTCTTCATTTTTTTATAATTAAAACTGACTTTTCTTAATATTTTGTAAAGTTTGATATTAAAAGTAGCAAAATTTTTTTCTTTTTATTTTAAAATAAATGTGTATCACATAACGAAATGGTGGAATATGAAAGTAAGTTTGATTCAGAATTATAGTAATCAAAAGCAGCGAATTCCTCAGCATAGCAGTACCCCGCAGGAATTCAAAGAGAAGACGGGTGCGGACTTATATAGCAAAGAGAATAATACAGCAGGATATAATGTGACGTTTAGCGGTGGCTTACCAGGAAAGAGTGGGGCTGCCGCTAAGTCGTTAGGAGACAGAATCCTCGGCAGCAGAGCTTTTGATAAAATTTTAACTATGGCAGAAGGAAGTCCTATCGTATGTAATTCATTATTTGCGTTAGGACTTGCCGGTATTTTGAGACCTGCAACACTCGTTGCAATGAGCGGCAAAAAAGACAAGGAAGATAATATCTACGCATCTTCCCACGCTGTATCTTCCGGTGTTATAGGTTTTATAACATCAATAATCCTGACAACCCCTCTGAACAAAATGGTTGACAGAATTAAAAAGGCAGATAATCCTGAACAGTACCTCAAAGAAAAAACAGTTCAACTGCTCGGTCTTGATAAGGCTGAAAACAAAAAAGCTGTCAAAGCTATTATGAATGATAGCAAGTTGTTCAAAAATATGCAAAACATAGTCAAAGTCGGAAGCGGACTTGTAATAGGTATTCCGCAGGCAATGATAACAATTGCACTCATTCCGCCTATTTTGAAATACGTTTTCGGTATTGAAAAGAAACCTAAAGGCGCACCTGTTCCGGTGATGGCACAATCAGAAATGGCAAAATTCCAGACTAATATGCACCTCCAAAAATCCTTCCAGGATTTCAGAGGCGGTCTTAATTCAGCCCCCGCTACAATAAAAGGCGCTACCCCGGCTTTCACTGGAAATGCAGCTTTGCAAACAGGAGAAGAGCTTGTTGAAACAATTGCAAGCAAATCTAAATTATTCGATCCGCTTTTTAGATTGTGGGACAGCTTCATCGGCTGGGGCGCTAAACATATTATTGCACCATTTTTAGATTTTAAACCTATCAGATGGTTTGCTGATAAAACCAAAAAATCAAAAGGCATGGTCAACCACTTGAATGCGGCAAGTTCAGCTGCAATCAGCGGTATGTATATGAAAAAGACTTACGATAATGATAAGTTGGATAAAGACAGAAAAAATACACTCATCATCAATCAAGGTCTGGTATTTGCAGTATCAACAGCAGGTTCATATCTGCTCGACGGCTCACTGAACGGCTGGTGGAATAACAAAGTTACTCCGAAATACGCAGGCATATTCCTTAATGAAAAAGAAAAAATGGCTGACTTTATAAAACAAAATGAAGAGATAATGAAGTTTAACAAAACAGCCGGAAAAGATGCAATAAAAGAACTTATTAATATAAAAGATTATATCAAGAAGGAAATCAAACCTGATGAATTAAAAATGGAAGCTTTGAATAAACGACTCACCGGTATGGATATCGCTAAAAAGTTATTTATCTTCGCAACAGTTTACAGATACCTTGCACCTGTAATTGTAACCCCGATTGCAAACAGACTCGGCGAAAAATATCTTAACTACAAAAAAGCAAAAGAAGCAGAACAAATGAAAAATGCTGCATAATGGTTAATATAATAAATAATAAAGCCCCGAAAACTCGGGGCTTTTGAATTTGTATATATGTTTTCTCTAAATATACTTAAAATATAAACATAGTGTCATTCCGAACTTGTTTCGGAATCTTACCGCCGGTAAGACCCTGAACCAAGTTCAGGGTGACAATTTGTGTCATTATTAGTGGAATTTGCTACATAAGTCCAAGGGCTTTATACTTGATAAAAAACTATTTTTGTAGTATTCTCATCAGTAGGAGCATTAGGTTAGTGGACGAAAAAGAATTAGAGAACTTAGCGGAACAATGTAATCTGTATGATACCTCTGACAACATTGCTGTCATACAGAAGATTTCTGCTCTCGAAGAAAGCTATGACACCCCGACAATGATTGTTATTTATAACTATTTTTTGGGTGTGACAAAATCGCCGGATGTTGTCATGTTTCTCATTAAATGTCTTGACAGATACCGTGACCCGACCAGTTTGAATGCACTTCTGGATGTCCTTTTGCTCCGGAATATTGAAACAAAAGACAATTCGGAAAAAGAAAAATATATCAACGCCCGAGCACTGTGCGCTAAGGCTATTGCTAATATGAAAGATACATCTGCCGTCACTCCGCTTTTGTATTGCCTTAATAATAAGGATGAAAATTACAAAGTTCGGCTGGCATGTGCTGATGCGCTCGGGAAAATAGGTGATAAATATGCCGTGGCGCCATTGATAGATGTTGTTCAGGATGAGGGAGAAAAATCTGTTTACCTTAGAGAATCCGCAGCGTCTGCTCTCGGTATGCTCGGTGATTTGCGGGCGGTTGATCCGCTTGTTAGTATTCTGGAAACTAAAAAAGGTATTCTTGACAAATTTACTTTTCTGAAAGAACGAGTTATAGAGGCTCTCGGTAAGCTGCGGCTTAATGATAATGAGCGAGTTTTCCATGCTCTCAAAAATTCTCTAGCTGATGAATCCGCTCAAATTAGAATAAACGCTATAGAAGCAATTATGGACAGTGATCATCCTGATGCTTACGATGTTATTTATAAGTGCCTTCAAGATTCTGACGACGAAGTTAAGAAAAATGCGCTAATCGCGCTGTATAACATGCGAGGACGCCAAATTTTAGATGAAGTAATTTCAAGCCCGGATTTCCCGGACATTTTGAAGCTGGAAGCTGTCTCAATTATTGAAGAATACGAAGAGGAGAACGATACGTTGTCCGAAGTTATACGAGAGGAATTGGATGACTAAATCACTGATTTTACTCTCTGGCGGCTTGGATTCGCTTGTAAGTCTGGGCTTGAAACGTGAAGAATATAATATTACGGCCGCGCTGACATTTGATTACGGACAAAAATCTGCTGCTCAGGAAGTTGAAACATCTAAAAAAATCTGTGATTATTATAATATGGAACATATTGTAATTGCGCTGGATTGGCTGAAAAATATAACTAAAACTTCGCTTGTGAGCAGTGATTCTGTTCCTGTCGGCGCAGAGCTGGATTCACCGTCGGATTCTGCCAAAAAAGTTTGGGTGCCTAACAGAAACGGACTTTTTTTGAATATTGCAGGCAGTTATGCGGATTCTTACGGGTTTGAGTATATTTTTATCGGTGCTAATAGGGAAGAAGCCGAGACGTTTCCGGATAACACCGCAGAATTTATTGATGCGGTTAATAATGAATTCCTTTATTCAACAATGGTTCATCCTAAAATTGTTGCACCCTTGATTAATTTTAACAAAAATGATATAGTGAAAAGAGCTCTGGAAGCAGGTATCCCGCTTGAATTTACCAGAAGCTGCTACAAAAATGCAAACGGTCACTGCGGTGAATGCGAATCCTGCATAAGACTGATGAATGCCCTGAAAGCAAATAATGATACAAAATATACTAAGCTATTATTCGGATAATTATTATGAAAACAAAATATTTGGAACAGGAAATTAAATACGAAGGCTTTCAACTTGCCCCGCACTGGATTTATAAAAATTTTAAAATTCAGGGGGATGCAGCCGTAGCATTCTGCGGTGAATGCGAGGTTAAATTAACTGAGATGGTTGATATAGAGGATGTTATTAATAATGAGCCCATATACAGCAAAAACATGTTGAGTTTTATTTCCGAACAGTTTAATATCGGGTTGACAGAGGGTGTTTTAAGGCAAAGACTCATGATTTGTACTATAAAAGAAGCCCTTGAGCGCCGCGGAATTAAACTTACAAGAAGCGGTGATGATCTCTATTGGAATAATAAAAAATTGTCTGTATCAATAGCCACAAAATCAGTGAATTCAGTTTTAATACATACAGGAATAAATATAGATTCCGAAGGCGCGCCGGTCAATGCGTGCGGGCTTACCAATGATTTAGGTATAACTGATATCAAAAATCTTGCGCTGGAAATTATGGATAGATATTCTGAAGAGTTAGAAGATATTGTACTTGCAAGTACAAAAGTAAGAGGAGTTTAAATTTATGAACGAAGCACCGAAAGTTAAAAAGACTTCGCACATTACATATAAAGATTACAAAAAACGTGTGGGCAAAAGAAATAATCAAGGTATGATTATCTTTGTTTCAGCCTTTTTTATGATGCTTTTGATATTTTTGGGGATAGCCAAACAAATGTCACCGGATGTTGACGTTTCTATTGGAGATAGTGAAATGTCACGTGAAGAAATGGTAAAATCCTCCGTAGATGACAGGTTAAAGCTGATTCACATGGAAGATAATTCTTTTGACAGCGGCGATGAAACATTTTCTCCGGAACTTGAAGAAAAAGTAACGCTTCCTGATAAAGCAAGAGATGATGAAACCACAGATAATTCAGATGACTGGGCTGACTTGAGCGCTGCTAATAAAAAAGCTGAAGATGAAGCTAAAAAGAAAGCAGCGCCGGTCGTTGATAAAACAACCCAATCAGAACTTGATGAAACAATGAAACATCATCAGGAAATTATAAAAAATTTAAACAATATGAAACCTGCACAGCCTGTCCCTGTTACCGGAGCCCAAAATACAATGCCCGGCAGTGTTGCATTGAACAAGCCTGCAACTCATCTTCAGCCGGCAGCAAAAGTTCCTGTGCCGGCACCGACTGCTTCTGCTGCAAAAACTATATCAGCAAAAGTTGTGGTTGGAAATTATGCTACAATGGAGCAGGCGCAAGTTGCTAAAGGCATAATTTCAGAAGCCGGATTAAATATTGACCCGTTTGTCAGAAATATCGGCGGAACTTATACTATCCAGACCGGTTCGTTTACATCAAAAGAAAAGGCGCAAGCCGCTGCAAATGATCTTTTAAGAAACAATTTCCCGGCAAGAGTCATAATTGAGCAGTAAACGTTTTATCGATGTAGCTGACATATTTGTAATCAGTCTGTAAACAGTCCGGGCAGACTTTATCCCATTGGAGGCGGCTGAATGTACAATGGGTGAAGGTTATGCCAATCTCCATCTTCGTTTTTAATCTTTTCTTCTGCAAGATTTGTCAAAATTTCGCCGAGGGCATATTCTCCCTGCTGGTAAGAAGTTCCGCCAAGCAGAGGCTGTAATCTGTCATCAGTAATTACAGTGAATTCACCGCTTTCTGCCAGTTCTTTTACTTTTTCAAGTTCAACTGCACCCTTAATCTCGTTATCGTAGAATAAATAAGCCTTATTTTTGCGTGCGTCAAGTGCAACCAGAGGATTAGACACGTCTGTAATCTTTGATAAAATTTCAAGCGATGACACCCCGACTGTTTTACATCCGGAAGCCTGTGCAAATACCCGGGCGACAGTTGTGCATGCTCTGATACCGGTAAAACTTCCGGGCCCGATATTTATCGCTATAAGTGTAATCTCTTGAGGGCTTATACCATTTTCATTTAATGTATCTGCTATCGTTGAAATCAAATACGCAGAATGATAGTGAGTCTGGGTATTCTCAATAACTTTTGAGGACAAAATATTGTCGTTCTTTTTTAATACAACGTACATTTTGTCAAGGCAGGTATCAAAGGCTAATGTAATTTTATTTTCCACTTTTTAATTCCTCTATAATTTTAATATTATCACAACCAAAAGCTTCAAATGAATATTTTCGTTCGTCGTCTTCAGTGTATGTGACATTAATTTTTATATGATTAAACGGGATTTCATCTTGCGAAAACTCCGCCCATTCAACAAATGTAACCTGTTTCCCTTCTGAATACTCTCTGAGTTCATCGAGAATTGTATGCACGCCTTCATTCTCCAGTCTGTATAAATCAAAATGGTACATAGGCAGCTTTCCGCTGTGGTATTCATTCAGGATAACAAAACTCGGACTTGTTACTTTTTCTTTGACATCGAGCGCTTCTCCCACAAATTTTACAAACGCGGTTTTACCGGCACCAATTTCACCATAAAGACTTACAAACACTCCGTCACTGATTAAGTCTGCAAAGCGGTATGCAAGTTTTTTTGTATCGTCCAAATTTTTACATGTAACTTCGTAAATTTTACTCATCTTTTTCATTCTCGCTTATAACTACTCTGTTTCTGCCGGATTCTTTTGCTATGTATAAAGCCTTGTCAGCTTTTTTCAGCAGGTCATCATCTTTGTCGTGGCGGTTAAATTCATACACACCAAGACTTATTGTAACATTAACGGATTTTGTTTCAATATCAGGATTTATTCTTGAAATATCCACAGTCCTTTTTTCAACAGCAGTCCGCAGACGTTCTGCGACCATTTTTGCCTCTTCAATTTTCGTAAAAGGCAGAAGGATTGCAAACTCTTCGCCGCCGTATCGTCCTGCTATATCGTATTCTCTGAGCTGTGCGCGGATAGTTTTAGCTACAGTACGCAAGACTTCATCACCGACAGCATGCCCGTAAGTATCATTGACCTCTTTAAAATGATCAATATCCGTCATTATTGCGCAAAGCGGAGTTTTCTGACGCAGAGAACTTGAGACTTCCTGCTTTATACGTTCTTCAAGCTGTCGGCGGTTGTAAAAGCCTGTGAGCGCATCAAGTGTTGCGTGTTTCAGAATTTCTCCGTAAATATTTGCTCTGTTGATAGTTGTCGCGGTCTGGTTCACCAGCTGCTGGATATATTCAAGTTCTTTTGATGTAAGTTTTCCGTCAGTACTTTTTGTGACAATGCAGCCGAGAACCTTATTTTCTTCAATCAGCGGAAATATACCGGTTTTGCCTTCATTTGTCAGCATTGTAACAGATTTTGGTGTAATGGTTTGTATTATTTGGAAGATTTTTTCATCCCTGCACATATTAGGCCATGCCAGATGAAACTCGCCTGTCATCTGGTCTTTCAAAAATATGTATATCAGGTGGTTTGAAATAAATTTATCAATCATTTCCCCGATTAGCGGGATAATATAATTCAGTTCGTACTGGGATTCAATAATTTTGGCAATATTTTTCATCGAATCATGAAAATCAATACTTTTTTGCATCTTTTCTGCGAGAATTATATTTTGGATTTTAAGTGAAATTTCGTAAATTCCAAGCTGCATAAATTCGAGAAAATCTTCAGAGATAATTCCTTCCAGTTTGAGCATTCCGATTTTTTTGTTGTGTTTGTAAAACGGATAATAAATATATTCACCTTTTACAATAATATTTTCTGCAGACAAATCTTCAAACAGATATTTTAACTCATCAGCTTTGTCGTTAATAATCCAGCTTTGAGAAAAATCACGGATGGAATCAGTATTGGCAACTCTTGTATAAATCTCGAGCGATTTCATATTGAAATTTTCAGCAAAAAAATCACCCAATGCACTCACAACTGATTTTGCGCTGTAGGTTTCATTAAGTGATTTTGAAAGTTTTTCAAGTCTGTTTATAAAATTTTGCATCAGCCCTCGAGTTTTTGGAGAATATCATCAGAGATATCGAAATTAGCATAGACGTTTTGGACGTCATCGTGCTCTTCTATTTTGTCAAGAAGTTTAAGTATTTGGCTTGCCGTATTTTCGTCATTAACCGGAACAGTATTTTGCGGAATACGTGTGAGCTCGGCAGAAACACTTTTAAATCCTTCCGCTTCCAAACCTTCTGTTACTTTCTGGAAATTTTCAACTGATGTGAGAACTTTGTATTCTTCATCCTCTTCTGTAACATCATCAGCGTCAAGATTAATTGCCGCTTCCATAAGTTTTTCAAAATCAACGTCATCTTTATTGAATGTAATGCAGCCCTTCTGGTCAAACATCCAGCCGACACATCCTGTTGCTCCGAGGCTTCCGTTATATTTGGTAAAGTAGCTTCTGATATCGCCAGCCGTTCTGTTACGGTTATCAGTCATAGCTTCAATAACAACGGCAACACCGCCCGGGGCATAACCTTCATACGTTAATTCTTCATAGTTTTCGGCACCAGCAGCGCCTGCGCCTTTTTCGATTGCACGTTTAATATTATCGTTCGGAAGTCCTGCGGCTTTTGCTTTTTCTATTGCTGTACGCAGACGGAAATTCCCTGCAGGATCCGCTCCGCCGAGTCTTGCGGCTACTATTAATTCTCTTGAATATTTTTGAAATACGACGGCTCTTTGAGAGTCTACTTTAGCTTTTTTGTGTTTAATGGTTGACCACTTTGAGTGTCCTGACATATTTTTTACCTCGTTAATTTTCTGTTTTCCTGTTTAAAATTGTAGCAGAAAAATGAAGTTTGTTCATATCGCGATAAATTTATTAATATATTGTTTACAAGAATTTTTCATTTGGTATATAATTTTTGTGATATACATTAAGAGACAAGGGCATAAAATGAGCAAATATTTATTGGAAATAGGAACGGAAGAATTACCTTATAAGTTTATCCCGTCAGCAATTCAACAACTGCAAAACGGATTTGAAAACTTTTTAAACACAAACAAAATAAAGTTTGAAAAAGTAAATGTTTACGCAACCCCGAGACGTTTGGCTGTAATTGTCGACGATATAGCAAAATCAAGTCCTGACGAAGTTAAAATCGTAAAAGGCCCGATTAAAAAAGTCGCCTATGACGAAAACGGCAACCTCACAAAGGCTGGCGAAGGGTTTTTAAATAAAAACGGACTTACAAAAGATGATGCTTATATTGAAAATGATTACCTGCATGCAAAAGTTGTTATTAAGGGTAAACCTGTAGAAGAATTGCTCCAAGAAAATGTTCCTGTTATTGTTTTGAAACTTCAAGGCTCTCATTTTATGAGATGGTCTGATAACGAAGAAAAATTTTCCCGTCCTATCCGCTGGATTGTTTCTTTGCTTGATAGAGAGGAAGTTAAGATAAAAATTATTGATGTAGAATCCGGCGCGTTCTCACGCGGTCACAGATTTGCACAAAAATCCGTTGCAATCGGACAGCCTGATGATTACGTTGAAATCATGCGTAATGCCTGTGTTATCGTAGACCAGAACGAACGCCGCCAAATTATTATCGACAAAGCAAAAGCAGAAGCTGATAAACTCGGTGCCGTTCCTTATTATACAGATGACCTTCTTGAAGAAGTTACATTCATCACGGAATATCCGGTTCCGGCTGTCTGTGATTTTGACCCCAAATATCTGGAAATTCCGGAAGAAGTTACAGTAACTGTAATGGCTGTTCATCAAAGATATTTTGCACTATACAAAGACGGCAAACTCATTAACAAATTCATTACCATGACAAACTACATCGGCGACGAATTTGCAAATATCAAAGCCGGCAATGTAAGAGTTATCAAAGCAAGACTTGATGACGCTGTATTTTTCTTTAAAGAAGATACTCAAAAGCCGCTGGTTGACTATGTTGAAGATTTGAAAGGCGTAACTTTCCAAAAAGGCATGGGCTCTGTTTACGATAAAACCCAAAGAATTATCAAACTTTCAAAATTAATTGCAGATGACCTCGGAGTAAATTCACCGACAATCGAAAGAACTGCTCTTCTTTGCAAAGCTGATTTGACTACAAAACTTGTATTTGAATTTACGGAACTTCAAGGCTTTATCGGTGCAGATTATGCGAGAGTGTCAGGCGAAGATACAAAAGTTGCAGAAGGTATCAAAGAACACTACTTCCCGCTCAATGCGGAAAGCGAAATCGCTAAAGGTATTGAAGGTCAAATAGTCGGTATTGCTGATAAAATTGATACTATCTGTGCGGTATTTGTTGACGGCAAAAAGCCGACAGGTTCATCTGACCCGCTTGGGGTAAGGAGAGCATGCCTCGGTATTATAAGAACAATACTTGCTGACAATCTTAAAATTGATTTGTCTAAATTAATTAAAGAAGCACTAGCGCTTCTGCCTGTTCAAAAAGATTGCGCAGATGAAATCAATGAATTTTTGATACAAAGATTGATAATTTTCCTTTCAGAAAATTATAAGAAAAATGTTCTTGAAGCATGCGCTTCAAACAAAAATCCGCTAGAAGATTTGACAGATTATATTGAACGCGTAAAAGTTGTGCAAACTCTTGACTGCCCTGAACTTTTAGAAAGTGCAAACCGCGTTATAAGAATACTTAAAGAGGAATGCACTTCTTCTGTTAATCCGTCGCTCTTCAAAGAAAATGCAGAAAGCATGCTTTATGAAAAAGTTTCAGAAATAAATAAAACTTCCGACTACAAAGCATACCTTGAACAGCTTTTAGCTGTTAATCCTTTTGTTGAAAAATTCTTTGTTGATGTTTTGGTTAACGATAAAGATGAAAAAATTAAAGAAAATCGCCGCGCATTAGTAGCTTTATTAAAAAATAAATACGAATTGCTGACCGATTTTAGCAAGCTATAAGCGGGTTTTGAAAAATATTTATAAAGTTTTGTAAATAATAGTTCAAAAAAAGTAAATTATTTTTTTCAGGGTACTTTAAAATATTACCAGAACATAATATAATAAATAAAAACGTGTAGAGGTAGTTATGCTTAACCGATTTAAAAATCTAAAAATCGTAAAACAACTAAAGAAAGAATTAAGCCCGCGATTGCGCTGGTTAATGTTTTCAAAGGCTTATGATATAAAAGATAAGTCCTCACCGGAATATATAAAGATGATAAGCGGAGTAGAGGAGTTAAAAAGTACTTCTGACGAACAAAGGCTGGAAGCAATGGTCAGAGAACAGCTCAAAGAAGAGTTCCCAAATATAGAGAGCATGAAATCTTATGAGCTACTTGTTGATGCAGTTATGCATAATATTAAAACAAAACAGCTTCAAGCCACTGATGACATTGATTTTTCATAAGTCATCACAATAGGGAAAACCTTATTGATTATATCGAAAAAATAATACCCCTTTTTATAAGGCGGTGTTATTTTTTTTGTAAAAATTATTCAATCAGCGTTCAAATTTTAGAAAAATGAAAACCATTTTGTAAATATTTATACATAAAGAATTGATTTTTTTTCATGTCAGGAATAGCATTAAAAAACGAGTGTACATATTACAATATTGGAAGATGTTATGGCATTAAATTTTCAGGAATTAGTTTTTAATTTATCAAAGTTTTGGTCAGATTACGGCTGTATAATCCAGCAGCCATACGATATAGAAAAGGGTGCATCAACAATGAACCCTGCAACATTTTTGAGAGCACTGGGGCCTGAACCGTGGAACACTGCAATGATAGAACCTTGCAGACGTCCGACTGATGCAAGATACGGTGAGAACCCGAACAGACTCGGACATTATTTTCAGTTTCAGGTTATACTAAAACCATCTCCTGATAATGCGCAGGAACTTTACCTGAAAAGTTTAGAAGCAATGGGGATTGACCTAAAGGAACACGATGTAAGATTTGTTGAAGATAACTGGGAATCACCGACGCTGGGTGCTGCCGGTGTGGGCTGGGAAGTTTGGCTGGACGGTATGGAAATTACGCAGTTTACTTATTTTCAACAGGTCGGCGGATTAGAGGTCAAACCGGTCGCGCTTGAATTGACTTACGGTCTGGAAAGAATTGCTATGTATCTTCAAAATAAAGAATCCGTATACGATATTATGTGGAATGACACTTTGAAATACGGAGATATTTATTTGCAAAATGAAATAGAACAATCAAAATATAATTTTGAAGTAAGCGATGCAAAATCTTTATTCACAATGTTTGACCTCTACCAAAAAGAAGTTGATAATTGTGTTAATGCAAAACTCGTTTTGCCTGCTTACGATTATGTTTTGAAATGTTCACATACTTTTAACCTTCTTGATGCCAGAGGGGTTATCAGCAAGGATGAAAGAATTAACTTTATAAACAGAGTAAGAACAATGGCTTCCGCCGTTGCAAAATTGTATGTAGCTCAAAGAGAAGAACTCGGATTCCCTCTTTGTAAATAACTTATAAGGAATATAAATGGCAGTAAAATTTAACAGAGCAACATTCAGCAGAAATTTTTTGAGAAAAATCACTAAAATTAAAGCTCCTGATGATATGCTTGCGGAAGCAAAATCCGGCGGATTGGAAAAAACATTAGGCGCTTGGGATTTAATTATTCTCGGTGTAGGTGCGATTATTGGTTCAGGAATTTTTGCTATCGTAGGTATCGCAGCAGCTGGAGCATCAGGGCAGCCGGGAGCTGGTCCTGCGCTTGTAATTTCAATGATTATAGCAGCGTTGGCGTGTGTATTTTCAGCGCTTTGCTATACGGAATTTGCAACAATGATTCCGGTTGCAGGCGGCGCATATATTTATACATTTGCAACTCTTGGTGAATTTGCTGCGTGGATGGTAGGCTGGGTATTGATGCTTGAATATGCAGTCGGGTTTATTGCCTGTGCTTGTGCTTGGTCAAACCATTTTGTCCAGTTTATGAACGGATTTTCAAATATTTTGCCGTCCTGGATGGCAAATCCGCCTATCTGGCTAGTTAATGATATTTCTACCGCAACAAAAATTGCTCAGGACAGCGGACTAAATCCGCACGACGTTATCCCGTCAATTTTAGGTCTGCCGATTTGTGTTAATATTCCTGCCATTGTTATGGTTATTTTGAGTACGATGATACTTGTCAGAGGGACAAAAGATTCTACTAAAATGGCAGGCGTAATGGTGTTTATAAAACTTGCCGTAATTGCGTTGTTCGTGCTTGTCGGTGCGTTTTATATCAAACCTGATAACTGGACACCTTTTGCTCCGCATGGGTTTGAGGGCGTTTTTGCCGGCGCATTTTTGATATTCTTTGCATACATCGGATTTGACGCAATCGCAACAGCAGCTGAAGAATGTAAAAATCCGCAAAAAGATTTGCCGGTAGGTATTATAGGTTCACTTGTGGTAACTACTGTTGTTTACGTACTTGTTGCACTGGTGCTGACAGGTATGCAGGACACAAGCGGTGCTGTTCCTTCAGCATTTTTGGCAGCGCCGATGGCATTTTGTATGAAAATGGTACACCATAACTGGGCGGCAGGTTTGATTTCACTGGGTTCGCTTGCAGGTCTGACCTCTGTACTTATCGTTATGGAAATGGCGGCTACCAGAATACTTTACGCAATGAGCAGAGACCATTTTATTTCAAAAAGATTTCAAAAATTGCACCCGAAATTTCACACCCCGCACGTTCTTACATGGACTGTCGGGCTGCTTTCAGTACTCGGTATTTTGACACTGGATTTGAATGTTGCAGCAGAACTCTGCAATTTTGGAACATTTACTTCATTCATTGTTGTGTGTGTTGCGGTTTTGATTTTGCGCCACACAGAACCATATAGACCGAGACCGTTTAAAGTTCCGTTTTCACCGTGGCTTCCGTCACTCGGGATAATCTGCTGCGGCGGATTGATGATTTATAAATTACAATCTGTTTCTAGTTCAGCACTGCTGTTCCCTGTTTGGCTGGGGGTTGGAGCTTTGATATACCTATACTACGGTTTCAGAAGAAACAGAATGAATGAAAACGAAATTCACAAAAAAATTGTACGCGAAAAACAGGAATTAGTTAAATAAGATGAACATCAAGACAGTCTTGGCTAATGCGCTTAGCAAGAGAAGCCCCGATGAATTAATTGCGACCAGCAAAAAATCAGAGTTAAAAAAAACTTTGAATGTTTTTGACCTGATTGTAATCGGTATTGGCGCGGTTGTCGGAACAGGAATTTTTACCATAATCGGAACAGCAATACAGGGCGGACCAGAAGGTGTCGGCGCAGGTTCTGCGATTATCATTTCCATGGTATTGGCGGCAATTGCGTGCGTTTTTTCAGCACTTTGCTACAGTGAAATTGCCGCGATGATTCCGGTTGCAGGAAGCGCTTATACCTACACTTACGCAACTATGGGTGAATTCATGGCGTGGATGGTCGGATGGATTTTAATGCTTGAGTATGCAATCGGAAATATAACTGTTGCAAGCGCATGGACAGGTTATTTTGTTCAATTTTTGAAAGGGTTTAAGGGCGTGCTCCCTGATTTTATCGTTAACTTCCCGATGTGGCTCAGAAACGATTACAGGTTTATGCTTTCATATTGCGACAAATTCGGAATTGATCCGCATACACAGATGCCTTATTTATTTGATAAAATTCCGATAGCAATTAACCTACCGGCTATTGCAATTGTGCTTGTCCTGACTGTTCTTTTAATCCGAGGGATTAAAGAATCAACGAGAGTCGCAAGCATTATGGTCGGCGTCAATATGTTTATGATAATTTCCTTTATCGTTGTCGGCGCTTTTTATGTAAAGCCGGAGAACTGGACACCTTTTGCACCGGGCGGATTTGAGGGGATTTTTATGGGTGCATTTTTGATATTTTTTGCATACATCGGATTTGATGCGATTTCCACAACAGCTGAAGAAACGGAAAATCCTCAAAGAGATTTGCCGATTGCAATTTTAGGCACATTAATTATATGTACAATTTTGTATGTATGTGTTGCGCTTGTTTTGACAGGAAATGTACCGCTGGGTCATATTGATATCCAAGCGCCTATTGCGCACGCAATGCGAGCCATCGGGATAGACTGGTTTGCCGGATTAATTTCGGTTGGCGCACTGTGTGCATTGACATCTGTTCTGTTAATTTATCAACTCGGAACAACCAGAATTTTGTACGCAATGAGCCGCGATAAATTTTTGCCTAAGTCTTTGCGATTAATCCACAAAAAATACAGAACACCTCATGTTCTGACATGGATTTCCGGGATTGTCGTAATCGTTTGCGCACTGTTTATGGATTTGAATATTTCCGCAGAACTTTGCAACTTCGGAACATTCACTTCATTCATTATTATTTGTATTGCGGTATTGATCTTGAGAAAAACGGATCCCGAAAGACAAAGACCTTTTAAAGTCCCGTTCTGCCCTCTGTTCCCTGTTTTAGGAATTTTAACGTGCGGCGGATTGATGGTTTATTCAATGAAATTTTTGAAAACTTCATCACTATATTTTCCGCTATGGCTTGCGATGGGTGTTGCAATTTACGTAGTCTACGGCTACAAACAGAAGCGGTTGGAAGAACAAACAAGAAGCAAACGTTCCGCTAAAAAAGCAAGGGTTCAGGTGTAAGGTAAATAATTATTAAAAACTTTTTATTATACTTGAAATCACCCGTTCAGCGGATACAATAAGAATATAAATACGTTTACTTTTAAATAAATTGAGAGAAAAATTTTAAAGGGGTAGAGATGCTTAAACTCGATTACAGAAATGTAGATGCGATGCTTATCGGAGAAGAACACGGGTTGGATATAGAAAGTTCCTTTAACGAATACAAGGACAAAATAACGCATATAATTGCCGACCTGAATAAGAGAAAAGATAAGCCCGGACAGTGGCTGCAATGGATGAATTTAGGCTACAGCGAAGAGACGGTCTGGTATGTCAAAGAATACGCATCTATGGTTGAGGGTCGGTTTGATAATATTCTCGTTTTAGGTATAGGCGGTTCGGCGCTCGGCGGACTGGCGGTGACGGAAGCTCTATTAAAACCTTACTGGAATTTATTAACCCCTGAGCAGCGCGACAACCTTCCCCGTATTTTCTTTCTTGATAACATTGACCCTGATACTATTACCGGTTTGTTAGAGATACTTGATTTAAGCAAAACTCTTGTTAACGTTATTACCAAATCGGGTTCCACCGCAGAAACTATGTCACAGTTTCTGATAGTTAAAGATATTCTTGAGCGTGAACTAGGCGACGATTACAGAAAAAATATCGTCGCGACAACCGACAAAAAAACAGGGATTTTAAGACAAATTGCAGAGCAGGAAGGCTACAAAACTTTTGTGGTGCCGGATGATGTCGGCGGAAGATTTTCTGTATTTTCAGCAGTAGGGTTGTTACCGTTTGCTCTTGTCGGGATTAACATTGACGAGTTGACAAACGGCATAAAAGATATGGATTTGGCATTGAAAAATGTTGATATTTGGGAAAACATTGCTGCACAAAACGCATTAATTCACTACCTTCTCGACACCCGCAAAGGGAAAAACATATCAGTTATGATGCCTTATTCAAGCAGATTAAAATACGTTGCGGACTGGTACGCACAACTTTGGGCTGAATCTTTGGGCAAGAATAAAGACAAAGACGGCAACGATGTGCAAATCGGACAAACTCCGGTTAAGGCGCTCGGAGTAACAGACCAGCACTCACAAATCCAGCTTTACAACGAAGGTCCTAACAACAAAATAATCAACTTCATACGAGTTGAAGAGTTTGATAATACCGTAGAAATCCCGAGAATTTTTGAATACACAGGGATTGGATATCTTGGCGGAAAAACTATTAATGACCTATTGAATGCGGAGGCTGATTCAACCAGAGTTGCACTTTCTGATTACAACCGCCCGACGGTTACGATTACGCTGCCGAAAGTTGATGGTTACAACGTCGGACAGCTATTGTATATGCTGGAAGTTCAAACTGCTATTGCCGGTGAACTGTATAATATTGATGCGTTCAACCAACCTGGTGTTGAGCAGGCTAAAAATTACACTTATGCGCTGATGGGCAGAGCCGGCTATGAAGAATCCGCTCAAGTATTGCAGTCTAAAATGTCAGTAGTGTAAACAATTTTGACAAAAAACTGATTTCTATTATATTATTTAATGATGAAGCTTTTAAAGTTAATATTAATCTTATTATGTTTTAATTTGCTTTTGCAGCCGGTTACGGCGACAGGGGCTGCAACAGGGGCAAGCGGGAATGGAACCGGCGGCTACACTCTGAAAGCAGGTGTTTCGGTTATTGACAGCGTGCCGAATACTTTTTACGGCAACTGGCGTGTTGTGTCAAAATTACAGCGGACAAATGCGCCGGCAAAATTCAATTCGTCATCTGTTGATTTGTGGAACTTATCCAGAGAGGGTGACGTCTTAAATTTAAGTAATCCGTTTACCGGTGCGTCTGCAAGTTTGACGTTAAGTCAGGCGAGCGACAGCAACATTAAATTTACAAGAGTTTCAGAGGTTCAAAATAATCAAAGAGTGACTGAAGTTGTAGAGTTAAATTTGAATAAGGATTATTTTACAGGTACGAATACCTGGTACTGGCAGGTTATGTCCGATGTAAACGGACAGATTGTCAGCACTTATACTGCGCGGTATTCTGTCAGAGGCGAAAAATTATCAGGCATGAGTATATTTTGAGGAAAGAGGTATAAATGCAAATTTTAGAATTTGATACGGTAATATTAGGGGGAGGACCTGCAGGATTGTCCGCTGGGATATATGCCAGCCGGGGCGCAATTTCGACAGCAATAGTTGATATAAATATGTTTGGCGGGCAGCCGTCAAACTATCTGGAATTAGAGAATTATCCGGGATTTTCTGTTGTCGGCGGGTATGACTTGATGGAAAAGTTTGAGGAGCATGCAGATAAATTCGGGGTACAGAAGTTCCCTATGCAGGAAATCGAGAAGATTGATTTGAAATCTAATCCGAAAATTATTTTGACAAAAGAAACTGAATTCAGAGCAAAGAGTGTAATAATAGCGACCGGAGCACAGCCGATGAAACTTGGTGTACCTGGAGAAAAAGAATTTGTCGGACGCGGCGTAAGCTATTGTGCTGTTTGCGACGGTGCGTTTTACAGAGAAAAAACTGTGGCGGTAGTAGGCGGAGGAAATGCAGCTGTTGAAGAAGCCATGTATCTTACAAAATTTGCTGATAAAGTTTACGTAATCCACCGCCGCGATGAGCTACGTGCTGACAAAATAGTGCAGGAACGCGCGTTCAAAAACGAAAAAATTGAATTTATCTGGGATAGCGTAGTGAAAGAAATCTTAGGGGATGACCTTGTGCACACGGCAGTACTGGAAAACGTCAAGACAAAGGAAATTAAAAAATTACCTGTGGACGGAGTATTTCCGTATATAGGAATTACGCCGAATGTGGAGAAAATTTCCGGACAGCTTGAGCAGGATGCCGGCGGGTTTATAATGACGGACGAGACAATGAAAACATCTGTCGATGGGATTTATGCGGTAGGAGATGTAAGACACACCCCGCTCAGACAGGTAATCACTGCAGCCTCAGACGGCGCAATCGGAGCAGTTTACGCAGTGAAGTACATCGAAACCCTCAAAGACGTTCCGCAAACCGTGTAGGGTAAGAACACGTAAAATTTTCTGCCTTTTTGTTAATCAAAAAACTTGATAAAAAGAAAGGCAGGCTACAGATGAAACAGACAGTTGAACCGATACGTGATAAATCACAAATAAAACAAGTGGAAGAATATTTGAAGAATAACAGCAGCCGTAACAGGCTGCTGTTTGTATTAGGAACAAATAGCGGATTAAGAATATCTGATATACTAAGCTTAAATGTTTCCGATGTTCGACACAAAACACATATTGTGATAAAGGAACAAAAAACAGGCAAATTCAAAAAATTCCCGATAAATGACAAGCTCAAAAAGCTAATACAGGAATTTATAAAAGATAAAGAAGGTGATGCACCGTTATTTTTGAGCTAAAAGCAAAACCGTCTAGACCGCTCGCAGGTGTACAGGATGCTGAATACTGCGTGCAAAGCCGTAGGTATCACGGCAAACATAGGTACACACAGCATGCGAAAGACATTTGGATATCATCATTACAAACAGTTTAAAGACATTGCGATGTTGCAGATGATATTCAACCACACAAATCCTTCGGTAACGCTAAGATACATAGGAATAGCACAAGATGAGATAGATAACAGTTACAGACAGTTTGTTTTGTAAAAACATCAAAATAATAAATTTGATGTGTTATATACAATTTACGTATAAATATAACATATTACTCATGTATTGGCAAGAAAAATCCAACAAACAGCGTAGACCGTCCAAAAATTTTTCATCAGGAATCCCAACAGAACAATCCATTCACAAAAACGCACCAAATTTATTATTTTGGTGCATTTTATATTTAGAAAGTAGAGAGGCGAGTATGAAGAGAAAATTTCTATCAATATTTATCTTGTTTTTGTTATTAATGGATATTCATGCAAAGACTTTAGCATATAATAACTCTTATATTGACGATGATAGTTGGTACTTTAATGATGACATGAACAATGTAATTTATTTTGAAAATACAAATTCTACACAAACAATAAAAAATCATGAGCAACAAGAGGTAAATCCTTTAATTGAATTAAATACAACACCTAAAAAATCAATTGAAAACAGTGTAGAAAATCAAGAAAATGTCATAATTAGGAAACAAAGAATATCTCCACGAGAATATTTAAGCCCACAAAGTCAAGAAATAAATTTAATCCGTACAATTGCGCAGCCACAACACGTACCAACAAAAATTAAAATTCCGGCTGGAACTGCTATATCTGTATCAGTAGAAAATGAAATTGATGCCGATGATGTCAGGGAAGGAGAAAATATAAATTTTGTTGTTCTTGAGCCTGTATCTATTGACGGTACAATTGTAATTAAGTCTGGCACACACGTAACAGCTCAAGTAATTAAAAAGAAAAATAATTTTATATTAGGCATTCCAGGTGAAATAGAAATTGGCAACTTTAAATTATTTAATCATAATAATGAAGTTATTAATTTAAGAGGAGCAATTATTGACAAAGGTGCGCACAGAGCTTGGGTTAATATTGGTTGGATATTTGTATGGCCATTGCTTTTTGTTAAAGGAAATGATGGTAAAATTTCTGCAGGAACGTACAAAATTTTGTATACTATAGGTGATTCCTATTATAAACTATGAGTTAAAATTTTTACCTAGCTGATATAATCTATAGTAAGTTAATATTATTGAGTAAAACTAAAAACTCAACTGGCATCAATATTGGTGCCTTTTTTATATTTATGTTAATAAAAATAGCATTATAAATTTTACAAAATGTTAAATTAATAAAAAATATATTTACGCACCGTAAATAATCAAGTATAATATTAAATAAGTTTAAGATTTATGAATAATTTAAGTATTGATATAAAAAATATAAAAGGCATAACAGAAACACACTTTGAGTTACCTATAACAAATGGGATATACGCATTTGTTGGTGAAAATGGTAGTGGTAAAAGTACTTTACTCCAGGTCTTTGCCCAGATAATACGACCACAAAATGCTCTATATGCCCTAAAAATGAATGATTTTTCAACATCTTCTAACATTCAATTTAAGAGTGCTGATGCTGAAGATAATTGGATTGTAACAGAAAAGCATACTTGGAAAAATACCAAAAATAAAAATATGTTTACCAAAACTAGAAACTTTGAGCTAAATAACAATATAAAAGTCTATGGTATGTATGAAGGTAGTTTATTTGTCGGTACACGATTTAGTGATTCCACAATTGTAGATCGTCTATATAATGATGGTAAAATAGATATTGAACGAGATTTAGTATTAGCAGATACTTATATTATAGAAAATTTGAGTTATATATTGCATGGTGATAAAAATCACTACCCAAATCTCAGACGATTGAAAAATAAAAAGTTACGTATGCAATTAGGCTTAAAAAATTTACCTTATTTTATTGACAGCAAATATGGTGGATTAATTAGCCAATACAGGATGAGTTCTGGTGAATGCCTATTAATTTCCTTACTACATTTTATTTATAATTCAATTATCAGACAAAGTCTCCCTAATAATACCCCCATACTGATGTTGCTTGATGAAATTGAGTTAGCCCTGCATCCAAGTGCTGTATCAAGATTTTTAGATTTGCTTAGCGGTATTGTCGACAAATATCAACACGTTTCGGTATTTTTAACAACTCACGCTTCTGAAGTTATAAAAAAAATTAATCCAATGAATATTTACAAATTAGAAAATAACAATGGCGTGATTAATTATGTTAATCCATGCTATCCTGCTTACGCGATAAGGGAATTATATTCTCATGACAGATATGATTATCTCATCTTATGCGAGGATATTCTTACAAAAAAAGCTATTGAACATGTACTTTACGATAAAGATTTGACTGAAAGTAAATTAATATATGTTTGTCCGGTTGGAGGCTGGGAAAATGTATTGAAACTACATGCAGAATTAGCACAAAATAACATACTAGGTATTGGTACTATAATATTAAGTATCCTTGATGGAGATATTGAAGATGAATGCAAGAAAAAGACACAATATAAAGATTTAAAAAAAATATTTTTACCAATACCCAGTATAGAAAAATGTCTGTTTTCTTATCTTTATAAATGTGATAACAAGAAATTAAGAAAAAAAATTAATGATAGATTCTTTACTGTAAAAAATATTGATACATTAATTGAGGAGTTTAATAAAAACAATCCTGCTGATAAAAAATCAATCAATAAAAAATTTTATACTTTTATTAAAAATGATTTAAAATCACGCAAAATAGATGAAACTGAATTTATACAAGCTCTTTTACCTATTTTATTTTCTGAAATTGATATTACAAAATTCAGCTACAACTTAGAACGTATAGTGTCTACATCTAAAAATGAACATTGTAAGAAGGGGTGAAAGATTTCAAGTAACCCGTCTTTGCTATACGGGGCGGCAATAGTGTGGCAAACGTACGCGTGCCCACAGTGGGCTGTCATTCTGAACCCGATGGCAATTCAGGGGTGAAGACTCTTTAACATCATAGATTCTTCGCGCAGCTCAGAATGACGTATTGCGACAACGCAGACACAAGTTCAGAATGACAAAAATTTTGTGTGTCTATGTTTATTCTTAATTGCCGATACACCCAATATTGTGCTACAATATTCTAAAAGGTGGAAAATGTTTCAGAATTGTTTTAAGCAAAATGATGAGTTGAAAAAACAGATTGACGAATTTCGTCCGCTATCTGCTGATGCGCTTAAACAAATCAAAGAATATTATAAAATCGGGTTAACATATTCTTCGAATGCGCTTGAAGGAAACACGCTGGATTTAGCGGAAACCAAAGTCGTTATTGAAGATGGGCTCACTATCGGCGGGAAACCTGTGAAAGATCATCTTGAAGCTCTAGGTCATGCAGTTGCCTTTGATGAACTTATGAATTTGACTAAAAAAGATTTCTTCTCCGAACAAGATGTTAAAAATTTACATCACCTTTTTTATTCAAAAATAAATGAACAAAACGCCGGTAAATATAGAACTCCTCAAGTTATAATCACGGGTTCAGATGTTGAATTTCCTACGCCCGACAAGTTGGATAGTAAAATGCAGGAGTTTATTGCTCAACTGCCGGAGCTAAAGAAATCTTTACACCCTGTTGAATACGCAGCAATGGTACACATAATTTTTGTGAATATTCACCCTTTTATCGACGGCAACGGGAGAGTCGCAAGACTTTTGATGAACCTTGCTCTACTGCAAAACGGCTACAATATCGTCATTATTCCGCCTGTTGTCAGGGCTGATTACATAAGAACACTTCAAGATTCTAATCGGGGTAATTATCAACCATTTGTAAATTTCATATCTGAAATGACTCTTGAATCGCAAAAAGAGTATTTAAGAATTATAAAAAGATTTGCCTGAATTCTTGCAATGATTTTTTATAATTTTGAAGTAAAACCTTGCTATTACAAAAATTTTAAGATTCTGAAACAAGTTCAGAATGACAAAAGTTTTTGTTCTCTACTTATAAAATACTTTCTTTGCCGCTCTTGTAAAATAAATATTTAGTGTTAACATGAAGTTGCTTAGCGGCATCGTCTAGGGGTCAGGATAGCAGATTCTCATTCTGTTGACACGGGTTCAAATCCCGTTGCCGCCGTACTCTTTCTTTTAGCATTCAAAAGGTCAATGCTTTGACGGCACGTGATTTGCACCAAAG
>CALUQN010000010.1 GCA_944322945.1 Candidatus Gastranaerophilales bacterium | reverse complement strand
TAATTTTAAAGGTACTTATATTGTTCAAATTCCACATAAGGCATTTGCAAATCCTGAAAATATAAAAGAATGTTCAAAACTTGTCGGAGACCAAATGTCTAAATTAATGCGTCCAAATAAATTTTTACAGAAATGCAATAAGTTATTAAATATGTTTAATTCACAAGTATTTTGTTATCCTGAAAGATTTTCCTATATGTTTTCTAAAACAGGAATGGATGTAAATAATATGAACAACTCTATTAAATGGTTACGGGAGAATACAGGATTACCTGTAGCAGATGTTCTTAGAGAAAATTTCCATTCTTTTTTTATCTATACAAATAAAGATGCCGATAAGGTTTTGAAAGAAATTACATCAGCCTGCAAAAATACACGAGTTCCTGAATTTATCGAAAAATATACAGACCCTAAAATGATAGCAATTGCAATGAATGCAAAGATAGGAGTGGCATTAGACAAAGGGCTTGAAAAGCAATATAATAATGCAATTACATATGAAATTAAAAATTTATCTGAATTAGGAGAAATTGCACAAAAAATAAGAAAAACCGATAAGTAAGTTGGGCTTTAGCAAAACAATATAATTTAACTTGACTTCTTGTATCTTTTTCGATACAATATAAGTATGAAAGAAATCATTTATTACAAGACTTATGATAATAAATGCCCTTATCTTGAATGGTACAATTCATTAGATAAAAGTGTCAGGTTAATAATTGATAGAAGAATAGACCGTATAAGATTAGGTAATTTAGGCAAACATAAAAAATTTGATAATTTGACTGAAATAAAATTTGTAGACGGTGCAGGTTATCGAATTTATGCATACGAATATGGTAATGTAGTAATTATATTTTTATCAGCAGGAGATAAGTCAAAACAATCAAAGGACATTGCACTTGCGAAGAAATATTTACAAGAATTAAAAGAAAGGTATGAATAAAATGGATATAGAAAAAATTAAATCGGAAAACATAACTCATGAAGAACATATGAACAATGTTTTACAAGATATAGAATATCAAAAAATGTATTTAGATGCAGCTATACAAGAATTTATTACAGATGGCGATTATGATTTATTTTTTCAGTCTTTAGAACAAGTTGTTAAAGCACGCATGAGTATAAGTGAATTTTCACAAAAAACAGGAATAACAAGAGCCGCATTATACGAAATGTTCAAGGGAGAACGTGTACCAAGATTAGATACAATCGGCAAATTATTAAAAGAACTCGGATTTTCTTTACATGTTGCTTAATAACTCGGATTTATAATTTTATAATGGTGCGTCTGATGGGATTGTCTTACTCGGCGGCGTTAAACGGGTCTTCGGTTGCTGCCTGCAATGGCTTTTGCCATTTGGTCAGCAAGCCTGCGCCCTCTGCCGCCTCGCGCTCGAACCTCTGATGGGTTCTCACTGTAAAAGAACACAAGGTTTGAATATATTGTACAGCAGGCTCAATGTAAATTAATACAGAGTATAATTGTTAGTAACAAGTAACTGCCATCTTGTGTAACGAATTGTAACTGCTCACTCCAAATTCGGCAATTTTAATTTTCAGGCAACTTATAGAGTATGTGAAAGGTATATCAGTGTTCATAAATCTTAACCCGATAAATTTTCAATATAAAACAACTCAAGGTCATACACAAAACCAACGTGCAACTAAATTTCATCTTGCACCTTTAGCGCACGATACTGTTTCGTTTGGTGCAATGAAAAAGAAAGAGTTTGCAGGGATAGATTTAGCAGTTGTCGAAAAATTCAAAGCACCTATTGAAAAATTTAATACAAACGCAGATTTACAAAACTGGGCTGGAGATAAAGCAAAAGCAATCGCAAACAAAGACTTTGGCGGACGCCGGGAAGAAACTGAAATTCAAAGAAAAGCAATATTAAAAGAGTGGGCAGATTATGTGTTTAATGAAAATGACGCTTATACAAACACAACTGCACTTTTAATTTTGAACGCCATAACAAAAGATTTAAAACCGGATAACGATAATATTCCGCCTGTTTTAAACAAAGGAGTTCTGGCGGATTGCATATATGAAATTGATAAAAATACTAAAAGTGCCCCGAACTCCCAGTTTGATTTAAACAAAATGTATCAAAATAAACTGCGAGCTTTTTATCTTGGGGATAAAGAAACAGATACCGGTGAAACCGATACAAAATGGATTATTATTCCATCTAAAAAACACGACCCTAAAAATTTTGAAGCAAACGTTGAAAAACTGAAAACACTATCATATAAAACGTGGTGTACAAAAAGTAATAACGCAGAACCATACCTTACGGAAGGGGATTTTCATATTTATCTTGAAAACGGAAAGCCGAAACTCGGAGTGAGGTTTGCAGGGGATGAAATAGTGGAAATTCAGGGTGAGAAAAACGACAGAAAAATCCCGATTGCATACTTTGATGTTATGCAAAAACACATAAATGAAAATAATCTGAAACTTACATATAATGCAAAAGATGAAATAAAATCTGTAGAAAGAACACACATTGAAATCAAAAAAATAAAAAAAGATTTAAAAGAGGCAATAGAAAATAATGACGTTAAAACAATCTATAAATATTTTGGAATAGATGTAAAAGAAGGTAAAAATGGATATTTAACAATTTCAGAATATAAGCAGCCATCTAAAGACTACACATTTAAAGATTTAGGAATAGATGAAAACAAACTGATTGAAAAAGTCAAAACAATCAAATGGGATGCTGATTTCTCTGATTCAGAGGTTACAGATTTAAAAAATCTTGAAGTTATTGGCGGGAATGCGGATTTCAGGAATTCACAGGTTACAGATTTAGGAAATCTCTACAATATCGGCAGAAATGCTTATTTTATGCAATCACAGGTTACAGATTTAGGAAACCTCTACAATATCGGCAGAAATGCTTATTTTACGTATTCACAGATTACAGATTTAGGAAACCTCGAAAACATCGGCGGACATGCTGATTTTATGTTTTCACAGGTTAAAGATTTAGGGAACCTTGCAACTATTGGGGGAATTGCTTATATCAAAAGCTCTCCACTGTCTGCTGAAGATTTTAAAAATGTCCAGATTTGTGGAAGGCTCTCGGCAGCTCAATAGAAATTTTCTATGAAAATCAAAACTGTTTATAATTATTTTGCAAAAAAACAGAGAGGATGGGATTGTCTTGTTCGGCGGCGTTAAACGGGTTCTGTCGGTTGGGTTCTGTCGGTTGGGCATACCTGCCCAACGATAAAATTGGACATTAATTGGACTGTAAAAATTCTTAAATTTGAGTAAGCATCAGGCTAATTTAAAAGTATCATTTGTAAATCCAAGTCCTAATAAAGTCCTGTTCAGTCCAGTTCAAAAACAATGCATCACAGAACTTCCGACGGCTAATGTTTAGAGTTGTTGGGCAAGTATGCCCAACCGACAATTTATTCTATAGACAACGAACTGGCCATTAAAATACATTCACCCTCATCAGACACAAAAAAACTCGCTTTACTGCGAGCTTTTTTAAATGGGGCGTCTGATGGGATTCGAACCCATGCATATCGGAACCACAATCCGAGGTCTTAACCGCTTGACGACAGACGCCATCAACACAATCTATATTATCATATAATTTTTTTTTGTCCAGAGATTTATTTTAAAACTACATAGAAAGTCCGCTAAAATTTTCAAAACAGCGTCATACTGAGCGTTAGCGAAGTATCTAAATAAAAAAGATTCTTCGGGCTAAAGCCATCAAAATGACAGCCTTTGTGTAGTATATTTAAAATTTGCAATTTTACAAGTAAAAAAATACTCCGCAGGTGATATCACCATTACGGAGTATTTTTTTGTTTTATTAGAGATTTAGTTTATTCTCTGGAACATATATCCAATACCGCGAGCTGTCAAGATTAATTCAGGATTTGCCGGGTCTGATTCCAATTTTGAACGTAATCTTGAAATGTGAACGTCAACAACACGCGTATCAATTCTGTGATCAGGCGGATAAGCCCAAACATGCTGGAGAATTTCGTTTCTTGAAAATGCCTGCCCTGAATTATTAACCAGCAGTTCCAAAAGACTAAATTCCATACCGGTTAAACGAATTCTGTCATTTTTTCTGTATACCTGACGTCTTGCTGTATCAATTTTGATATTACCTGTTGTTATTACATTTTTGGTAACTTTGCCGCTCGGTGTAATCGTTTCTCTGTTATTTGTTCTTCTTAATACAGCCTTGACACGAGCTTCTAATTCTTTCGGAGAAAATGGTTTAATTACATAATCGTCAGCACCAAGCTCAAGTCCTGTAATTCTTTCAGAAACATCACCCAATGCAGTCAGGATAATAATCGGAACATCAGCAGTACGTCTGATTTCTCTTGTTACACCATAACCGTCCATCTTTGGCATCATAACATCCAAAACAACCAAATCAGGATTATATTTATTAAATGCATTAACGGCTTCTTCACCGTCAGCAGCTGTGTACACATCATAACCGGCCATTTTTAATCTGGTCTCTAGAATACGTCTGATTGAAGCTTCATCATCGGCTAAAAGAATTCTTTGACGATCTTCATTTTCAGTAGTAGTCATTTCTGCATTTTCTGTCATAGTCTTTTCCTTACATTTTAATTAATCACATTCAAACACTAATATTTTTTATTAATAAATATTGCTTTTTCTTAATTTTCTTAAATATTTATAACGATATATTAATATAATTTAACAAAAATTGCAAGCATTTTTCTGATAAATTCTATATATTTATCAGAAAAGAGATTTATATAGTAAAATCCGTCAAAAAACAAAGCGTCTGCATACTGAGCGTTAACTAAACATCTAAATAAAAGAGATTCCTACGCCTACAGCACTCAGAATGAAGAGTTTTTATAGCAGCTGCGGCATTTGCTATATAAGTCCCTCAAAAAAAACATGTTAAAACTCACAGTTTTGATGCAACAATGCTTTTAAATTTTTCAAGATCATCAGCAGTGTCAATACCGACAGGAACAAAGTCAACAACCGAAGTTTTTATTCTCATACCGTTTTCCAGCGCTCTAAGTTGTTCCAGGCTTTCAGTCCTTTCAAGCGGAGACTGTGGAAGGGACGTCATTTTTAAAAGCGCATTACGCTTGTATCCGTAAATTCCAAGGTGCCCCCAGAACTCAGCTATCCCGCAGTTTCTTTCATACGGAATTTTTGAGCGCGAAAAAAATAGCGCAAATCCGCTTAAATCTCTTACGCACTTGACTAAATTAGGATTATTAATATCATTTTCGTCGTTCAACGGTCTAACAAGAGTTGAAATATCAGCGGCAGCATCATCTTTTACGTTTTTAATAACTTCATCAATACTTTCCGGTGTAATCAGAGGTTCATCCCCCTGTAAATTAACAATATAAGATATCTCAGGATGACGGTCAACAACTTCTCTGATTCTGTCACTGCCGCATTTATGTGAAGTTGAGGTCATTTCGACATTTCCTCCGAAAGAAGTTACGGTATTAAAAATTCTTTCATCATCCGTCGCGACAATAATAATATCTGCAAGCTTAGACTGTTGCGCTTTTTCATAAACCCATTGTATTATCGGCTTTCCAAGGACTTCTATAAGCGGTTTGCCCTCCAAACGGCTTGAGCCGTAGCGTGCCGGAATTATTATTGCTGTTTTAGACATTGTGTTCCTCCAAAAATTTCTTTATATATTCATATTCTTCCATACCTAACGGAAGTTTTATTTTATTTTTACCAGAATTAACAATTAAAGTTGAGGTAAATTTGCCGGTTAACTTTAATTTTGAAAAATCATTAACAACTAAAGCTCTGTTAAAAATCTTAAAAACTATAAAATCAGAATAAATTTCAACATCAGCATAAAAACCTCTATAAATGAGCCAGTTTATGCTGGAAATACGAGTTGTAAATATTTTCAGAGGTTCAGCAGTTGAATTTGATTTAATTTCATCGTAATAATCACAATCAAATATTTCGTTAAATGAACCTTTTAATATGTTGAACACCAAATAAGCTATTAAACCAAACAAGACTGCAAAAACTAGTAAAAAAACTATTTCAAATTCTTTGCCGTATATCAATAAAACGCCTCCTCATTTTTAACAATCAGCGCAACCCATTGGTCTTGATGCATTTCTTCAATAAGAGTTAAGCCATTTTTATTAATTGCATCCAGTACAACCTGTTTTTTTTCATCAAGAATACCAGACAGTACCATTTTAGCATCAGCATTCATAAGATTTTTTAAATCGCCCATAATTTCAGCGAGCACATTGTGTAAAATATTTGCACAAATAAAATCAAATGTATCATTAACTTTATCTGCAGTATTCAATTCAAAAATACATTGAACATTATTTTTAACAGCATTTTCACGGGCAACATCGATAACAGATTCATCGTTATCACAGCCGTAAACGTATGAGGCGCCGAATTTTGCAGCACAAATTGCTAAAATACCGCTGCCTGTACCAATATCAGCCATTTTTGCATCTGAGTGCATATATTTTTCAATAGCTTTCATGCATAACTGTGTAGTCTGATGAGTTCCGGTGCCGAATGCACACCCCGGCTCAAGGCGTATTACAATTTCACCATCGTTCGGGGTATATTCAAGCCAGTCAGGCACTACTACAATTTTATCAGATACTCTGGTGATATCCCATTTTTCTTTCCATTTTTTTGACCAATCCTCATTTTCTTTTTCAACAAAAGAAAATTCCCAACTGCCGAGCTCTTCATCGCTTAAACCGCGTGATTTGAGGAGTTCTCTCTGTTCAAAAAGTAATTTTTTTACACAATCTTCTGTAACAGGTTCAGCATCATTTTCGTCGGATGAGAGAAAAACTCTTAATGTGCCTTCTGTTGTTGAAATCATTTCCAGGTCTTTGTAAGCTTCCTCTGCAAGGACAATCCCTTCACAGGGAAGATTTTCAAAACAAATATCAGAAACAATATCCTCTATTGCAGGATTAATCTTGATTTGCAGTTCATAGTAAGAGTTCATAAAACCTACTCCAGATATGCACCCATGTGTCTGAATTTATCGTATCTGTCATTTTTAAGTTCTTGCGGGCTCATTTTGTCAAGTTCAGAAAGGGCAGATAAAATTGTTTCCTTCATATTATGAGCCATCAGATCATAATCATTATGTGCACCGCCGACAGGTTCTTTGATTTCACCGTCAATAATATTGAATTTCAGCAAATCCTGAGCTGTAATTTTAAGTGCATCTGCGGCAACTGCGGCTTTTGAAGCATCACGGAACAGAATGGAGGCACATCCTTCCGGCGAAATTACCGTGTAATAAGCATGCTCAAGCAGATAAACTCTGTTTGCAACAGCGAGTCCTAGTGCCCCTCCGGAGCAGCCTTCCCCTGAGATAATCGCAATTACAGGCACTTCCAATTTTGCCATATCTCTGAGGTTTGTTGCAATTGCAACACCTTGACCCGTTTCTTCTGCGCTAATACCAGGGTATGCGCCAGGTGTGTCAATAATTGTGATGATTGGCAATTTGAACTTGCTTGCGTGTTTAAAAAGTCTTAAAGCTTTTCTGTACCCTTGAGGCTGAGGCATACCAAAGTTATATTCAAGGTTTTCTTTTGTTGACTTGCCTTTCATAGTTCCGATAATCATGACCGGACGTCCGTCAAGTTTTGCCAGTCCGCCTATTATTGCTCTATCGTCCATACCTTCACGGTCACCGTGAAGTTCAACAAAATCGGTACACATGAGGTTTACATAGTCCAAAAAGTTTGGTCTTTCAGGGTGTCTTGCTATCTGCAACTTTTGTGACGGTTTCAAATTTGCGTAAAGTTCTTTTTTGTAATCGTCAGCCTGCTGCTCAAATGTTTCTATTTCTTTATTTAAATCCATACCGGACTCCGCACTTATTTTCTTTAGTTCTTCAATTTTTTCCTGAATTTCCATAATAGGTTTTTCAAAATCCAAAACTGTCATATAGTACCTCTTAATTATTATGCATAGCAAATATATTTGCGAGAGTTTTTCTCAAGTCTTTTCTGGAAGAAACAACATCTACCTGACCGTATTTAAGCAAATATTCTGCTGTCTGGAAATCAGACGGAAGTTTTTGTCTGATAGTTTGTTCAATAACTCTGCGGCCAGCAAACCCTATTCTTGCACCCTGTTCCGCAACAATAATGTCGCCCAGGGTTCCGAAGCTCGCTGTAACTCCGCCAAAAGTAGGTTCTGTAAGCAAGTTTACATACAAAAGCCCGGCTTCATCTAGTCTTGAACATGCGCAGGATGTTTTTGCCATTTGCATAAGGCTCAATGCGCTTTCCTGCATTCTTGCTCCGCCTGAGGAGGTTATTGCAAGTACAGGGAGCTTTAATTCAATAGCTTTTTCAATCAATCTTGTAACTTTTTCTCCGACTACACTGCCCATAGAACCGCCCATATAGTCAAAATCCATTACAGCAGCAGCCATTCGATGACCCTCAATTGATGCAAGTCCGGTGATTACGGCTTCATCAAGATTAGTTTTAGCATGAGCTTTTTCCAATCTTTCTTTGTACGGCTCTGTATCAACAAAATCAAGCGGGTCAGTCGGTTTGATATCCTTGAATAATTCTTCAAAAGAGCCTTCATCAAAGAGCTGCTTGATTCTTTTTGTTGCATTTATCCTGAAATGATAATCACAGACTGGACAAACCATGTCATTATCTTCCAAATCTTTTTTAAGAAGCTGTGAATCACAGTGAACACATTTTGTCCACAGGTCAGGATTTCCCTCGACTTCAACTTTTGCTTCAAGAGCTCTTCTTTGAATTTGAGCCTCTTTACGTTTTTCAAACCAATCTTGAATAGTCATATTTAAAACATCCCTACTAACAAATCTTAATTGATAATAAAATTATCCACAAAGCTATTATACAACAAAAAATAATTATCGCAATATTAAAAGACCGCCGGATTATCCTGACGGTCTTTTCTTACTCTCAACTATCTTATTTAATCACGAGATAACAGCCACTTACTTAACTGCTACCAATCTCGCCTGAATACCGGCATCCGCATTAATCATATTTGCGTTAGCCATCGCCATAGAGCGGCGTTTTCTCGCTCCTCTTAATATAAATTCCACACTGTCGCATACATTACACGAAGGTGTTACAATCTTTTTAAGCATATATAAATTCTCCTTTATAAGTTTCTGATTACATATTATTTATCGTCACGGAGGAGCAAAAACTTTAAAATCGTATATACTTTTAGTTACAAAAATTAACATGCAAAAAGACCGGCAGTAAACCCACCGGTCTTTCTCATTACTATTTACTTTAAATTAACTACACAGCGTAAACACTAACCTGTTTTCTGTCACGTCTGTGAGATTCAAATTTAACCTGACCGTCAATAAGAGCGTAAAGAGTGTCATCACTGCCGATGCCAACATTGTTGCCCGGGTGAATTTTAGTGCCTCTTTGACGAACAAGAATGTTACCGCAGGTAACCATTTCGCCGCCGAATTTCTTAACGCCTAAGCGCTTCGCTTCGGAGTCACGACCGTTACGGGTAGATCCCATACCTTTCTTATGTGCCATTTTTATATCTCCTTGTAATTATTTGCTATCACTAATACTTATGCTTCTGCAGAATCAGCAGCAGCTTTCTTTTGGGCAGAAGTTCTGATTTTAGAAATCATAACTCTTGTAAAGCCCTGTCTGTGACCTTGTTTTTTTCTGTAACCTTTTTTAGGTCTTTGTTTGTAAACGATAACTTTTTTAGCTTTGTCATGTTTAACGATAGAACCTTCAGCGCAAGCGCCGTCTACATAAGGTTGTCCAACTTTTGATTTTTTACCGTTAACAATCATAACGACTTTATCAAAAATAACTTTTGAATCTTGTTCACCGTCTAACAATTCGACGTCAACATAACGTCCTTCTTCAACTTGATACTGTTTTCCGCCAGTTTCTACAATTGCGTACATCTTAATTTCCTTTCATTTTAGGTCTCGTAACCCGTCAATTCGGCATCTCGGGGTATTTATCAACGATTTACCTTTACTATACACGTAAAATCATTATCACCCAGTCAAAATCAACTGTCAAGTAGTATTAATATTTATTAACTTTATGTATTCTAATATTTTTTTGGAGTATCATAGAATGTGTTATGAAATTGAGCATAGAAGAAATTTTAGAGGCTTGTAAGGGAGAATTAATAAAAAACGTAACCGGAGAGAAAGAGTTTACGTTTTCTACCGATACCAGAAATATAAAATACGGTGATATTTATATTCCGCTAAAAGGCGCCAAATTTGACGGTGAAAATTTTATTGATAAAGCTGTCCAAGCTGGTGCATCAGGATGCCTAACAACAAAATCAGACGCACACTCTCCAATTATTATAAAGGTTGCAGATACTCTGAAAGCTTATCTTGACATCTGCGGCTTTTATCTTGAAAAGCAGAATGTTGTAACTGTAGGTATCACTGGCAGTTCAGGCAAAACAACTACCAAGGAGATGCTGTATTCGGTTCTTTCGGAAAAATTCAGAACCCATAAAACTTTCTCAAATCACAATAACGAAATCGGTTTTTGTGAAACTGTAAACACTATGCCGCCTGACACTGAGATTTTAATTGTTGAAATGGGAATGAGAGGTCCCGGACAGATTGAGCAAATTGCACAATACGCAAAACCTGATATTGGCATTATCACAAATGCCGGTTCTGCTCATGTCGGACTTTTGGGCTCACTTGATAATATTGCAAAAGCTAAATGTGAACTTACAAAATATATAAAGCCCGAAGGCGCGTTCATTACACTAAATCAAGACAGAATAAAGAAATTTAATGAGTACAAGGGGGACACAACTTACTATACTCTCTCTGATGTTGAAATACTTGCACAAAAGCCCGGGTATACCAAATTTACATATAAAGACAAAGCTTATGAGCTAAACGTTGAGGGTGAATATAATGTGGAAAATTCTCTGGCTGCAATTGAAACCGGTATCAAGCTGGGTATGACTCACAACGAGATTGCGGAAGGGTTGAAGAAGTATCATCCGATTGAAAAACGCTGGGAAGTACAGGAGATTAACGGGTATAAATTTATAAACGACAGTTACAATGCAAATCCTGATTCTATGAAGGCTTCTGTTTCAACGTTTATGGAGTTATATCCGGATTCCGTTGTTATTCTCGGGGATATGGGCGAGCTCGGTGAGCAGGAGACTGCTCTGCACAGGGAAGTCGGCAAATTTTTAGCATCAAAGCCGCATACAACCAGCTTTCTCACGGTAGGGACGCTGGCGGAAGAAACAGGCGAAGAGCTTAAAAAAGACGGATTTGACGTTAAAAATTTCAACTCAAATTGTGAAGCTGCCCGTTACATACTTGAAAATGTAAATGTCGGTACTACGATATTCTTGAAAGCTTCCAGAGCAATGAAGTTTGAGGAAATAATAAATATGGTAAAGGGAGAAAATAACTTATGATAATGGCAGCAGTGGCATTTTTACTGGGTTTAATTTTGTGCCTGTTATTCGGGGTTCCGTATATTGACTGGCTAAAAAAGCACATGATTGGACAGTATATAAAAGATGTTGCACCTGAAGCACACGCAAAGAAGCAAGGTACCCCAACAACCGGGGGAGTGTTTATTATTACTGCGGCAATCCTTGCGTCAATTGTTGTTTTATTGCTGGCGCAAAGGCTCACAACAAGCGCTTTTATCATACTAATTACTTTTCTGTTTTATACACTTGCTGGATTTCAGGATGATTATATTAAGCTCAAAGGCAAAGGCAACGACGGCTTGTCTCCGCGCGGCAAGCTATTAAGACAAATTGCAATTGCACTTTTGCCTGCAATGTATGTAATGATGAATTACACAAACGGCAGTATCGTTAATTTCGGACACTATGAACTTGATTTAAAGTGGCTTTATCCGTTCTTTGCAGTATTTGTAATAACCGGCGCCTCAAACGCTTATAACCTGACAGACGGGCTTGACGGATTAGCTGCAGCAACAGGGATGTTTCCTTTTGCGATATGTTCAATTATTGCGCTGTTTTCCGGATATCCTGAAGTTGCTATTATATCTGCGGCAGTTGCCGGTGCACTTGTAGGATTTTTAAGGTACAACAAGCCAAAGGCACAGGTGTTCATGGGCGACACAGGCTCGCTTGCGATTGGCGGTCTGCTTGGTACTCTTGCGGTGATGGGTAAATTTGAAATCCTGCTGATATTTCTCGGTGCTGTGTTTGTTATTGAAACACTTTCTGTCATTATTCAGGTCACGAGCTATAAGTTGACAGGCAAGCGCGTTTTTAAAATGTCTCCCATACATCACCATTTTGAGCTTTGCAATTGGAGCGAAAAAAAGATTGTTGTTGTGTTTTCAATATTTTCGCTTTTGTGTTCTTTGATTGCGGCGACCATCTTTTATTTGACAATGAAAGGATTTATCTAAAATGAGATTAAATTGGTTTGAAAAAAAAGTATTAATATTGGGTTTGTCAAAAAGCGGAATTTCCGCGGCAAAATATTTGAATAAAAAGGGTGCTGATGTTTACCTGACCGAGAGCCGCATGCCTACTGAACAGGATATTGAAAAGATAAAAGAACTGGAAGCACTCGGGATAAAGATTGAAACCGGCGGACACAGCGATGAATTTATAAAAGACGCATACCTTGCGATTACAAGCCCGGGCATTCCGCCTCACAGCGAAATTATGAAGAGACTTGAAGAGGCAAAAGTTCATGTTATTTCTGAAATTGAATTAGCTTATACGCAGACATCGACGCCTTTTGTTGCAATAACCGGTACCAATGGCAAAACTACAACAACAGCTCTGACCTCGCATATACTTTCAACTGAATTTAAAGCACCGGCTTGCGGTAATATAGGTAAACCACCGTGTGATTTGATAGATGATGACAATGATTATCTGGTTTGTGAACTGAGTTCGTTTCAACTGGCAATGAGCCCGTCTTTGCAGCCTCTGATTAGTATTTGGACAAATTTTACACCTGACCACATCGACTGGCACCAGGGATTAGAGAATTATTTTGAGGCAAAGGCAAGAATTTTTAAATTCCCGCAAAATCCTGCTTTTTCTGTTTTAAACGGCAAAGACCCAAAACTGCTGGAATTTGCACCGCAAGCAGCCGGAGAAGTGTTCCTGTTTGCTAAAGAAACTGACACAAATTGCTGTTATGAAAAGGATGACTCGATTTTCTATAAAAGAAACGGCAAGGAAGAAGAAATCATAAAACTTGCCGATTGTCCGCTTGTGGGCGAACATAATTATCAGAATATAATGTGCGCGGTTATTTGCGCAAAGCTGATTGGTGTTTCAAATGAAAATATAAAATCAGCCATTATGTCTTTTAAAGCGCCTGAACATAGATTGGAAAAGGTCGCAACAATTAACGGTACAACTTTCTATAATGATTCCAAAGGTACAAATCCGGAGGCTTCTATTGTTGCGATAAAATCTTTCAACGAGCCGAATGTTGTATTGATAGCAGGCGGGCGTGACAAGAATACTGACCTGAAAGAATTTTGCGACGAGGTAAAAAATCATATTAAAACCGTTGTATTGATTGGAGAAGCCGCACAGAGATTTGAGGAAAATCTGAAAGCAGACGGGTTTGACAATATTATCAGAGAAAATTCAATGCAGAGCGCAATCGACAAATCCATTGAATTAAATCCTGATATAGTTTTGTTGTCGCCGGCTTGCGCAAGCTTTGATATGTTCAGAAGTTACGAAGAAAGAGGAGAGGTGTTCAAGGAATATGTCTTATCGAAACTCGGATAACCGCGGTAGAGAAAATCCGCGGTATAAAGATCAGCCTATACAGAGTATTATCGAGTCAGCACCTGACAAAACACTTCTTATAGTAGTGACTTTTCTTGTTATAATCGGGTTTATGGCGATATTTTCTGCTTCTGCGCCAAAATGCCTTGATGACGGCGGAAATCCCGCTCAATTTCTTATCAAACAATTGATAAGTTTTGTTGTCGGATTTTTAGGTCTGAAATTTTTCACTAATTATGACTATAAAAAGCTTGCGCAATGGAATAATGTTGTATTTGTATCAATACTAATATTATTGTTTCTTGTTGATTTTACACCGCTTGGCGTTATGGTAAACGGTGCAAAACGCTGGATTAATATCGCAGGGTTTCAGTTGCAGCCTTCAGAGTTTGCAAAACCCGCGGTTGTGCTTCTGCTTGCAAGTGCTTTCAGGTATGACGCAAATTTGTTTGACAAAAACAAATGGATGCTGGCGTTTTTGCCGATAATCGGTATGATATTTTTTATATTCATTCAGCCGAACCTTAGTATGGTTATACTGCTTTTGTCAGTCTCTGTTGTTATGTTTTTGTGTGCCGGCGGCTCATTGAAACTCTTTTTCAGCTGCATGATAGCAGGAATTACAACAATTATTGTCGGTCTTACAACTATTATAAAGCCATACCAGTTAACACGACTGAGGACATGGCGGCATCCGGAACTTGACCCGCAGGGCGCAGGATATAACATTATTCAATCTTTGATTGCATTTGCATCGGGCGGTCTGACAGGGGTCGGATACGGCGGCTCTATACAGAAACTTTCCTATCTCCCTGAATGCCATACTGACTTTATTTTTGCGATAATCGCAGAAGAGCTCGGATGGGTTGGATGCCTCCTTGTAATAGGATTATTCTGGACGTTTATACACAGAGGCTTTATCATTGCTTCCCGCTGTCCTGATATGTACGGCAAGCTGCTTGCTGTCGGGTTGACTTTTTCGATAGGTTTTCAGGCTTTTTTGAATATGAGTGTAGCAAGTTCATTCTTCCCTACAACCGGTGTGCCGCTCCCATTCATTAGCTATGGCGGTTCTTCACTCATTGTATCTTTGTGGATGGTAGGAATTTTGCTCAATATATCTAAGAAAAAAATTAAAAAAATAAGGAATCAAAATGTATAATAAACCAAGAATTTATTTTATAACAGGCGGCGGAACAGGCGGGCATATTTATCCGGCAATTGCGGTTGCTGACTACATCAGAGAGCACGAAAGAGACGCCAAAATTTATTATATCGGTAATCCGGAAAATCTGGAATACCGAATTGCAGAGCAAAAAGGGTATGAATTTTTGCCTGTCAATGTACACGGTATGCCGCGCAAATTTTCTATCGGGATGATTAAATGGCTCTGGGATTTAACTGTTGCATGCTGTAAATCTTTGATTTATCTAAAAAAATACACCCCGGATGCAATTTTCGGTACCGGAGGCTATGTATCTGCGCCGATGCTTTTGGCAGCAAAATATTCTAAAAAAGCACCTTACATGATGCATGATTGTGACGCCCAGCCTGGACTTGTAACCAGAAAATTAGCCCCCGGCGCAAAGGCTGTTTCATTGTCTTTTGAATGCGCAAAAAAATATATCAAAAATGACAATTGCCATATCAACGGCAACCCGATAAGAGAGGCTTTTAAGACCCTCACAAAGGCTGAAGCAAGAAATTATCTCGGACTTGACAACAAAACTACACTCTGCATAATGGGCGGTTCTCAGGGGGCCAAAACGATAAACTACGCAGCTGTTGAAATTTTAAAAACCTTGTCCAGAGATTATAATATGCAAATTATTTTTCAGACAGGCAGAAAAAATTACGATAACACAATCGCCCGTTTGAAAGAAGTATATCCGACTTTTGCAGATGACAGAAACCTTACTATAAAACCTTATTTTGATGATATGGTGACTGTATTGAAGGCTTCTGATATAGCAGTATCAAGGGCGGGGTCATTGAGTATATCCGAACTTTGCGCAAGCTCCATTGCTTCAATATTAATTCCTTATCCGTTTGCGGCAGCTGACCATCAGCGCAAAAACGCTCAGTTTATGGTAAATCAGAACGCGGCGCTCTATCTTGAAGATTCGGAGACCAGCCCCACAATGCTGCTTGAAAAAATTACTGAATTAATAAAAAATCCGGATTTGCTTGAAAATTTACAAAAAAATGCAAGATTTATGGCAAAGCCGGATGCAACCGAAATAATTGCGCGAGAACTTCAAAATTTAGGTTAAAAAATTATGGATTATAAAAAAGCTATAAAAACATTAACCTCACAGGGCAAATTCTACATAAATCTCGGACTTGAGCGAATTTCAGCTATCTTGGAGCTGTTAGGCAATCCTCAAGACTCACTGAAATGCTTCCACATTGCGGGGACAAATGGTAAAGGCTCTGTATGCGCTATTTTAGCTGCTGTTTTAAAAGAATATGGACTGACTGTCGGACTTTATACAAGCCCGCATATTTTTGAATATACCGAGCGTATCAAAATTAACGGTCAAGACATAAGCAAAGATGACTTCGCCGGATATGTAACGGAAATTTGTTCTCTTGCGGATAAAAATAATATACATCTGACTGAATTCGAAATTTTGACGGCGACAGCGTTTAAATATTTTGCTGATAAAAAAGTTGATGTAGTTATCTTGGAAACAGGACTGGGAGGCAGATTTGACGCAACTAACGTTATAAAAAAGAATCTTTGCGCAATAATTACTCACATAGATCTGGATCACACTGAGCGTCTTGGAAGCACAAAAGATAAAATAGCTTTTGAAAAAGCCGGTATTATTAAGGAAAATTGTCCTGTTGTTACATCTGAAGGCTACGAGGCAATAAAAGATGCTGCGGATGAAAAAAATTCCCTTCTGCTATTTACGGCACCATTTGCAGATACTACCAATTTGTCATTAAAAGGTATTTACCAGCAGGAAAATCTGGCGCTGGCGCTTGCTGCACTTAAACTTGTTTACCCTGAAATTCCGCAGTCAGTTGTTGATGAGGGGTTGAAAAAAGTACAGCACCCTTGCAGGTTCCAGGTTATAGAAGATGAAAATTTAATCATAGACGGGGCGCACAATCCAAATGGAATTGCAGGACTAAGGGAAAGTCTTGATTTTTATTATCCGGATAAATTCCGCAGGTTTGTGTTCGGCTGTTTGAAAAATAAAGACTACAAAAAAATGATGGAAATACTTTTCCAAAAAGGCGATGAAATATATTTTTATCACTTCAACAATAAAAACTCCTGTACATTTGAAGAGCTCCAGTCAGCCTGCCCGTATACAGCAAAGGAATTTAAGTCATTGAAAGAGCTTCCGCCTGCTGAAAATACGATGACAATTGTCTGCGGCTCATTTTATATGCTTGCGGAAGTTTTGAAAAAATAATTTGAGATTGATAGGTTTATACAAACAAAAGCAATATTATTTTCGGAACACGCGACTCACTTCGTTCGCGCTATCGTCCTCAAATAACATTGCTCTTTGTTTGTAATTTGCCGAGCAATATCATTTCAAAAAAATCCGCGGCACTCTTTGCACGCAAAACACAGCTTTAGACCTTAGCAGCCGGAGTCGTGGTAGTACTTTGTTCTACCATTTCCTGGATAATATTGTTCAATTTTGCCGGCGTAAATTCAGGACAAGTGTTCCAGATAAATGTAGGCTTAGGCTCTTTTATAGACGGGCTTGGGTAATCACTGTTGCAGAAACCCTTTATCATGTTTCTTGAACCGTCATTGCACGCCGTGTAATGAGAACAGCAATTGCAAATTTTTAGGATAAATCCGTGCTCATCCAGTTTAAATTTTAACTCCTGCAAAGCATCAATCACACGCAAATGACTTGACGTTGTGAACTTTTTATTCTTGTAAATGAATTTGACTTTGGCAAGTCCGTTTTCAGATATAAATTCCAGCTTGCAGGGTAAATCAGTTTTGTTCGTTGAAACAATAACATCCACTGACATTTTTTCTGTATTTTTAGGCAATTCTTCTATATTTTTTATTTTGTTTCTGATTTTTCTGACCGGAGGAAGATTGTTCAAAATATGGCAGAATGAATATGCCGGATAGAGTGAGAGAAGTCCCATTTCCTTGACCGACAACTTTGAATTTATTAAACTTATGCCAAAACCAGCCGCGTACAGCATAAATGAGAATAAAACAATTTTGAAATCTACAAAAAAGTAATATTCATAAGAATGTTTTAATATAAACGCGTATGCAATCAGCATAAACCAGATGTTAGGGTAAAGCAGTGATAATGTATGTTCAGCAAACACGAAATTTTTACTCCAAATTTTGGTGATGCAATTTTGGAATAAATTCAGTCTCACAGAAAGCCGCGGTTTTTCAAAAACATAACTTTCAGCTTCCGCAACAGTCTGTATGTTCGGATTGTAAGTGCACTTGAATTTTATGTTTGACAACAGCAAGCTGTATTTTAATTCCGAATTTATGTCTTTAAAATCGACTGAGCCTATCTGATCCACTATATCTTTTTTGATAATAAATACACCTGAATCAGCTCTCGATGCAAGCCCGAAGAGTGAACGAGCCTTGCGCATAAAATTCATGTGATATTTCTGGTATGCTGCTTTAATCTTTGCAACCGGGCCGAGTTTTTCTGCATCAATGATAGTTTCACCGCTCAATACATAATTATTTGTCAGTGCGGCGTTTACTGTAGAAAGAAAGTCCGGCGCAATACTTCTGTTTGCATCTATAAACAGAAATGAATCAATCCAGTCGTCATTGCGAAGTTCCTCAAGCAATATGGAAACCGCCTGATCTTTTCCGACTGTACCTACATCTTTTATATTGACTACATTGACAAAGGGCTCGCCTGCAAATAATTCTTCCGAGCCGTCACTACAATTATCAAGCAGCGCAAATACTCTAAAACTGTTTATCGGATAATCCTGCTGCTTTAGTTCATTTACAATATTATAGAGGGAATCCGCGTTGTTATGTGCGTATATTACAACCGCAATATTGTCTTTGTCTTCAAATTGAACATATCTTTTTTCAATCAGGAATGGTCTGTCATTCAGGTTTCTCAGCGCCAATGCCAGAAAATAAAGTGAATATAACGCTACATAAATGTAAAGTAAATTAAAAATAAATTCCATGGTTATCCCTCTTTCAACAGTATAATTTTAGCCGAAATCTAAAAAAAATGCCATTATATGTAAATAATTGTGTATAAAAAAAGGTTCCCGACAGTTTCAACTGAGAAGAACAATCCGGGAACCTTTTTTATACTTAGTAAATTAAACTCTACACAAGTTCAAGAACATGTTGTGTATTTTTTTCAGCAATTTCAACGAGGTTTCTTATAGTAGCCATCATAGAAAGTGTTGAATCCATTTTGTTAATGCATGAACCAACGCCGATAGCACTTGCGCCTGCAGCGAATGCGAAAGGTGCAGTTGTCGGGTTGATGCCAGAAGCTGTCATGATAGGCAAGTCAATGTTTCTTGAAAGTTCTACAGTGTTAGCAAGAGTCAATTGTGCTCTTTCCATCAAGCCTCTTACACCGTCAGCCTGAGAAGAAGCTGAGAAGTAACCTTCTGTCTGGATTAAATCAATACCCATAGTTTCGAGTTTTCTTGCAAGTTCAATTTGAGAAGTTACATCAAGGTCGCCCGGAATTGTAACTGAGAAGAACACTCTGTTGTCACCGAGCATATCAATAGTTTGGTGAACAAGATTGAGAACATCTTCTGCGGTGAAAGAAGCGCCTTTTTTGTATAAAGCATCAAAGTTGCCGAGTTCAATTGCATCAGCACCGAGTTCAACAGCACGAACAAGTTCTTCCGGTTTTACAGAAGATACAAACAAAGGAAGTTCAGTCATTGAGCGAACTTCTCTGATAATATCGGCGTCTGCACAAATATCAATAGCGCTTGCGCCTGATTCCGTTGCAGATGTAACAACTTTTTTAATATTTTCAATATCAAAATTGTCGATACCAGCTATAACTTTTACTGCTCTTTTTTCTCTCAAATGTTGTCTGAATAATTCAATTCTGCTCATTTTTTAATTCTCCTTTTTAAATAAACTTTTGATTTAAGTCTTGCCTGAATTATACATTAAAATTTTAATAATTACAATAACTACACAAAAAAACTTGCAAAGAGTAAGTGAATATTTATAGAGTTATCGCATAATCATAATAAAATAAGGGGGAAATATGATAAAAAGAATACTGTATTTTCTGACAGCATTTGTGATTACTATAACCGGAGCAAGCGCCGCAAACTACGAACCTGATGAGATGATAAATATTTCGGTTTATGAAAAAATAAATCCTGCAATTGTCTCAATAGAGGCAAATCTCCCTGACGGATTTTCCGCCGGAACCGGGTGTATCGTGCGCTCTGACGGACTTATCCTGACTGGCTCCCATGTTGTTGAAGACAGCAACGATATTGATATTACTACCTATAACGGACAAACATATAAGGGCAAAGTAGTTTCTATTATGGGGAAAAATAATGATCTTGCTCTTTTAAAAATTGATGCCAAAAAGAAACTGCAAACTGTTGAATTCGGAGATTCTGAAAAAGTTAAAGTCGGACAAAAAGTGCTTGCTATAGGGAATCCATTTGGATTTTCCGGCACTCTGACACAGGGAATTGTCTCAAGAATTGATTATGCTAAAAATAAAATTCAAACAGATGCAGCCATAAATCCTGGCTGTTCAGGCGGTCCTATTGTAAATTCGTCTGGTGAAGTTATCGGTATCAGCCAGTCTATTTTTAATCCGGATAATAATATTTCCAATATTGGTATTGGCTTTGCTATCCCTATTAATGACGCTAAAAAATTCATCGCCGCAGTTGATAAAAAATAAATTATTGTAAATATAAAACCAAAGCGCATACTTTTATGATAATATAATGTCATAATTCGCTTTAAGGAGGGAATATGGCAGAGTATTATTATATGAACGGCAGCTTTGTTGACGCTTCAAAAGCGTGTATTCACGTTCACACTCATGCTTTTTTATACGGCACTGCCGTATTTGAAGGAATTAGAGCATATTACAATGAAGATGAAAAACAATTATATGCTTTTCGTGCTCCTGAACATTTTGAAAGACTTATAAACAGCAGTAAAATTATGATGATGAAAAATCCTCATTCTGTTGAAGAATACTGCGATATTACTAAAAAACTCTTAAAGAAAAATAATTACAAAGAAAACTGCTATATACGCCCTGTTATTTACAAATCCGGTAGAAATGTCGGCCCGGGGTTGTATGATAATGAAGATTCTTTTTTGATAATCACAAACAAAATGGGGGACTACATTGACCTTTCAAAAGGTTTGCGGGTATGTGTTTCAAGCTGGAGAAGAAACAGCGACAATGCTATTCCTCCAAGAGCAAAAATTACCGGTTCCTACGCTAATGCTGCACTGATTAAGACAGACGCTCATAACGCAGGATTTGACGACGCTATTGTTCTGGATGAAACCGGAAATGTTACGGAAGGCTCTGCTATGAACCTTTTCCTTGTGCAAAAAGGCAGACTTGTGACTTCTTCCCAGACTGATAATATTTTAATAGGTATTACAAGAAATACAATTATCGAACTTGCTAAAAACGTCCTAGGGCTTGAAGTTGAAGAACGGACAATAGACCGGAGCGAACTTTATATTTCTGATGAAGCCTTCTATTGCGGCACCGGAGCCCAGGTCAGCCCGATTACGGAAATTGACGGCAGAAAACTCGGTTCCGGTGATGTTGGCGAGGTAGCAAAAGAACTTCAAAGGCTGTATTTTGATGTTGTTAGAGGTAAAATTGCCAAATATAAAAAATGGTGTATGCCAATTTATTAATAAATTGAAAGAAAAATAATGATAAATTTTTTAGGACTGTGTGTTCAAAATCTAATACGATGTTTCAAATATCTGTTTTCAAGGCAGGTAAGATTATCAGCGGTAATTTCTCAGGCGGCTTCTATCAGCTATGATTCACTTTCTATTTCACTAATTATAGCATTTATTGCAGCTGCAACCATTGCAATACAGGTGTCAAAACAATTCCTTATGTCAGGAGCTGACACATATATAGGCGGAACAATTGCAATCGTTATGATTAGAGAAATTGCGCCAGGCTTTGCCGCACTTGCAATAGGGGCAAGGGCAGGTACTGCAATTTGTGCAGAAATCGCTAATATGCAGGTAACGTCACAGGTTGATGCAATGAAAATTCTAAAAGTTGACCCTGTCGGCTACTATTTTACTCCGAGAATTCTTGCAGCAGCGGTGACTGTCCCGATGGTAGTCTTGCTTGCAGAATTTGTCGGAATTGCAGGCGGTATGATTGTCTCATCAGCAACTATTGATCTTCACCCTGCAAGATATATGCACTCAGTCTGGGCGTGGATGGCGACTAAAGATATCTATATAAGCCTTTTGAAAGCAGCAATTTTCGGTGCTCTGATTGCATTAGTCTGTGCAACTCAGGGGTATGAAACAAAAGGCGGTGCCAAAGAAGTCGGACTATCAACCACAAAATCCGCTATTCTATCAACAATATATGTTATGATTGCTGACTTTTTGATTAACCTTGTATTCTATATTTAGAATTGTTAAAAAGTAAAATAAAAATTTACGTTATGAAACATTTTGATTTTTTCTGAATGTTTTATGCTACATTATAAAAAGTAAATGAGATTATTTTTAGTAAGGAGATTATGAATGTCTGAATACTTGAGCAAGGAAGAGATTAAACAATGGAGAAGCTCATTGGAAAAGATTACATTAGAAGAATTCGCTGCCAGACTGGGGAAAAAATTAGAAGAAGAAAAACACACAAATGATCTCGTTGATATTGTGTTGAAAGGTAAACCTATCGTATCAACATCAGATGACTGGATGCAGACAAAAGGCGAAAGAATTAATTCAATAGCAGAACGCTCATTTGAAAGAGAAAGAGAGATTGCTCCGTCACCTTTTACCCTCGGACATTTAAAATCCGAAGATTTGAAAGCTCTGAAAGAAGATGCTGCAAAAACTCCTAAAAAAACTGCTAAAAAAGCTGCAAAAGTTAAAGATGAAATACATTCTGCAGAAACTAAAAAAGCCGTCAAGAAAAACACAGCTAAAAAGCCTGTAGTTAAAGAAAAAGTTCAACCAAAACAGGAAACTGTTGAAAACGATACTCTCCGTGATGAAGTAAGAATTGTATTCAAAAAAGCTCTCACAGACAGAGAACAAAAGGTCTTTGACCATTTTGCGCAGAACAGCGGCAAAATTGTTTATGCAAAAGACCTTGCCGCACTTTTAGACTTGCCTAGAGATTACGTTTACAAATACATCAAAAATCTCCGCGCAAAAATTGACGGCGACAACTTGCAAAATGCTGATAAAGGCGGTTTTATACTGCACGTTTAATTTTAATTATTTAGAACGAAAAAGGGGTACAAACATTATGTCTGTACCCTTTTTTTCATTAACATAGAAGATTTAATTTTTATTTTTTAACTCTTTAACAATTGCAAGGACTTTTGTTTTCAGCGTGTCATAGTCGGAATTATTTTCAATAACATAATCCCAGTCAGTAATATCATCCAGACCTGTTTCAGTGATATCAGTTTCACCGATTAATTGACCACGGCTTGCGCGTGTTTCACGTGTAGCTTCAACACGGATTGAGATGGCGCCTGCTGACTTGAACACTTCATATTCGTGAGGTACCCTGACATCAGTTACCATAATATTCCCGTCTTGTTCAATGATTTTTTTCAGCCAGTAATCAGCATCCTGCGCACGACCCCAGTTGCCTAAATCAATCAAATCCTGTCTGTAAAGCGGCTTATTTTTTTCTATTTCGTCATAAGACAGACCTTTTTGTGCTCCGTAAGTTAATTTGATTATATCACCCATAGCGCAGCGATGATAGTCAGGCATTTCCGCAAGCATTATTTTTGCAACTGTATCTTTACCTGAATACTGCTTTCCCGAAAAAATAATGATTTTATCTGCCATTATTCCTCCTTGAGCAATTTTTCAGCTAATTCAGATTCTGTTCTTCCGTTTAACGTTTTGTTTACTTTTTGGAGTTTTTGAGCGATGAGTTCCATATTGTCAGTCCAAACAAAATTATCTTTTACGTATTTTTCAGCTTTGTCAAAGTCACCGTCAATTTGTATTCTGACAATTTCAGATAACATCTCTTTAGCTATAGGGACGACTTTGTCAATATTTACGTGGATTTTACCCTCCGGAGTAATCTCATAAGCGCCGCGTTCTGCAAAGTACTTATTCTGCATAACAGTTCTGACACGGTGAGCCTGACTCATTTCAGGTTTTGATTTTAAGAAATTATCAGCAATAGTCGTCACAATAATCTGCTTCCGCTGTTCGTCCGTGTACATTCCAAGCTCTGTCAGCAAATCTACAAACGCCAGAGAACCCATATCTGCTTTGTTTTCTTCAATAATATTACGGTATTTGCCGAGTTTTTCATTACCTTTGTTCGGGCCAAGTGAGTGTGCGTTTTCGTGACCAATTGTAAACCAGTGATCTGCTTCGTCAAGGTAGTACTTGTGCTGGTCTTTGTCTAGAATTGCATCAAGGCGTTCCTGCAATTTGTTCATATCACTGATAAAGCGGATTTGTCTATGGTAAACATTACGTCTGCCGCCGCCTATTGTGAGGGATAATTTGTCGTCATTAGGAAGGTTTTCAGCAAGTGTAATTCCTCCTCTGTAAGCTCCGACATCACCGGTAACCGCAACCAAATCAACATCAACCATAGTTTGTTTTGCGTCGCCTGTTGTTGAAATATTTTGCTCGTATTCATCCTTATAAGGCATATTCTGCGCAAGGATAGGGAGGTATTTTTTTATAGCCATTAAAGCATCTGTTCCCTTTTTATTTACAATACCAACCCTGCATCCAAGCATATCTTTCGGGATAGGAGAAATATTACGTTCTTCAAGCATTTTGCTTAATTCTTTGTTTTCAACAATTGTTCCGGTCATCTCATCTTCATAATTTTCTCTTGTTATGGTGAATTCAAGCGGGGTATCCTGCAAAGTTGCCCACTGCTTATCCGCATAAGCATCCAGCATCGGATTTGCCATTCTGAGAGCCTGTGACTGAAGGACGAGATATTTTGTAAACTCTTTATTCGTTGAATAGTTTGCGGCTTTGTCAATTTCATCAGCCATTTGAGCAAAATCCTCTTTGAATTTATCAACGTAGTCGATACCGACAAGCTCATCTCCGTTACGCTCCACAACGGTGCGTTGTGTCAAAATCTTTTTAACCTCATCGTCTTTGCCTTCATTTAACATCTTGATTAATATTTGATGAAATTCTTTTTTTGACAGGTCCTCAGGATAAAATCCCTTGCCTGGCAAATCTTTATGCCCCTTAGCAAGATTTATCTTGTTTGACATTGTATCGAGCGCATTTATACCTTTTTGTGCGTCAAACAGGATTTTTGTCATTTCAGCATCCTTGCTGCCTTTTTTTATCTCATTTTCAAGATACTCCTGAAATTCCAGATTGTGCGGATTATCAAGCTGCATATTTATTTTTTCGAGGATATACGCGGCTTTAACAAGGTGTTTTAGAGCCTTTTTGTCGCCTTCTTCGAGTTCAAGATACTCCGGAGCATCTGCCTTCAACATTTTTTTTGTAATAAGGTAATCTTTATTTGTACGCTTTTGTAGTTCTTCTGTTGTCAGGTTAAGCGCGTTGTCGCCTTTGAATGTTATATTGTTTATATTTGCCATTTTATCAAGCTCCCTCATTAATTTATCACTGTTTTCATACTGAATTTCTGATGTATTTTTTTCTGATTTACAACTGTTATATTGCTTCTTAGCAATTTTGTTAGCTGTAATTTTATTAATTTCCATGCAGTTTCTCCTTAACACTTCAATTATATCAGTTTTTGCAGGAATGACAAGGTACGTTACTTATGGTAAGTTTCACCTTTGATTATCTTAAATGCGCGATAAATTTGTTCTACAAGTATAAGTCTTGCAAACTGGTGCAGAAAAGTCATTTTTGAAAGACTCATTTTAAAATCAGCACGTGCAGAAACAGATTTTCCGAGTCCGCAGGAGGAACCTATTACGAAAACAATTTCACTTATGCCTGTATTTGTCAAATCTTCAATTTTTGCCGCAAATTCTTCTGACGTCAATTGTTTTCCTGCTATTTCAAGAGTAATAACGTAAGATTGCGGTTTTATATGCAGCAGAATTTTTTCAGCCTCTTGCTCCAAAACTTTTTCCGTAAGATTTTCATCCCTGATTTCTATCGGAGAAAGTTCAACAATATCAACCGACGAATAAGGAGTAAGACGCTTTAAGAACTCTGCAATTCCATCTTTTAAAAAATTTTCTTTTATTTTTCCAAGAGCAATAATTTTAATTTTCATTATTGTTTCGTAATATACAAACTTCTTGACGGGAAAGCAAATTCAATCCCTTCTGCTCTGAATTTTTTGATTGCTTCAAACAAAATCTGTTCTTTTACTTTTCTGAATTTTGTAAGATTATTTGTTTTGACATAAGCAATAAGACGCAAGTTGATTGAGCTGTCCGCAAGTTTATCAATGACAACATAAGAATCATTATAAATGTCACTGTGTTTTTCGGCAATTTCTTCAAGAATTTCTCTGGCTCTTTGGATTTTTTCCGCACTTGTATCGTAAGTTATGCCAAAAGTCTCGTCAATCAAACGTTTATGAGCCATTGAAATATTATAAATATTAGCGCCTGAAACAGAGCTGTTCGGGATTACGCATAAGAAATTATCAAGTGTTCTCAATTTTGTGGAGCGAAGGTTTATATCCTCAACGGTACCTTCTACATCTCCAATTTTAATATAATCACCGATTTTATAAACCCTATCGGACAAAATTGCAAAAGTACCGAAAACGTTTGCAATGGTCGCATTAGCTGCAAAGCCAACTGCCAAACCTGTAATACCGAAACCTGTAATCAGTGATGCAACCGAGTAGCCGTTGCTTTGTAAAAATGCTGCTATTATCAAAAATACAATTACGAATTTTAAAGTTCTGGTAAGTATCGGCAAAAATTGAATTAGCGGCGATTCCTTGTGTTTTTCAATGAGTTTTGCTTTTGTTCTGGCTTCAAAGATATTCACCATCTTGAACAAAAGCATAATGACTAAAATATTAATGATTGCCTCAATAAACAAGTCAAAATGCATGGATTTTAGTATCTTATTAATTTGTTCCGCATATTCTATAACTTCATTTATCATAATTATCCCTATATCAAAAAACGTTTAGATTGTAATAAAAAAGCGGAAGACGAGGTTCGAACTCGCAACAACCTGCTTGGAAGGCAGGGACTCTGCCAATTGAGTTACTTCCGCATGTATTGACTTGTTATGTATTTAACTCTATAATAAAAATAGTTTTTTTGCAAGTTTTTTTTATTATACGCCAAGCTAATCCTAAAGTATTAGTACAAATTTGTAGGACCGGAGTTTAAAAATTTATTCTCCGGGAGGGTGTTTTCTTTAAAAAAATAGGTTATAATATTAATATAAGCTCACATAGTCCAGACACTTTTTCGGGGTTGCGATAAGAGTTTTCTTTTGCAGGTTTGGTTGAAAACTTGTGAGCTTATATCTAAAAGAATACTATGTACTATTTTATAAATTAAACATTTAACCGTTTGATATCAGGCTTGTGAGATTCTCCTTACAGGCTTTTTCTTTGCAATTTTTCTGATATAATTATACTGTAATATCAGAAATAAGGAGTTATACTTATGACAACAGAAGTTAGAGCAAGCCACATACTTGTTAAGACAGAACAAGAGGCAAAAGATTTGTATGATGAAATCATGAACGGCAAGGCATTTGCAGATGCTGCGGCTGAAGTTTCTTTGTGCCCGTCAGGTGCTGCAGGAGGCGATTTAGGCTATTTTGGCAGAGGCATGATGGTAAAACCGTTTGAAGATGCCGCTTTTGACATGGAAATAGGAGAAGTTTCAAAGCCGGTTCAAACTCAATTCGGCTGGCATTTAATCTATTTAACTGATAAAAAGTAATTTAATTATGAAAAGCATTGATTTAGTCAGAGATTTTATAAAGTATGAGCAGATTGATTACCTGCTCGTTAATTCAACCAATAAATTTTTGGTTGAATACAATACTTTGGATGCAAATTCAAGATATAAACTTACAGGCTTCTCCGGCTCTACCGGAGATGCTCTCGTAAGTTCTGACAAGTGCTTTTTGTTTGTAGACGGCAGATATCACATTCAGGCGGATCTGGAAGTCGACCACAGCATAACTGATGTCGTAAAATTACAGACAGGAGAAACTTTTCTTGAAAAAATTGTTGAAAAAATCCCTGATAATTCACTCCTAGGCGTTTGCGCAGAGAAAAATTCAATGCAAAGAATTGATTCTTTGCGTAAGGCTTTGAACGCAAAAAATGTCCGGGTAAGAATATTAGACACTGATCCGTTGGATGAAAATTACACGACAACTCACAGAAAAATAGACTCTGTTCCGCTTGAATTTGCAGGAAAAAGTCCGTCTCAAAAACGCCAATACATATCTGGCATGTTAGGGCAAAATCAAGCGTTTTTAATTACAAATTTAGAAGAAGTATCATATTTATGCAATTTGAGATGTTTTTCTGTGCAGTACGCCTCGCAGATTTACGGTAAACTGCTTGTATTAAAGGATAATGCGATTCTGTTTACAGATGAAAATATTTGCGGCTTTGATGATTTTGTCATAAAAAAATACTCCGATTTTGATAACTATATCTCCGGATTTGAAGGTAAAGTCCTTGTAGATAAATCTTCCATCAATGCCCACGACTATTTTGTGCTAGGCGATAAAGCGGAATTTGTTAATGAAAATCCAGTCAAACTCATGAAATCTATAAAAACTGATGCTGAAATTAATCATTATAAAACAGCATTCGAAGCAACTGACAAAACATTACACGCGATACGCGACTACATCAATAATAACAACGAAATTTCAGAATTTGACATAGCAGAACAGCTGGAAAAAGAATTTTACAGATTTGGCGCAAAAAATTTAAGCTTCAGACCAATTGTTGCAAAAGACAAAAACGCCGCACTTGCACACTATTCAAAATCTGCAAAGGATGAAGTATTAAAAGATGGTTCACTTGTATTGATTGACTGCGGTGCTTATTACGAAGGCGGTATTGCAACTGATATTACAAGAGTTTTTGTAAAAGGCGAGCCGTCCGAGCTGCAAAAAAAAGTTTATACTACTGTTCTCAAGATGTTTTTGAACGCATATAACTACAGTGCTGACAATTTTTGCGGGTATGATGTTGATAGCTTGGCACGGAAAATTTACGACACAAACCCGATTGACGGCTTTGTATTTAATCACGGGCTAGGGCACGGCATAGGGGTTAGCGTACACGAAGCTCCTCCTAATTTAAGCAAAAATGAAATTGCAAAGACACCAATTAAAGAAAATATGTGTTTTACCATAGAACCGGGGCTGTACAACCCGGAACATTTCGGTGTTAGGCTTGAAAATTCGTGCTATCTTAAAGATGGCAAAATAAAATCTTTTGTAAAAATGAATTATGAAAATAAATTAATTGATTACACATTACTCTCCGAACAAGAGAAAGAATGGCTAAAGGAATTTGAGGTTTTGTAATGAATGAAATAACAAGTTTGAATAATGAGCTGGTAAAAAACACCGCAAAACTTCATCAAAAAAAATACAGAGACGAAAGCGGATTATTTTTACTGGAAGGGGACAAGCCTGTCAGGGAAGCTTATTCCGGCGGTATTGAAATTAAGTACGCTTTTGTTGAAAAAGAAAAAAGCGCGGTTTACGAATTTTTAGGTGAAAAATTAATACCCACAACGGAAGCAGTCCTGAAAAAAATATCGACTACAGATACCCCGCCGGATGTTATTGCAGTTGGTGTTAAAAAGACATTTTCAACTGCGAGCCTAAAAGAAGCGCAGAAGGTTGTATTGCTTGAAAATATTAAAGACACAGGCAACTTGGGAACAATTTTGCGGACCTCTGCAGCGTTTGGCGCTGACGCTGTTGTATTATACGGGGACACGGTTGACTTGTATAACCCAAAGTGTGTCAGAGCTGCGGTCGGGAATTTGTGGAAACTTCCGGCAATTCATCTTAATGAACTTGATGAACTGAAAAAATTATTTGCTGATTTTCAGCGTGTTGCAACATTGCCGCGAGGGGAAAACTACCTGAAAAATTTTAAACGGAAAGAAAAAGTTCTGTTAATGTTTGGATCAGAGGCTGACGGGTTGAGTGATGAACTTACTAATTTTGCAACTGATAAAGTAAAAATTGAGATGACTTCAGATGTTGAATCTTTAAATCTGAGTGCTGCATGCGCTGTTGTTTTGTATCAAATGTTTATAGTATAATTTTTTTATGGATATTTTGGAAGTCAAAAAACTATGGAGTGAGGTAAAAAGTGAACTCAGGGAGACAATTCCTGCTCATGCTTTCTATTCTTGGGTGGATGCCCTTGAACCCGCAGGGTTTGATGATAACAACTTTTCGCTTTTGTCAGTTCACATGATGGCACCGCAGATTGTCAGACACTCATATTACTCACAAATTAGCAGTGCTTTTGAAAAAGTTTTAGGCAAAAAGGTTAATTTTTCAATTGACTACGATGCTGCACTTGCGGAAAAATATAAAAAAGACAAGAAAAAAGAAAGCATGCGTCCCAAAAGCCTGAAGAAAGATGATGCCGAGGCTTCCAAAACTATGGATAATCTTGCGCAGATGCAGTCTTTTTCCAACCTTAATTTGAAGTACAAATTTGAGAATTTTGTAGTTGGTGAAAACAGCCGTTTTGCACACGCGGTAGCCTTTGCTGTTGCACAAAACCCGGCTAAAAAATATAACCCGTTGTTTATTTACGGTGCATCCGGTCTTGGCAAAACGCACCTGATGCAAGCTATTGGACACTATATTATTTTCAACAAACCAAAATTAAAAGTTAAATACATTAAAACAGAAGAATATGTAAATGAGCTTATAAAAAATCTTCAATACGGCGGAGAACGCAACGCTAGAATGGACAAATTCCGCCAGAAATACAGAAACATAGATGTACTTTTGATTGATGACATCCAGTTTTTGGAGAGCAAAACTTACACAATGGAAGAAATATTCCATACCTTTGACAGTCTATATAACAACAACAAACAGATAGTAATAACATCAGATAGGCTGCCCAAAGATATTCCGACACTGCCTGACAGACTGCGCACCCGATTTGAAATGGGGATTATAGTTGACATTACGCCTCCTGACTTTGAAACAAGAGTTGCGATTTTAAAAAACCTTGCTGAACTCAGATGTCTTGAAGCTCCGTTTGAAGCTCTCGAATACATCGCAAATAACTATATGAACAATGTCCGCGAACTTGAAGGTGCTTTTAACAAAGTTAGCGCATACGCTGACATTGAAAAGAAACCGCTTACTCTGGAACTTGTAAAACAGGTACTGAACTGTGAAGCAGAAAAAAAAGAACTCTCAATAGAAACGGTCGTAAATGCAGTTAGTGAATATTACGGGGTGCCGGTAGCGGACTTTATAAGTTCATCCAGAAGCCAGAAGGTTTCCAATGCCAGACACGTAGCTGTTTACCTTGCGAGGGAACTTACTGAAAAAAGCTTTGAAGCAATTGCTGAATTTCTTAGAAAAAAACATCCTACAATGCTTTACTCATACGAAAAAATTAAGGATGAGATAAAAATTAATAAGGATATAGAGCGAGCTGTAAACGATATCAAAAACAGTTTAAGGAATTAAAATATGTACGATTACATAAAGGGAATTTTCACAAACAAAATCTCAAATACCAGAGGCAATTTTCTGACAGTAGAAACGGGCGGGATAGGTTATTTGATAGAAATTACAATGAGGGATTACACCCAACTTGAAGAGATAAATTCGGAGTGTAAAGTTTATACTGTTCTTTTACACAGGGAAGACAAAATGGCGTTATGCGGTTTTCTGCATAAGGAAGACAGAGATATATTCAACATAATGACATCAGTCTCCGGAGTAGGGAGCAAAATGGCGCTGACATTGCTGGATGAATTCCAATCTGCTGAACTTATCGGTTTTGTAATAGACGGCAACTACAAAGAACTCACGCGGGCAAAAGGAGTTGGACCCAAACTGGCGCAAAAGATAATTTTGGAGTTAAAAGACAAAATGATGAAGTACCAAACGACAGAACCTATCAGAGTACAGACATCAACAGCCCAGCAGCCGCAGGCAATAGATGACGCGCAGACTGTGCTGGTATCATTCGGTTATGAGCGTGAAGAGATAAAAGACGCATTGTCAAAAGCATTACCAAAAGTCAAAGAAAATGCTTCAGCAGAAGAAATTTTAAAAGAAGCGCTGCGCATACTTTCTGCATAACTGCAGGATAAAATAAATTTCAATAATAATACTGTAGTCTGGATGTTAGGGTACACTTCATACAGCTGAACCTTCTCGCTTAGCGGCTTAACGTCTTTTTGTCACCGTCATTCTGAACCCGATAACCATTTATGGATGAAGAATATTTTTTAGTGATATTCTTCGCTGACGCTCAGAATGACTAACGTTTGCACACATATTGAAAGCGTAGCTAATCCGTTTTTTTTGAAAAATGAGATTTGCAAGCTGTTCAGGATTTTGCAATGTTGAAAACCAACGCCGGACTTTACGGCTGTAAGATCCTGAAACAAGTTCAGGATGACAATATAAAATATAAAAAAATATGCCGCAACTCACTCTGCCGAGCAAAAAACTGACTTAATGTCTGTTTTTTGCGAGAGTGAACCAAGGACTTCAAAATTCGTAAGAATTTTGATTTTAAAAAATATGCCACTCTGCCTAGCAACTTTATAAAAAAATATGCCGCAACTCGGAATTGAACCAAGGACACAGGGATTTTCAGTCCCTTGCTCTACCAACTGAGCTATTGCGGCATATTTTATTAACTTGTCAGCGGAGTTGGTAGAGCAAGCTCTACATAATTTGAACTCCGTTCCGTTTCACTCCACTGGGGAGCTATTGCGGCATATTTTATTAACTTGTTTCCGGAGTTGGTAGAGCAAGCTCTACATAATTTAAACTCCGTTCCGTTTCACTCCACTGGGAGCTATTGCGGCAAATTTATTAGCTTATAAATATTGAATTTTCACTCTGTGACCAGATTTAAGCCACATATATAATTATATTTGCTAAAATTTCACAGTCAAGAACTTTTATTAATTACCTTGCGGAGCCAGGTACAATGTGACGTTGCGGCCTTCAAGCTGAGGTTTTTTCTCAAACATGAGAGGAGCATCTTTCAAATCTTCCATGAACCTTGCTGCAAGGTCAAAAGCAAGATTGGAATGCTGCATTTCACGACCGCGAAGCATGATTATGATTTTCACTTTATTGCCCTGAGCAATGAATTTTTGGATATTTTTAATCCTTACCTGATAATCATGCGTGTCTATTTTGTATCTGATTTTAACTTCTTTAACTTCGACAGTATGTTGTTTTTTCTTGGCTTCTTTAGCTTTTTTCTCTTGTTCGTACTTATATTTGCCATAGTTTAAGATTTTAGCAACAGGCGGTTCCTGATTAGGACTGATTAAAACCAGGTCCAAATCAACATCGTAAGCCATTTTTAATGCTTTAGAGGTTTCAATGACACCTTTATTTTCACCGTTTTCATCAATTAATCTTACTTCTTTAGCGCGAATACGCTCATTCATTATTGCCTGATCTTTGCCTGATCTGTTATTATCGTTAGCTATGGTAATATCTCCTTATATAGTTTTGTACGTTAGTTGTCGTGAAAATCATAGCACAAACAAGCTTTTTTACAAAGCATTGAGCAAAATAATTTTTTGTAACAATATGTAAACTTAAATTATTTTTCCTTGTATTCAAAGAACCAAGCGGGATTTCGGGAAAATCGGCAAAACACATGATTAAAGTTTTTCTAAATATATGACGATATATACATTGTTAATAATCTCACGGAATAATTAAATAATAGGAGTATCAAGAATGATGACAGAAACAAAATCAAATTTGTTTGGGACAGAGATGAGTTCACTACTGGAAGAAAGCTTTAAACCGGAAGGACAACTGGTTGACATGGAAATTCCAATCCAAGCACTATTTGATGACTTTATGACATTTATCTCAAAAGTTGAGCTGGAATAGTTCAACACCCCCGGTAAGATTTTACACTGCACAAGATGCCGCTTTTTAAGCGGCATCTTTTTTTAAACTTAACATGGACTGTTAAATTAATAATAAATATAGTAAAATGTAGGAGTACAATTCATGCAAAACAATCTAAAATAAGAAGAGAAAAAAGCAGAGGGACAGGATATGAAGAAAGCAGCAACAATATTAGCCTTGGCAGCAATCCTATCACAGCCGGCATTTGCAGGCTTTAAAGAACACTATGACCTTGGTCAGCAATACCTGACAAATTATCAGTACTCCGGCGCTATTACGGAATTTAAAAGTGCACTCAGGATAAATTACCTTGATAATTCCGCAAGAATAGGGCTTATAAATTCATATCTTGCAAGAAGTACGCACTACGCAAACAAGGAAAAAGACTGGGAAAAAGCAGCAGATGACCTGCGTGCCGCATTGTTTTACATGGTTTATTACCCGTCAAACGACAATGCACAAAAATCCGCGGCATACGTACCGCAGACAACTAAAAACCTCAACATCTGTCTCTCTAAATCCGGATTTGACCTGAGTCCTAAATCCAGATTTGAAAAAGCCAAGCAGCTGCGTGCAGAAGGGAATTTTGCGGCTGCGGGCTACGAATTTAACCAGACATTGAGTGATAAAAGCTATATCAAAGACGCGTTTGAACAAACCGGCGATATTATGAAGCTTCTCGGAAACGACCCGAAAGCCGCTGAATTTTATAAAAAAGCGGTTACGGTAGACCCGACAAATATTGCGCTGCGGCTGAATTATGCCAAAATTCTTGACAAACTCGGTGATAACAACGCGGCTGTTGAAGAATACAATTATATTCTCTCTAAAAACACTGACAACAAAGAGGTTCTTTACTCGCTTGAAAGGATTTACAAGAAAAAACTTGAAGAAAATCCGAACGACGCGGACATAACTTCAAACCTTGGCGCAATCATGCAAAAACAGGGCAAAATGGATGAAGCACTTTCATATTACAGGAAAGCCGAATATATAAACCCATCAAATATCAATACCAGATTGAATGTCGGAACTCTTTACCAGCAAAAAGGCGATTACAGAACAGCAATCACTGCGTATGATTCAATTTTGATTCTTTATCCTGATAATGTGAACGCAAATTTGTATAAAGCCCAATGCCAGGCTGCAATCGGTGAAGACAAAGCAGCACTTGCCTCATACAAAAAGGTTCTCGCGCTTGACCCTGCAAACACCTATGCACAAAACCAAATGTTTGACGTTATGAAAACAGCAATGACAACAGAACAGTTTGTCGATTATGTCAAAAAGAACATGTCAAAATCAAACCCGTCAGATATAATATACAGCTATGCTCTTGATTTGCACAAACAAAACAAGCTTGACGATTCAATAGCACTTTACAAAGAAGTGCTGAAATTGAACGCATCCAATCCGGAAGTTTACGTAAACCTTGCAATTGCGCAAGGTCAACAAAACAAATTTGACAATGCACTTTCTACATTAAAAATAGCTCAGCAAAAATTTCCTGATAACAATGAGGTCAAAAAAGCTGTAGCATCAATAAACCTCCAGTCATCTGACGCAAAACTTGCAAAGGCTGCAGATTACTTCAACAACAAGGATTACAAAAACGCAATCACTGAATATCTTGCAATCCAGCCTCCGACAGTTGATTCCATGCTGGGTGCAGCTTCAGCTTACCAAAACCTGAATGACACGGACAATGCCATTTTGTATTACAGAAAAGCACTTGACCTGAAACCTGCTGATTCGGATATCGCATACTATATAGGTGCACTCTACGCTGAAAAAGGCGAAATTAACAATGCAAAATCTTATCTGAACAAATCGCTTGCATCAAATAAAGATAATACAAAAGCCTCTGAATTACTTGCAAACATAGAAACTCAGGAAAATTCCGCGATGCTTAATAACGCAATATCCCTCTATGACAGCGGCAAATATTCTGAAAGTAAAAATATATTAACGGAACTTGTAAAAAAAGAGCCTAAAAATGCTTACGCATACTATTATCTTGGTATGATTTGCGATGCTGAAAATGACAAAAACACTGCCATAAACTATTACAAAAAAGCAATCTCGGCGGATTCCACCATGCAGATAGTAAATTACATGATAGCTGTTGACTATGATACAATGGAACAGTACAAATATGCCTATCAGTATTATCTGGCATACGCATCATCAGACGCGGCGGAAGATGAATACAAGACATACGCAAAGAATAGAGCCGAAGAATTAAAGGATTATGCAAAATAATAAAGTTTCACCACTTATACAAAGCAGGGTTTCGCTTGCGCCAATGGCAGGCATAACCGATTATGTTCTGCGGGGGCTTGTCAGAAAATATTCCAAAACTGCCCTGCTGACAACCGAAATGATAAGCTCGGAAGCTCTTAACCAATCACGTGAAACAGATATAACAATGACAGACAATACACAGCACCCGATTTCCTACCAGCTGAGCGGACATAAACCTGACTTAATGCAAAAAGCTGCAGTTTATTTGAGCACAAAAGCAGATATGATAGATATAAACATGGGCTGTCCGGTTAAAAAGGTTGTCGGCGGACAAGACGGCTGTTCGTTAATGAGAACCCCAAAACTCGCAGCCGATTTGGTAAAAGCAATAAAAGACGGTATAGATAAACCTGTTAGTGTCAAATTCAGACTTGGATTTACATCTGATGAGATGAATTACGTGGAATTCGGAGAACAAATGCAGGCAGCAGGCGCTGATTTTATCACTATCCACGCCAGAACACGTTCTCAAATGTATTCCGGCAAAGCTGATTGGGCTAAAATTCGTCAACTAAAAGAAAATGTTGATATTCCTGTTTTTGCAAACGGTGATATAGTGTCAGTAGATACTGCGATAGAAGCACTTGAACAATCAGGAGCAGACGGTGTAGCAGTAGGCAGAGGGATAATCGGCGACCCGACACTGATACACAGAATAGAACATTATCTGCAAACCGGCGAAAAACTGCCTGCACCCACACTGGAAGAAAAATTGGATATACTAAAAGAACACCTTGATATGGAAATAAAACTTCGCGGCGAAAGTCTCGGGATTAAATTTGTCAGAAAATTTTACCCGTATTACATAGCAGGTGTAAAAAATGCCGCAAAAATCCGCGGGATTCTTGTACTGGAAGAGAATTACGACCGCATTATTGAAACAATAAATTCGCTTAAATTAACCATTTATTCTAAATAATGAAACAAAGTATCTAAATAACGAAAGCTTCTTCGGGCTAATGCCCTCAGAATGACGGACTTTTTACAGCATCTTTGGAATTTGCTACATAAGTTTAAAAAGAAAACCGCTCGGTGGTGAGCGGTTTTCCTTGTTTATATAATCTTTTATAACTAGCCTTGGCCCTGTCCGGTGTAATCCGGTGCCATATCTTTCGCACCTTGTTTTTCCATTTCTTGTGCGGCTTTTTCCTGGTCGGTGAGTGTTTGAATTCTTGTTTCCAACGTTGCCTTTTCTGTTGCCAAACTGTCTTCCATATTCTTCAACGGTTCGAGTTGAGCCTCTCTGTACATATCCATCATCTGTGTTATGTATTCCTGGTTCATTGCTGATTGCTGTTGCGCCATTGATTGAGCTTGCTGGTATGCCATCTGTTGATATTGCATACGTTCTGCATCGCTCATTGACTTCATTTTTGCGGCTGCGTCTGCGTCAGCCTGACCTACAGCAGAACCGAATATTGCTTCTAATCCGGAGCCCATACCCATTTTATTCATTTGTTGAACCATGAATATGCTGGTATTGTATCTGACTGCGTTTTTCATGGAGTTTTCTTGTTGTTGCAGCTGTTTTTCCATGTCACCTATCTGTCTGGTAACACGGTTCATCTGCATAGTCACTTGCACGAGTCGGTTCTGAAGCTGCCGCTTCATCTTTCCGGTCATTATTTTAAGGTATGCGCCTGTGAAGAAACCCATGATGTGTCCTTATAATTGTCCTCGTAAATATATAAAGTATATATCAATAAATAAATTGCTATATTATAATGAATTGTTTACAATTTGTTACAATTAGCTTAAAGCAGACAGCAGCCAGCTGGTAGCCAATTATACAATTGCTCATGAATTTTTTTTGATATATACTAATTTAGTAATAATACCTGAGGGAGATATCAGTATGTTCAAGTCATTTTTCACAGTAAAAAATATTTTATTTTTAGTTTCGATAATTGCACTACTGTTTATAATCCCGAAAATTGCAGGGATATTATTGTTATTTTTTGCATCATACGTAATTGCATGCGCATTAAATCCGTATGTTGAAAAGCTGCAAAAAAGAAAAATGAACAGAGCAGTTGCCTCATCACTTGTGCTTACAGCCAGCTGTGCCGGCGTTATTGCTGTATTTTTGCCTATATTTTTAATTGCCTTTAAAGAAATAAAAACCTTCACAAAAATGCTCCCGGCAAAAATAGAGTTGCTTACAAATTACTTGATTAATCTTGATATTTTCGGACTGAGCATACAGGATATCTTTGATAAAGGATTACAGCTCAACAAAACAACGGATATCGCGCAGAATATATTTAACCAGTCGTGGAATTTCACAATGGCTCTGGGGGAATTTTTTGTACTGGCATTAGCAATTACAATGATAGTATTTTATCTGCTGGTAGACAAAAATTACCTCAAGGATAAGTTTGTAGAACTTTTTCCGCAGGAGTTAAAAGCAAAAGCACTTACAATATTAAAATCTATAAGCTTGAAAGTCGGCAGCTACATCAGAGCACAGATTATATCAATGCTTGCAATAGGCATAATGGTTACAATATATTTGTGGCTGATGCGGATAGATTATGCAATACTCTTAGGATTGATTTCCGGAATACTTGATATAATCCCAATTTTAGGACCTGCAATCGCGCTTGCGGTAATTGTTCTTGTTGCATATCAACTTGGAATGACAAAAGTAATCATTGCAGTTATTTTGTTCCTTGTTGTGCAGCAGCTGTCAAACTATATAGTAAGACCGTTTTTGTTTGGCAAATTTATGAAACTTCATCCGCTGACGATGTTTTTTGCTCTGTTTGTCGGGCAGCAGTTTCTTGGATTGTGGGGGGTAATATTAGCTCCGGCGCTTGCTGCAACTGTCTGCGTGCTGATTGATGAACTGTACATTCTGCCAATAAACAGCAATAACGAGTAATTATATGACTAAAGATATCTATCTATACAATCCAATAACTGACAAAAATGCTGACTTCACCTTGTGGATGGCATTTCCGGGTCCGAAATCTTTTGCACTTTCATCACTCGGTTTCTTGTGGGTATTCAAAGGAATTGATGAAATGTGTGATATCAATGCGGAAATGATATTTTCAGACACCAAAAACACAATGCACTCATTCAAAGATGTTGATGTAATCGGATTTTCTTTTTCGTTTGATATGGATTTTCTGACGATATTTTCAATGCTTGACAAATATAAAATTCCGCTGAAATCAACCGAAAGAGAAGAGGATTGCCCGCTGATATTTGCCGGAGGTCCTGTAGTGAGCGCAAACCCTGAACCGTACAAAAACTTTTTTGACTTTATCGTTATTGGGGACGGAGAAGACGTAAACCTTGAAGCAGCAAGAATTTGTAAGGATAATAAAGATAAATCACGTAATGAAATTCTTGAAATGCTCTCAAAAGTCGACGGGATATATGTACCTTCCAAGCCGCAAAAGTCAGTAAAAAAACTTACAAAAAAGCTCACAGAATGTATATATACTCCGATATTGAGCGAAGACGCATTTTTCAAGAACACATTTATAGTGGAAGTTGCAAGAGGCTGCGCAAACCGCTGCGGTTTCTGCCTTGCTTCTTATTTAAACCTGCCGCTCAGATTTATGCCCTATGACGAACTTATTAAGGTAATAGAACTGGGACTGTCAAAAACAAATAAAATAGCACTTTTAGGCGCTCAAATCAGTGCGCATCCTCACTTTGGAGATATATGCGAATATATTTACAAAAAAATACAAAACGGTGAAAAAATTGAGATGAGCCTCTCTTCCCTTAGAATTGACGCGGTAAAGCCGGATATAATAAAAACACTTGTAACAGCAGGACAAAAAAATACAACTCTTGCAATAGAAGCAGGCAGTGAACGTCTGCGCAAGGTTATAAACAAAAATGTAACAGAAGAACAAATTTTTGAAGCTGTTAAAATTTGTAGAGAAAACGGGCTGAAAGGAGTCAAATTCTATGGTATGCTGGGGCTGCCGACAGAATGCGATGAAGACTTGGAAGAACTTTTACGGCTTGCCAAACGACTAAAGGAAGAGAATAAAGGGTTTGATATATCATTTGGATTTTCCAGTTTTGTACCAAAAGCAAACACCCCGTTTCAGTGGTGCGGAAGAGAGCAAACAAAAAGTCTGGAAAATAAAGTTAACTTTCTGAAAAAAGAATTTCACAAACTTGGTATTACTGCACACTTTTCAAGCATTAAATGGGATTATTGGCAGGCAGTACTCTCCCGCGGAGACGAGAGTCTCACGGATTTTTTGATTGATGTTTACCAAAAAGGCGGCAAAATCGGGGCGTTCAAATCTTGTGCCAAGGACACCATAGACGCAGACTTTTTTGCTTTAAGCAACTATGAATTTGACGCAGCGCTCCCATGGGATTTTATTGAAATAAAACCCGGCAAAGAGTTTTTAATTGAGGAAAACAAGCGGCTCTTGTCGTTACAAAAAGTTACATTATAGCAAAAAAGATTTCTTACAGTTGTTTATAAATATATGTTAGAAAGTAAAGTGAACTTAGGTCTCCAGAATGATTTTCTGCTTAATCGTGCTGCCGGAGTACAGCAAAAGACTTCTACGCAGACAAATCCTGATGCGGAGGCTAAAGACAAACATTCAGCAAAATCTAAAATTTACTGGTCGGCTGCGGCTGCTGCAGCTTTAATAGCGACAGTCACAGGCGGAATATATTATCTCAGAAGAGGAAAGGGCTCATCAGAGCTAAGTTCCATTGCTGAAGAGATCGCAAATTTTGACCCCTTCAAAAATATTATAAACAAAAAATTTGATTTCAATTTCGGCGAAAGCATCTTCTCAAAATTTAAGCCGGAAACACTTGAGACACCTGAAAGAATTGTTGTAAATAATCAGGAGAGTTTGCTTACAAAAATTATTAAAGCAGATGCAGATGCACGCAGAACACTCAAATTTAATGACGATATGAGTTTTATGCAGGTAACTAACGGCGATGTTGTAATGAATATCCACCGACCGTCTGACGGTGAGTTTACGCAGATTAGCGAATTATTTATAGGTAACAACAACTTAACACCGATTGTTAATAAGCATGGTGTGCTTACCAATAAGTTGTACATAGACGCTTTCCGCCCAATCCGTTTCGATGCGGCATCAGGTGAGGTCATCGTTACTGACATAAACCAATCAGTTGCTCAAAAAATTGTAAGGCAATTTGATTTAGATGCAATATTGGATTGTTATGAAATAGGAGACGGCAAGCCGATAATTGACAATCTCATGCCCTCGGCAAAAAGTGAAAAACTATTAAGCAGGTGGCGCCATAAACTTGATATTGACTCTACAATTGATGATATTGCAAACCAAACCGGTAAATCAAAAGAAGAAGTCTACAAAATTATACACTCGCAAAAATTCCGTGAAACTCTGAAAAATCAACAAGATATAATAGATGACGGCTATAACGAAGTTTGCGAAACCCTGTACAAAGATTTTGGACTCCGACCTGACATAGAAAATCCCATCACAGATTATGCGGATTTACTGAAAATATTTGCCGACAGAGGAACAGTTGCACAAGGGCAAATCAGAAGCCACGTTGTTGACGGGTTTGAATTAACACCTAAAATGACGGACTGCACCCACGTATACAATGCAAAATTCGGGTCTGATAAAGCTGACTTTGGAGGACATTATACATATAATCCTGACAAATCTTTTATCAGTTACAATGATGACTTTAAATCAATTGAGCGCTACACGCCGCCCAAAATCACTGACGCAAGACCTAAATATACAAAATTGATATCAGAAAATGGGGGATTTAAACTTGTTGAAGGTGAATCACTTAATGACCTCACACTGTTTAATCCGAGAGATACTATCAGATTAAATATTAAGTTTAAAGGAGACCTGGAAAATCCTCAAATTGAATCAGCAAAATTAACACGCGTTGTCCACAAAAAAGAAGGCGAACCACCTGTTGAAGAGGTAAAAGAAATGCTGCCTGAAGAAGAGACGCTTAGTCACATCCTGAAAAATTTTTCACAGGATATGTATCTTGATAGCAGCACCATTTCGCAAGACAAATGCGTAAATATAAATTCTTTACTTTCCTGGATGGGAGACAACATCTAAACAGGAGTGTAATCAGAATACATTAAGCTTGCCCATTCGTCATAATAGCTAATTTGTGTGGCAGAGCCTGTTTTTATGTAAATTCTTTGAAGAGAACTTGCCGGAATATTAAGCGCAAGGCATATAGCAGCTTTTATAACGTCCTTGTGAGTCACAACAATAATCCTTGAGCCTTGATTTTCCGCAACAATTTTATCAATAACAATCTTTACACGGTCAATAAATTCAGAAACACTTTCAGCATCATCCGGGGTTCTGATTTCCGGCTGTGTAATCAATCGTTTCAAATCCTCAGGGCATTTTTCTTCAAGCTGCTCAAAGGTCATATTGTTGAAACCACCGCATTTTCTCGGATGCAAGTCCTCAATAATTTCAAAATCCTGCTTATAAATCTTAGCAACCATCTGTGCAGTCTGCATTGCACGCGTTGCCGGAGATGAATAAATTTTGTTATTTTTAATTCCGCGTTTTTTTAAATAATCACAAATTCTTTCGACTTCCTCAACTCCGGCCTCACTCAACGGCGGATAATTTTCAGAATCAGTTAATCTGTTATCCTCTGAAAAAATTGTGCCGCCATTACATATATAAGTAATTTTACATTTTCTATCAAAATACATAATCCACCTCTTTTTCAATAATTATATCACACAATTCCTTTTTTGTTGTATCATAAGAAAAAAGGAGATTTTATCATGAGAGGCAAAGCATTCAAATTCGGAGACAACATATCAACTGACCATATTGCACCCGGGCGCCTGTTCCACCTGCGTTCAAATCTGCCGGAGTTTGCAAAACACGTACTGGAGGATGCTGATCCTGAATTTGCCTCAAAAATGCAAAAAGGCGATTTTGTAGTAGCAGGCTCAAATTTCGGGCTTGGCTCATCCCGTGAGCACGCACCGCAGATTATTAAAATTGCAGGTGTTGGTGCTGTTATCGCAAAATCCTTTGCAAGAATTTTCTACCGTAACGCAATAAATATCGGCCTTCTTGCAATTGAAGCAGATACTGACGCAATTGATGCAGGTGACGAACTAGACCTTGATATTGAAAAAGGCATTCTTAAAGACCTTACAAACGGCGCAATTATCCCGATTGAACCCCTGCCGCCGGTTATGATTAAACTGTTGAATGACGGCGGACTGGTTGAACATATTAAAAAATACGGCGATTTCAAATTATCTTAAAATACTAGCAAAATATTTTATTTTCACATTTTATATAGACAACAATTGGTACAGTTAATTGAGGTAAATTCCAAATGCAAATTCAACGTATAACAAATACCAGCCCTGTCCAAAGAGCTTATTTCACTTCAACGAAAAAGCCTAAAACACAAACAACAGCAAACAGGGATGTCTATGAACAGAATTATGAAAATTGTCCGATACCGTTTGTGTTAAAAGACGTATTATACATCGAGAAGAAAAAGCCGTATTTCAGGCAGGAAACACCGGAAGACGTCGCTGCCCGCAGAGCTATTTTCCGCGACGACGAACTTTTTGACATTTCTCTTGAACACGATTTGAGCGGATATGACAGCTACGATGAAGATGACTTAGAACCAATTGTTACACAATTTTACAATCCCGTTGACAGAAAATTTTACAGAGCAAAAGGGTACACTTTTTCCGAAAACAAATGGTTTATGCCTGATACAGATATAGCGCCGAGAGATTTGGATTCTCCGCTTGTTGATATAAATTACGCACCGGATGTTGACATTGACGAAAAATATCCGGAACTAAGAAGAACAGAAATAGATATTCCGGAAGAAGAGATCAGACAAGCCTCTGAATTAAAATATTACGGGAAAAATGTATTTTCTCCTCTTGCAAGAAAACTCATTGTAAACAAACTTTATGACGGATACGATATCGACACAGTAAAAACAATCAAAAACGCATCAATATTAACGGATTGGCAAGGAAACGACAAGCTGAGTGAAGCAATGTTTAATGATGGTTTCATCAGCATGGAGACAAGAAAAGTATCAGCAGAAGAAGCGGCAAAAATATTGAAGGCGTCAGTTTTTAAAAACAGCATAGGCAATAAAGTTTACTCGCAGCCAATGTATAGACTAATTACGGAGTTAAACGAAACGCTGCCTGTAAATGATGCGGTAAAATATGCACTTCGTGCAAAAGTAACAACACCATACGGCTTCAATTATCTTGACTCAGGCAAAGCTCGTACAGTGGCACGTGTAGTCTCAACGGTACCGCCGAAAGAAATTAATCAGACACTGAAATATTACAAAATATAAGCATTTTGCTTGACATTGAACCTTGCTTGATATTAAATAAAAGCATACGCTGAGCCGTGTAATTTCGTGCTGGATATAACGGCAAAGCAGGCAAGACAGGACGTAAAGGATCCGGCAATAGGGATAAAATGTTTACCAAAACACCAATTCCGCCCCGTAGTCCAGTCATAACCGGAATGCGTAAGGGTTTCAGGTTTATGATCTTGCCAATGATGTTACTAATAAAAGGAGAAAACAATGCCTACAATTAATCAGCTTGTACGCAGTGAGCGTAAAAAGCTTACAGACAAAACAAAATCTCCAGCTTTGATGGATTGCCCTCAAAGACGCGGAGTATGCACAAGGGTTTACACTACAACCCCTAAAAAACCAAACTCAGCTTTGAGAAAAGTTGCCCGTGTAAGATTAACCAACGGATTTGAAGTTACTTCATATATTCCGGGTATCGGTCACAACCTTCAGGAACACAGTGTTGTTCTGATTAGAGGCGGCAGGGTTAAAGACCTTCCGGGTGTTCGTTACCACATCGTAAGAGGTACCCTTGATACTGCTGGTGTTGCTAACAGAGCACAAAGCAGATCAAAATACGGTGCTAAGAAAAATGCTAAAGGAGGTAAGAAGTAATGTCAAGACGTTCTAAACCAGCAAAAAGAATTCCGTTAGCAGATCCGGTTTATAATTCGGTTGATATTTCTAAATTTATTAACAGAATTATGAGACGCGGCAAAAAATCTGTTGCTGAAAAAATCTTCTACGCTACTTTAGCTAAAATTGAAGAAAGAACTAACGAAAAAGCTCTTGAAATCTTCCAAAAAGCATTAACAAATGCAACACCGTTACTGGAAGTTAAAGCTAGACGTATCGGCGGTTCTACTTATCAGGTACCGATAGAAGTTAAAGCTGACAGAGGATTTGCACTTGCTTCTTCATGGCTTATAGAAGCTGCCAAGAAAAGACACGGCAAATCATTCATCGAAAAATTAACAAACGAAATGATTGATGCCTCTAACGGTCAGGGTGCAGCTTGTAAAAAACGTGAAGATACCCACAAAATGGCTGAAGCTAACAAAGCTTTTGCTCACTACAGATATTAATTTTATTAATATTCATATCAAAAAAAAGGAACTGTCTTATACAAGAGAGTTCCTTTTTGTATTACTGAATTATTTCTTTTATATCTTCTTTAGGATTAGTAATCATTTTTATACCGTAAAGTTTGGCAAAAGCATTGATAGTGAGAGGATTAACCGCATTAGGCGGACAGTTGTTCAGATAGATATTGTTGAATCCGTGTTCTTTCAGAGCAATCATTGTACTTATTGAATTTGAGTCACACTTTGAAATAAAAAATGAAAATCTCTCATAATCTGATTTTACGAGCGCCAAAAATTTGTTCATCAATCTGTACAAAAGCGGCACGTTGTTTGAAAGATTCAACGGCAGAATATTTTTATCCTCCCTTTCTGCACCGAAACTGATAATAAAAGTATCATCGTGAACTTTTGCCAAAAGCTCATTATAAAAATCATTATTACGTGAAGACATACTCGTCAAACCGATAACGAAAACCTTCTGTATTGAGCCGCTATTAAAAGAATTTGCAGCATTTTGCAGAATATTTTCTAACTCATCAGCATTATAGCCGACTTTTATAAAGCCTTTTTCCTTGCCTGTTTTAAAACCTCTTGCCTTTTCAGCCGTCTGTATAAGCACGGAAAAATCCTTATCCCTGATTGGAGTAACGCCGACAGGAACAGCCTTATCCGTACTGAAAAGTCGTCCCCTGTAGAGGTATTCAATATTTTTTGCTGCCCCGCGCGTGAGTAAAATTGCACCGGGGAATGTTGCAAAATCGAGCATGAAATTATCTGAATTGCTGCCATAATGCCCGCATAAATTCTTGTATTCTCCAAATTTTTCAAGCGCATGCGCAATCAATAAATCCGAGTGAGTATAAACATCAATATCTACACATTCAAGACTTTCCAAAAGATTTGATAAATCCTTGAGATTAGAGCCGGAAACAAGTATTGCCTTGCCCGGTCTTGACGATAGCGGAACCGATTTTTCTCTGATAGCACCGAATTGAGCATATATCTCATCTCCGAGAGTTGAAACAAGTTCAAAATTCAATGAAACGATGTCTGAAATGTAATTTTTTATTTTGATTACCGATGAACGAGGATAATTAAGCATATCGAGAGCACCAACAGCTTTATCTGCAAATTTCATATCTACATCGGTGTAATCTGCAAGAGAAATTAAATTTCCAGCAAGACTCTGCGTAACAAGCAGCATAATTTCAAAAAGCTGCCTGTGCTGAGGATTAATTTTCTTATTACGTGCTTTGAAAATTTTTTCACCAAGCGACATCAATTTTGAAAGATTCATATCAGACGAGATTCTAACCTCACTTTTCAATTCACGCGGAGTAATCCCTTTGTCTTTGCAAATCTGTATATAAAACTCTTTTGTCTGAATAAGGTTATTATAATTTGTTAAAATACAAGTATAGACTTCATCATCACTATAGTCTGCCGAGGTAAAAATACTTGCAAGCGAACGCACAAGCTCAAGTTTAAGTTCGTCACATTCGACGCCGGCAATATTGAGCTTTACGATATAATAAGCAAGCTGGCGCAGCAGCATAACAATAACTTCTCTGAACGCTGAAACAGAGGGCGGAACTGAACACACGCCCTTTGATGTACAGTCATTAAATTCGTTTTCTGACGGTTTATAGTAATTGTAATACATAATTTACCTACCTATAAAGTCGTTTTGCATAATCAATAATGTCATCCGATTCATACAAACTCAAATCGTGCTCATCATCAACCATAAAAGGAACCTGGGCTTTGCCGCCTTTTTCAAGCAAAACCTTCAAATTTTGAGGTTCGGAAATATCGTGTTTTAAGTACGCAATATGGTTGTCATCAAAATAATCCAGCACTTTTCTGCTGTAGGGACAGGTTTCAGAAATGTATAATTCAAGCATAATTTTTCCTCCATATTTTCATTATAACCGTGCACAGGATAATTTAATTACCGAAACAGACAATATTTAATATTTATTGCATGAGGATGTTTTTTATAATAGACTAAGAACTATGGACAGGAAGAATTTGTTAGTTATTTTTGGAACACGACCGGAGGTTATAAAGCTTGCTCCGGTTATTTTGGAGGCGCAAAAACACCCTGATAAATTTAACGTAATTATCTGCAACACCGAACAGCAAAAAGAGCTTTCTAATCAAACTCTTGAGTACTTCGGGCTGAAAGCTGATATAAATCTTGACTGTATGCGCCCGAACCAATCGCTTGCTGAAGTACAGGTAAGAATTCTAAGTGCACTGGACGATGTTTTTAAGCATAACAAAATAGATGCCTCAATTGTTCAGGGTGATACAATGACAGTACTTTGCGGTGCATTAACAAGTTTTTACCATAAAATTCCTGTCTGCCATGTGGAAGCCGGCTTGCGCTCTTATGACATATATGAACCGTTTCCGGAAGAAATTATGCGGCAGATGGCATCCCGTGTAACAGCTTTAAACTTTGCTCCGACAGAAAAAAACAGACAGGCGCTTTTGAAGGAAAATATTCCGGATAAATCAATTCACGTTGTCGGCAATACGGTTATCGACGCGCTTTTCTGTTTATCAGAGACTGCTCATGCCGGTGCTGCAGCGTTTTTTGAGAAAAACGGAGTCAAAATTGATGACAAACTTGTTTTGATAACAGCACACAGACGAGAAAACCACGGAGAAAGAATTGACCGCATCATTGATGCAATAGAATACCTTGCAAATAAATACGCAGACCATACGTTTATAATACCGGTTCACCCAAATCCGAATGTAAAGGATAAAATTCATTTCAGGCTTGAAAAATATACTAATATAAAATTATTCAAACCGCTGGATTATCCGAACTTAGTCTATCTCATGAAAAATGCAAAACTTATTCTGACAGATTCAGGCGGCATACAGGAAGAAGCACCATCTTTCGGGTGCCCTACGCTGGTTATGAGATATGAAACAGAGCGTCAGGAAGGGATTGATGCAGGCGTTTCAAAACTTGTAGGCGCGGATTATGAAAAAATCATATCCGAATCTGAAGCAATTCTTGATAATACAAAAGCTGAAACCAGATTAAAAGCACAGAATCCTTATGGCGACGGTACTGCTGCAAAAAAAATTATTGATATCATTGCCAATGAAATTTAATATTCAGTTTAAAATAATAAAATCCGCCCAATAATTGAGCGGATATTCAATCGCTATATTAATGTTTGAGTCAAGTAATTATTTGATATTAATGAACGGCATTGAACCGCCAAGCATATATTGAGGCATTTTACCGTCCCATTTTTGCACGGCTTCGTATTGTACAAGTGCTTTGTTTTGAGTAAGGGCATTTGCTCTGATAGCCATAGAACGTGCTTCAGCCTCTGCAGATATAACTTTTTGTCTTGCTTCTTCCTGTATTTGAACAGTTTTGTTTTTAGCTTTTAAAGCTTCCTGCTCAGCAGTAACTTTACTTTCAATTGCTCGTTCAAATACATCTGAGTATTTAATTTCCGTCATCTGGAACCCTGTTACATTGATATATCTAGGAGCAAGTTGTTTTACCAGTTTATCTAAAATTTCACGGGTAGCAATTTCACGGTTTGCAACCAAGTCCTGTGCATTCCATTTACCAATGACATCTTTTATTGTACCCTCGACAACCGGCATCAAAACTGTATCTTTGTAAGCCATACCGACTTCTCTGTACATTTTGTGAACATTTTCAGGCTGCAAATTAAAATTGATTACATAAGAAATATTAGCCTGCTGGATGTCTTTTGTATAAACCGGAGTCTGAATGTAAACCTTTTGTGTTTTAACATCCATTGTCTTTATTTTTGAGATAAACGGCGTAATCAGGTGAATACCTTCCGTATAACTTGTAGGCGACACCATACCCAGTGTAACCTTAACACCACGCTCACCGACACCGACCATTGCTATCGGATTACACAATATAACAAACAATACAAGAAGTATCACTACTAACATCGGTGTTGCTAATGATTTTTTATCCATAATTCCTCCCTATTCCAACCCCAAAAGTGCCAGAAGTGTATATAATCCTACTATGAAGAGTATGAATATCAAGTACCCCTTCCATATTACAGAGCCATGCTTTTGATAAAGATTAACACCTGTAATGGCACTAACTGCAATTATTACAATGTTTACCAGTAAAAATAACGATATAAGTATTAACAAAACTCTAATAGCCATAATTAATTCCTATTTGCGCGCAAATGACTGCATGCTGCGTATTGTTCTGCGTCTATCCATAACATTTGACGCGTAATCTTTTGTACCGGCGGTACTTATGCTTACAGGACTGTTAAGATTTCTTGAATAATTCCTGTATAATTCAAGTTCACGATCTTTCAAACCTCGTTCAGCAATGGTTTTGTCTGTCTGCTTTTCTGTCGCAACCGACTTTATAAGCACAATTAAAGCAATCACTAACCCTGCCGCAAAAACGTTAAATGCAACATTTTCATTTTGTGCGGAATCAGTAACGAAAACAGGAGCAGATGCCGGCAAATCAAATATTATATTTGAATTTGCAATATTATCAGCCTTTATATGAACTTTCACATCATTTCTGCTGCTGTTTTCCACAATGAGACTGCTTGCATCCGGTGTATTTTTATAAAACACATTCACCTCCGGTGCCGAACTAACCCCGTTTAATACCAGAGTAACTTTATCGGGAGCCTGTACCACCTTTTTCACTTTTGCAGTAGTATCTGTTTTGAGGGTTATATTGTATCCGTTATCCACCCCTTCAAGTATTACTGCACTCAATACATTATCAGCAGCTGAAACACCGATTGTGCTCAATGCAAATATAAAAACAAATTCAATTAAAAATATTATCCTTTTCAAAAGCTCTCCCCTAATCAAACTTTTTTCACATTACAATGATAAAGTTTTAAAGGGTAGAGTTCATCCATCCTCTGATGGAACTTAATCAACCTAATGATTTATATTACCCGACTATATCGAGAGAAGCATCGTTAAAATTGATTGCTCTGGTTTCATAATGGTCATGATTTGAGTCATGAGTAACAGAATCTTTAACATGTATATCGTGTGTTCTGTCTATATCAATATCAATTGGGTCATGGTCACAGGAAACAACAACCGGCATGATTAACGGAACCACAACTACTGCCTTTGCAATATTCTTCATTGCGGAAGCCTGCTGCGGCTGCTTGTCATTATTATTTCTTTGAAAATGAACTTGTGTATTCATAACAGGATTAATGCGCATGTTATACCTCTTTCTTTACTTATGTGTTTCTATATTATAAGTCCCTGAATAAAGATTTTTGACAGGTACAAACTATTTGTAAACAAATGTAACAAAAAACATACATGCTGAAATTGGGAAAAAGAAAATTAGTTTATATATATGTAAGTAATAACACGAGAGCAATTAAGGAGCAGTTAATGAACGTAGCAACAAGACAAACACAAGCTGAAAGAGTTAACAACGCTAATAAACCTGTAGAAACGGTAGAAACAGCAGGATCACTTGCTTTAATGCCTATGGGTCAAAAATCTGATTATCTGGCAATGAATTCTTACGACACATTTACGACAAGCAATCCGGTTTCAATAGATTATGCAAGCTATGCAAACTGCACAGACGGCAGTTCAACAGCAGGCGGATTTTTAAGCAATTTTTCATCAGCAGTAGCAACAATCAGCGCCGGCGGATGCGCAGTATCGGCAGGATGCAGCACTGGCGGTTCCTGCGGTTCTTCAGGCGGGTTTTCTTCCTTCTGCTAATACAAAACAGATGTAATTTGAGAGAAATAAAGAAAAGATACATTAAAGGGCGGTTTTTAAACCGTCCTTTTTGATTAGAATAAAAATATGGATAAAAACTATTATGTCTACATACTTTTGACTGAAGACGACAAGCTCTACTGCGGCTACACGGATGATATTGAAAAACGGTTTGCCGCGCATGCCTGCGGACAGGGCGCAAAATATACAAGAGTGCATAAACCAAACAAAATAGTCTACTCAAAAGAATTTCAGACAAAATCTGATGCAATGAAAGAAGAATGCCGGATTAAAAAGCTGCCGCGCGCCAAAAAGCTGGAGCTTATTCACTCAGCTTCGGCTCCGGAACTTCAACCGCATCAGCCGCATCCTGATATTTCTGAGCTTCATTGAGCAATTTTTCTATGCGCTGCTGTTCTTTAGCATTTAATTTTTCCTGCTTTTCAAGGTATTTTTTAATTTCTTCAGCTTTTAACTGTTCATACATTTCAACCGCGTCATTGCCGGAAGTCGAGCCCTTAACACGCTGCTGCAGGTTAAAGTTATGCTGCTCTTCGTAATACTTTTCGTCCATAGCCTTAATTTTAGCTTTGTACTCTTCTTTCAAAGCATCACGCTTAGCCTTATCTTCATCACGTTTTGCTTTTGCTTTTTCTCTTTCAAAACGCTGGAGCTGTTTTTCTTCAGCCGCAGAAACACTGGGTTTTATAACTCCGTCCTGAACTAGCTTAAAACCGTTCATACTGACTCTGTTTTCCGCATTAACAAAAGTTTCAAGCCGAGACTGTTCGCCCTTGCTGTCAATACTCCAAGTCCCCAAAAATACGGGCGTGTCTCCGGTAAATCCATAAGCCTGAACAATGACTCTATCCGGATTATTTATATCAAACCCGATTGGATAAATATCCCAGCGCTTATCTTCAAGATTTAGGCTTTTATTCTCTTTCCAGTAATAAACAATAGCATCGCGCACCTCTACCAGATCATAAGACATTTTTGTGTCAAAGTGATAAACAATAGCATTAGTCTGCCAGATGCCGTCTGCACTGCTGCCGATTTTTTCCTTTGCGAGAAGAAGATTACCGTCAACAGAAAAATCAATAGGTGTAAGAGTTCTAAAAGTTAAGGCATTATCAATTGTTCTGTCTGTAGACAAAATCGGATCAGGAAGCCTTTTCTTTACATTAGCTTTCATGAGCTTGTTAAGATTGGTTTCGCTTTCATCCAGCGGAATTACAAAAAGCTCACACGCGACAGACGCCCCATTTGCGTAGTAATACACAACGGGATAAACAAGCTTAGTAAAATCCGGAGAAGCAATTCCCTGCATATTCATGTGCTTCATTGTGTAAAATTTCTTTTTTATTGAAAGTTCAGGAGTTCCAGGCGGATTGTTATACTTAACTATTTTATAGGTATACTGCGGAACATATTTCATATCAGATTCTTTTTCCGGCTTGGGAATTTCAATTTCATCCTGCGTATGATCAACTGCCTTTGAACGCTGTTCATACTCCTCCACAGTCATAAAACCTGAAGGATTTATCTCCTGACGTTTGCGCTCATATTCTTCCTTTGCCTCCTGTTTTTCTACCTGATGTTTATGTTTTGCTTCTTTCTTACGCATGTCAGGCTCAAGAGGGTTTGGAATATTGATGTGAATGCCTTCTTTAAAATCTCCGACCTCATCTTTAAAATCATCTACTTTATCTTTTACGTCGTCAACATTGTCCTTAAAGTCATCAATACCCGTTCTTACATTGAACTTTATATCTTCATAATCCGGAACTGCAGCACAAACAACATTAAATGCAGACAAAAGCAAAGATGCTGATAATAAAATTAAAGTTGATTTTTTGTACTGCATAAGAATCAAATCCTTAAACTAACCCCTCTTTCATCGCCATGGCAACAGCTTTTGAGCGACTTTCCACATATAATTTTTGTAAAATACTATGGACATGTGTTTTGGTAGTAGAAAGCGTGATGACGAGCTTATCCGCGATCTGCGGGTTTGAAAGACCGTCAACAATAAGAGCCAAAACTTCCATCTCGCGTTCTGTTAAACCGTAAAGGTTTTTGCCAAGTGCATAATTTATCTCACCGCGGCGTGTTTGAGTTTCAGTTGAACGGCGAATATTTGTTAAAACAACCTTTGCAATAGCAGGATCAAGCCAAGCTACCCCCTCGCCCACAGCAAGCACAGCCGAAACAGTTTGTTCTGCAGTTGCACCTTTTGTAATATATCCGTCAGCACCTGCTTGAAAAGAATCAAATATATCATCTTCGGATTCTCTTGATGTATACATCAAAACTTTTATTTTAGGGTTTGCAGACTTGATTTTTCGGGTTGCCTCAATACCGTCTATAGTCGGAAGCCCGATATCCATAATAACAACATCAGGTTCCAGCTCCAGTGCCTTGTTTACACCGTCCTGACCGTCAGATGACATATCTGCAATTTCTATATTAGCGTTACTTCCGAGTATCACGGAAAGCCCCATTCTTGCCATATCGTGATCTTCAACAATTAACACCCTAACCATTTACTTTCTGCCTTTCTGTTAAATTTCTGCCATTTTTTATATCTTCAACCCCGGTTAAGAGGAAAGAAAATTCACTGCCCTTATCCAGTTTGCTTTCTGCCCAGATTTTACCGCCGTGAGCTTCTATAATCTGACGGGAAAGATAAAGTCCCAATCCTGTACCTGTCGAACGTTTGCGGCTTGTCCCCTGTGAAAATCTTTTGAATAACAGCGGCAAATCCTCTTTTGGAATTCCGTTGCCATTGTCTGTTACTGAAAAAATCAGATCACCGGATTGAATTTTTGTAAGAATTTCAATTTTTCCGCCTTTATTTGTGTAATTTACGGCATTGCCGCAAAGATTGATGATAACTCGTTTGAGTTCAGCTTTGTCCGCGTAAATTTCACTATTATCAGGAATTTCACAATTAAGGATAAAATCTATATCCTTTTTCTGTGCAAGCGGCTTTATTTCTTCATAACACTGTTCGACGAGATTTTTAAAATTAAAAGACGTTTTGCACAGCTCTAACTTTCCGCTGTCAAACCTGTAAACCTCAAGCAGAGCATTCACAAGCCCGAGCAAATCTTCATTACTGCCAAGCATTGTCGTCAGTAAAACTGTTTGTTTTTCTGATAGTTCGCCCAGTGCGCCTTCCAGGAAAAATTTCAAAGTCTGGATAGCTGCAAGAAGAGGTGTGCGCAAGTCATGTGTCAATGTAGCTATAAAATCATCTCGAAGTTTTTCAGTCTCTTTTTGTACGCTAACATCACGTATAACGCCGACATATCTTTCAGGCAGTGAGTTTTCAGCAGATATAGCAGCAAAACTAATTTCTACCGGTACATGTTCTTTGCTCAGCTTATTCACAATAAAATAATCTCTAAGTATAACTTCACTTTTATCTGCGTTAAGCCCGAATATTCCGCCGTTTTGGTTATTAGCGGAAGAATTCATCTCTGGTTTGTGAGAATATGCTATCTCCTGAAACTTCATTTTTGCAAGGGATTTTTGCGACATACCGATAAGGTTTTCGCAAGCCGGATTGACCTGTATAATGCCGCCTGTCTTATCAATAATAATAATTCCGTCTGCGCAGTAGTTGACAATTCCGCTCAATTTTGCGTTTGCTTCGGTTAATTCTTTTGTACGCTCGGCAACAAGAGCTTCAAGATTTTCAGAATAAGCCTGAAGCTTGTTCTTAGCATCTTCAAGTTCCGCAATAGTATTTCGCAAATCAGATAACAGATGGCTGCGTTCAATACCGTTTTTGATATTCATCAACAAGTCGTCGTTATCCCATGGTTTTTCTATGTATTTGTAAAGTCCGACCTCATTTATAGCACGGATTGCATTTTCTTTATCGGCATAGCCTGTCAATAGTATCATGCTTGTTTCCGGATGAAGTTTTTTGGCTTCAGTCAAAAATTCAAGACCGTTCATTTCCGGCATCATAAAATCAGATATTATCAAATCGGGATTTTCAGATTTTAAATATTCAACAGCATCTTTAGGGTTATTAAAAAACGCAGCGTCAGTAAAGCCCTCTACTTTTAAAAGTGTTTTGAAAGCTGAGGTAACCATTTTTTCATCATCAACTACGACTATTTTCCCTTTTTGCATACTTATATAATAAAATATTTTGAAAAAACGGACAAATTGATTACAAAATCGCAATATTAGCTATTTTTGAATAAAAAAAAAGACGTCAAAAGACGTCTTGAAAAAACTATGCAGTTAAAAATTGAATTTACTTATAAGAATGAGCGCGGTAATCACGTTCTTTAAACTCTCTGTCTAACAGGTATAATGAAGCTTTTTCGTCTCCAAACATACCTAATTTTGTGATAACATCCCTAACCGCAGCTTCCTCCTCGACTTGTTCTGCTATATACCAGTTTATGAAATTTCTTGTCGCCAAATCACATTCATCGTCAGAAAGCGCGGCAACTCTGTTTATACTTTCAGTAACAGAAATTTCATGAGAAAGTATTTTCTCAAAAACCTGCATAGGGCTTGTAAATTCTGAATCCGGCGTGTCTATACTCATAAGTTCGACTTTCGTATTCCTGTCAATCAAATAATCAAAAAGAATCATCCCGTGGTCAACTTCTTCCCGAGCCTGCACTTTAGTCCAGTTAGAAAAACCGTAAAGACCAATTTCGTCAAAATAAGCAGACATAGCAAGATACAAATAAGCGGAATAAAATTCTTTGTTAATCTGTTCGTTAAGGATATTTCTGACTTTATCACTAATCACTTTTGCCCTCCCATAACCCGTGAATACTACAAAACTCTCTGGCAAGTTCCTTGCCGAGCTTTTCGCCGATTAGCATTTTAGCTTCCTCTCCGGGATGCAAATACTGCAATTCGGCTCTGTTGTAATCAGGAGTAATTGTTTCTATAAACATAATATAATGGTTTTCTTCCATAGGATGCAGAGTACTACCCACTCTGACTTCATTTTTTCCCTGTTCATCTTTCATAAAAACAGGTACGTGTTTTTCGTTTGCTTCAGCATCATTATTTTTCGCCTCTAAAAGTTCCATCGACTCACCGCAGCAGACGAGTTCTCCCGCGCCCGGAATGATTACTTCTGCAAGATTGCCGCATATATTACATCGGTATAATTCTAATTTTTTCGTCATTTTTCACTCCTTTCATAAACAAAATATTCCCTTTATTCAGAAAAAACATTACCCTGCGGACGAACATCAGGGTGGAATATTTCTATACAAAAGTTTACAATTTAGCAAAAATATATTATTTTACGGTTTAATACCATATCATGCAAGTTAGTCCGGTATCCTACAAAACATACACAACAAGTTTCTGCAATTCTCAGACAGGTGAAAAAAAAGTCGAGATTAGCAATCCTTTTTTGTTTCAAACAGATCCGACAAAAAAAATGAAAGAAATGAACAATAATTCGCTCGGAATCACTGTAAGTCTGCTTGCGGTGGCAGCAGTTGCCGGAATGCTTCTTAATCTGAGGATGAAAAACATTATTCCTGAAAGCCTTATAGAACTTGCCGACAAAAATGCCGGGCTGAATAAGCTTAAATATCCAAACACTGCAAAGTTTTTAAAGAAAAAAGTACTTTACCCGATAAGAGCAGCCATGGAAGGCGATGAAAAATACATTTACGGAGACAAGCTAAAATCTGGACTAATCCTGACAGTAGATAACAAAAATGAGGGCAAAAAAGTAATCAATGCGCTTGTAGAACACGCAAAAGAAATAGGAATTTACACAATGGAAATTCCGGCGAACCTTAAACGAAACGGAAGGATAAAATGGGTGTACAAAGCGATTGAAGAAGCAACAAATTACCACAGAATAACAAACGGAGACTATACGATAATAAATATCGGTGACATCAGTAATCTTGCGAACCTAAAAATTTCAAAAACAAAATTTACAAATGTAGAAGAAAAATTACGACAGATAAACAAACAAAGCTATCCAGGAGTAATCTGGGTAGGATACACCGATGCAGGGAATTCCCTGCCGTACTTTTACACCAATGCACCAATATTAATCACAAAACTTGCAGACTAGAAAAATTTTGTGCTATAATAAAAAATGACCGTGCTCCACGGGGAATTGCAATCTCTCGACCCGAAGCCAATGCGGGGTGCAGAGCCTGTTGTGAGGGTTTAACGGTTATAGCGGACGGATAAATTTTCGTTGACGTTTAAGAGTGTAGCGGCGTAAGCTGCCGAACCGTGTCAGGATGGAAACATAGCAGCACTAAGGCAATCCTTGCGGGTGTTATACAATTAAAAAGAGGAAATTTGTTCCGAAGTTATAGTCGGTAAATTCGATAGACAGTGGCACGGTCTTTTTATTAAGATGGGAATTGTTGATGGGTAACAAAAAGTTTATATTCAGCGCTGACGATTTTGGAATTAACAACACCATTAACAGGGGAGTTTTAGACGGATACAACGCCGGAGTTATTACCTCGGCAAGCCTATGCGCAAATGGCAGTGAGTTTAATGCCGCAGTAAACGAAATTCTGCCGGACTGTCCGGGGCTCAAAATCAATGCCCATTTGAATATTTCTTACGGCAGAGCACTTTCTGGCAGCAGTTTTATCACCGATAACAGAAACCGCCTGAACAATACTTTTCTGACATTATGCAGTATGGCTGCAAATCCTAAAGGATTAAACGCCATAGAAAAAGAGTTTAGAGTACAAATTGAAAAAATCACTGAATACAAAAATATTGACTGTATAAATTCCCGCGGAAATATCCACTGCATACCGGCAATATTCAAACTGACATGCAAGCTTGCAGCTGACTACAATATCCCGTATATAAGACTACAGCACGAAGAAATACTGTTGAGCAAAAATCTCGGTAAAATTTCAAAAGCCGGATTTACAGTAAATTTAATTAAAACACTGCTGCTAAACTCGTTTGCAGGGGAAAACCGTCGAGCAGCAGAAAAATACGGCATAAAAACAACTGATTACACAATAGGGACACTATACCGCGGCTGCATGGATGCTGAAATTATTGAAGAATATCTGCAAGATACTCCGGCAAACTGTGTTATTGAGTGTTTTGCAATACCTGATAAACAAAAGCGTCCGGCTGAATACGAATTATGCAAAAACAAACTTCTGGCTGATAAAATTTTCCGCGCAGGTTTTGATCTTACGAACTACAACAAGTTAAAATGAATAAAAAACTCACAACTTTCATATTTATAATCATATTATTCGGGTTATTCACTCTGGAAGAACACTTCAGACAAAATACAAATGTTGTCTTAAAAATACTAAATCCTTCAATGATACAAGTTGACTTGAACGGGAACAGACGTGTTGATGATAATGAAACAATCTGTCTGCCGGAATATACCAGCTATACCTCTGATATAAAAGCCGACACTGCTGACATTGCATTTAAAAACAAACTGACAGCAAAAGAGATTGTCGGACTTGGCTATCTGGCAGAAGATTTTGCAGCAAAAACACTGCTGGATAAAGAAATAAAAGTAAAATTTACAGCCGAAAGCACACCCTTATGCCGCTATGCCAATATAACAGTAAACGGTAACGATTACGGGCAGCTTTTATACCAAAACGGATTTGCGATAAAGAATGGGATTGCTCAAAATCAGGAAATCTACAAAACACAACTTGAAAAAGCAAGAAAACTCGACCTAGTTATTTTAAACCACAGAAACAATAAATACCACTCACCTGACTGCAAATATGCAAAAGCAGCACGTGACACAGTAACAATTCCGCGCAGACAGCTTTCCGCAAACGCAATACCGTGCAAGGTTTGTCTCGGGGCAAACACAAGCGTAAAAGGAGATGAAATTTTAAAACCGGTTCCGACAATCACTGCGGCCGGAGATATAAAAATTTACCTCACAGACTTTACCACAAGACTAAAACCTGACACAAACTGTATAAGTAACATTTGTCAGGCAATAGTAAACGATATAAACAATACAACTCAAACAATTGATATGGCTGTATATGGCTGGGAAAGTGTTCCCGCTGTAGAAAATGCGTTATCTAAAGCAAAGGAAAGAGGAGTAAAAATACGACTCGTCACCGACACAAAAATCCCGCAGGATAAACATTACCCTGACAGCGAAAAAATTATTTCACTAGCTGACGAATATAACACAGATTTTAATGCACAGAGCAAAATGCTCACAAATTATCTTATGCACAATAAGTTTATGATATTTGACGGGAAAAAAGTTTTGACAGGTTCAATGAATTTCAGCAGAACAGGGCTTTCCGGATTTAACGCAAACAGCATAGTTGTTATAAATTCTTTGCACGTTGCAGAGCTTTTCAAAAAAGAATTTGAGCAGATGCTCTCTGGCAAATTCCACACCAACAAGATGCCGAGCAAATATAACAAAAACATCAGACTGGGGACATCCACCGTGTCAGTCTTTTTCTCTCCGCAGGACAAGGCTATCAGCAGGGAAATCCTGCCGCTTATAAATAAAGCGGAAAGATATATTTATATACCGACATTTGTACTCACGCATCAGAGCCTGACAGATGCTCTGATTAACGCAAAAAAGCGCGGCGTTGATGTCAAAATCATACTGGACGGAACAAGTTCAACCCAATTGCACACAAAACATCACGTACTGCGCGCTGCCGGAGTGCCTGTAAAAGCTGAAAATTACGCCGGCAAAATGCACATGAAAACCATAATCATTGACGACAAATACACAATTCTCGGCTCAATGAATTTTTCAAACAGCGGAGAAAACAGAAATGACGAAAATATAGTCTTGATAGAAGACAAAAAATTCGCTGAATTTTACAAAGACTATTTTAATTATATCTGGGTAAAAATTCCTGACAAATATCTCAAAACTGATATCCGCGCAGAAAGCCCCGATTCAATAGGCTCGTGCTCTGACGGGGTAGACAATGACCACGACGGTAAAATTGATAACCTCGACGATGGCTGCAATTAATTAAATTAGATTGCCAATAGACCAAATTCTATTCGTTATAGACTTGAAAACACTTCAAAAGTTTTTTCCGATGGGTTTTCTAGAAAATTAGCAACATATTTGTCTATTTTTCGAAGAATAGGACTGTCTGCAATAGCCTCAAAGTTAAATTTGACACTTGAAAATACATTCTCATCAGTCAGAGCTGCTATATACTCTTTAGACATCATGTAGGATGAAATACCCATTCTAGACTGAAGCAATTTTACAGCTTCCTGAGGATTTTTAGAAGTTTCAATAATATTTACAAGAGTTTTAATATCAAAATTTATAGGCAGCTTGGAACTTTTTGCATACCCGTCAACGTATTTTAAAGCATTCAGCATTAGTTCTTTTGCATCCCAAATAACATCGCCCCTTCCCCATTCAAAATGTTGGAACTGCCATCTGTTTGCTTTATTTGCCAATAGATTAATCACTTCCATGATCATTTCAATCTTAGCATTCGGGGTATATCCGTGCCATGCAGGTTTCATACCATTTTTCCGTAAAAAATTACTGAACATTAACATTCCATCGAAATCAGAAGTACTTCCCCAGTGAAACGTATCTGAAGACCTTACCTCATAACCCATTTTTTTCAACACATCATTTGTTGTCTCAGAGATATCATCAGCGGCAGTCTCAATAACTTTTACACCTTTTAAATCTTTAAATTCATCAACCTTTGACGCATCGGAAATTCTGTAGCGCCCAGGCTGCATCGTTGAAGAACGGCGAACTATAACAGAGCCTTCCGGTATTTTAACCCTGCCATGAGAATAAAAATCCGCAGCAATACCGCCGGTAAAGTTATTTTCTTTAATAGCCCGTGCGGCTTTCATCGGAAGAATAAAGGCTAATTTCTTTTCTGACCAATCGCCAAGCAGATGAGATTCAACTGCATGATTAACAGAAAAATGCACACTGTCACGGGGAGCCCCAACCGCAGAACGGGCTGTATCTATATAACCTTTTCTCGGCAGATAATCTGTCAAATGAACCAGCACCATACCGTTTTCATTTAATGCTCCGTCAGCTCTGGTTAACTGATGATTTTTTGCAAAAGAAAAAATTCCTTCCCGCGATGCAGGAACACAACGTCCGCGAGGCATAGTCTTTGCCAGCCTGACTAAACTGTTTAACAATACTTTCATAACCTTATACCTGTGTTTCGTGTCTTATTTAAATAAAAACATGTTCTTTATATAAATTGCCTAATTTCCGGAAATAATTTTTGCCTCAACTTCTTTTTTGCCGCTGATACTCTGCGTCAAACTGTCAACAAGTTCGGCAGCAGTGTCAGCGGTATAGAATTTGCCGCTGGTCACAAGCGCAGTACATTCCAGCTGTTCCAAATCATCCTGATCTTTAACGTTGAAGGCAATAACATCAATGGATATATCTTTTCGAACTTTAATTAATTCCATAACATAAGTACACGGACTTTCATCGCAATTTTCACCGCCGTCAGTCAGGAGAATAATGCGTTTTTTACCGCTGACACCAAGAAAATCATATTTTACAGCCTGTTTTAGAGAATATGTAATTGGCGTCATTCCGCGCGGCTTAGTCTCATTTAAAGAACGCTGTACATTAAATGAATTTGCAGGAGCTATAGGAACCGCAAGAGTAGAAGCTCTGCAGGCTTCAAATGCAGTAAACCCCATTTTATGACCGTAAATTCTTAAACCGATTGAAACATCACGCCCGATATGGGGCAAAATTTGCGCCATAGTTTCAAGCATCAAATCCAATTTTCTCTGCCCGTTTAAATAATCAGTCATACTGTTTGAAAAATCCATAATGAAAAGAATTTTTTCATCAGAATTTCCGTACTTTTCAAAATTGTAATTTTCCGGTCTGTAAAGTCCATAATTTTCTGCTAGCACAAATGACCCGACTATCAAACAGAATAAAAGTAAAATAAATTTTTTCATAATAAAATTATTTATTTTAAAATAAAAAATACTATCTCCATAAGAAAAACAAAAGTGGTGAATATAAAAAATATTGTAATATATCTTAAAAAAATTAAAGTTTTTATAATCCTGTGACGATAATAAAAATATTATGGTAAAAGGTATAAATGTAAATAAAAGTCTTGAAGACTATAAAAAAACACTTAGCAGTGCTGAACTAAAAGCATTCAATGCATTAAGCAAAGAAGCACAAATTTCCATTATGCAGGAAAACTATAGCGGCAAAGTTCCGACCGGCAGCCTGTGGAATGGAACAATACACACGGGTACTGCTGTAACAGATACACCTATGAGCATCGTTGATGCAATTTATAATGATGTCAAAGGGCTTGGCACTTCATCAACATTTGCTGAAAATCTCGATAAAATAACGCCGGAGAATATTGCAGATGTATTTGAGTTATACAATAAAAAATACGGCGAATCCTTAGTGTCTGCAATATCGAACGAATTCAACATAAGCAAAAAAGACCGTACCCAATTGCTGGCAGCACTTGGCGAAAAACTTAACAAAAAGCTTGAGGACATAGATGCACCGCGAAGAATTGATTTAACGAAATTAAACGAACTTTCAAATAAAACTTTAAGTTCCTGGCGGACATGCGACACAGGAGAAATTGATAATTTATTTGCTGAAAATTTACTTCCGGTTGAAGCCGAAAAATATTTGTCCACGCCGCCAGAGTACACTAAAGATCTACAGATTAATAAAATAGGCGGAGGTTTTGAACGAGCATTCCAACTTCCTGACGGCACAATAAAAGCAGTAAAATACGAAAATGGAAACTGGACAGCGGTTACAGAAAGAACCGTTACAGATCCGGAAACACATGAAAAAATTACGAAAGGCACTGAAAGATATTTGGAAGAACCCGGCAAATACGAAGAATATGAGTATTCAGAATCCGGAACAAAAGTCTCAAAATATGAAAACAATATATGCATTGAAACTAAAGTCGATCAAAATGAACCTGTATCTTTCCGTTCGACAACCCAATATGATCCCAAATCAGGAGAAATATTAAGCAAAAATACAACATACACATCCCCTAGTCGAACTATAAACGAATTTTATGAAAACAACAAACTGGCAAAATTAATAGACTACTATTCCGGCAAGGACGGTGGTGTAAGAATAGATACTTTCTATAATGAAAACGGAGATATAAAATTTTCAAGAAGAATAGCCTCAAAAGTCAATACAAATAAAAATTCTTCCGAAATTACGCTCTTTCGTGACGGCAAACCATACAAATTTACATCAAGTGTCTCTGAACCTGACGAAAACGGGATAATTCATTCAGAGTTCAACGGCAAAAATTTTCAAACAAAATTTTCGGATGATACAGTAACTGTAGAGAATTTAACCGACGGAAAAACAACATCACTGGATTTAAACAAACTATTCAAAGAATGCTCGGATGAAGAAAAAAAAGTATTCATAGAAAAGCTAAAAAGTGTTAACGGACAGGTACTGTTTGATATTGCAGCAGAGGTTGACGATATTGAGCACTCAAACAAGTCATTATATATAAATACCAGAAACTTAATATTTAAACTTTTTTCAGAGAATCACAGAATCGGCGGTGCCTATAGTGCATTTACCAATGATATATTTGTAACTGAAAACACATTAGAGCACGAGTTAGGACACGCACTTGACGCTACAATTTCGGAATACAAATTACCACTGCAAATAGCCAGATTTTCATCAAACAAAAATGAAAAATTTCAACAGGCATTTGAAAAAGAACTTGAGAATTTTGAAAAAATAGCTGAGGAGAAAAATATTGACAAACCTTATGCAACAAAAACTTCTCTTGAATTTATCGCTGAAAGTTATGCAATGTTAATGACAGGCGACAGCCAGGCTGACGGGGGCTTAACAATACTTGAATATTTTCCTGAAAGCTTCATAGAAGCCGCAAAACACATGGAATGGGTCAGAACTCTTCCTGACAATAGAAGAAAATAAATTGGGACATATATAGTAAATTTCTCAGACATCATTAAAAGTGCGTCATTCTGAGGGCTTTAGCCCGAAGAATCCCTTTTAATTAGATACTTCGCTAACGCTCAGTATGACGGAGTTTTGAAAGTTTTTGCGGAATTTGCCATATAAGTTCAATAAATTGTAATTGACGCTAAAATTTGCTTGCAATAAAATAAAGACATTATGAATAGCAAAGAATTAATAAAACAAGCCGAAAAATCACTGGCAAAAGAATTTGAACAAATTGACGAAATAAGAGATTACAATCAGGAAAAAGTCCTGAATGCCTTTATAGAAAATAAAGTTGCGCCGGAACATTTTTATACTGTATCGGGTTACGGACACGATGATCTGGGCAGAGAAGTCCTTGACAGAGTTTTTGCAGATGTCTTTAAGGCTGAAAAAGCGCTGGTAAGAATACATTTTGCATCCGGCACCCACACACTTGCCTGCTGTCTGTTTGGGAACTTACGTCCCGGCGACAAATTAATTTCCGTTGCCGGCGCACCTTATGACACAATGCAGGAAGTAATCGGAACCGCAGGTGATGATGAAACAAAAGAGGATTCTCTGATTGCACACGGCGTCCTTTATGATGAAATTCCGCTGAAAGATGAAACAGAAATTGATTTTGAAAAACTTGAAGCCGCAATTGATAATACAGTAAAAATGGTTTTAATCCAACGTTCCAAAGGATATTCAACAAGAAAATCTTTAACAATGGACGTAATAGAAAAAATTTGCAAAATAGTAAAATCAAAAAATCCTGACTGTATCTGCTTTGTAGACAACTGCTACGGCGAATTTACAGACACACAAGAGCCGCTGGAAGTTGGCGCAGACCTGATAGCGGGTTCTCTCATCAAAAATCCGGGCGGAGGAATTGTAGAAGCCGGCGGGTATATTGCCGGTAAAGCAAAATATGTCGACAAATCCGCAAACCGACTGACTGCGCCTGGTATAGGCTGTGAGGGCGGTGCGATGTTCAATCAGCACAGATTAATTTTTCAGGGGCTGTTTATGGCGCCGTCGGTTGTTGCTGACGCCGTAAAAGGTGCTGTTCTTGCCGCAAAAGTATTTGATGAAATCGGCTACGATTCTTATCCGAAATATTACGAGAAAAGAACAGATATAATCCAAAACATCACATTCGGCGCACCTGAACAACTTGAACAATTTTGCAGAACAATTCAATCGCTATCGCCGGTCAACGGGTATGTCACACCCATTCCGGAATACATCCCTGGCTATGAAGACAAAGTAATAATGGCAGGCGGCACATTCATTGAAGGCTCCACTATCGAACTTTCCGCAGACGGTCCGATGAGACCTCCATACGTTGCATATATGCAAGGCGGACTGAATTATTCACACGTAAAAATAGCTCTGACAAAAATTTTAGAAAAAGTCCGGCACATTTAAAGATATAATATTAAGTTTTTTTAATCAGAAAACCCGCATTACAAACAGCTTTCAGCACATTAAACCAAAGGAATGTCCAAATTCCTTTGCATAAAAAATTTTTGTGATATGCTGTTGTAAGACCCTAAAAAAGGGGGACTGATTAAAATTTAGTGTACATAGTATAAGAAGAGGAAAAATTTATGTCATTACCAAATGTAGCATACTTCTCAATGGAAATCGCAATGGATCAGTCATTAAAGACTTATTCAGGCGGGCTTGGATTTTTAGCAGGTTCGCACATGCTTTCCGCAGGATACCTGCAAATGCCTATGGTCGGGGTAACTATGTTATGGTCATACGGTTACTACGATCAACGTATTGCACACGATGGTCAGGTAGAAGTTGCTTATATCAGAAAATACTACGATTTTCTTAAAGATATCGGCGCATCAACAGAAGTTGATATCTTTGGAGAAAAAGTAAAAGTAAAAGCTTATTTGGTAGAGCCGGATTTGTTCGGCACTTGCCCCGTATACCTTTTGACAACTGATATTGAAGGTAACAGCGACTGGGCAAAGAGCATTTCCCACAAACTCTACGACGGCAATGAAAAAATAAGAATTGCACAAGAAACAGTTCTCGGTGTTGCCGGTATCAGAATTCTTCAGGAAGTAGGATATAAATTTGATGTTGTCCACATGAACGAAGGACACGCACTGCCTGCTGCTTTTGAACTTTTGAGACAATATAACGGCGACCTTAATGAAGTTAAGAAAAGAACAGTATTCACAACACACACACCGGTTGCCGCAGGTAACGAAGTTCACTGGGTAGATACTCTGCTTGAAGGCGGATTCTTTGCAGGCGCTTCAAGAGAAACTGCTGTTCAATTGGGTGGTGAAAACTTCTCACTTACAGTTGCAGCACTCAGAATGAGCAGAATTGCTAACGCAGTTTCACAACTTCACGGTCTTGTTGCTAACAAGATGTGGGAATGGGTTGACGGAAGATGCCCGATTAGAGCTATCACCAACGCGGTTAACCTCCACTACTGGCAGGATAAACGTATTCAGGAAGCTCATACTCCGGAAAAACTCCTTGCCGTTAAACGACAAATGAAAGAAGAACTCTTTGAATATGTTGCAAACGTTGCAGGTAAGAGATTTGATCCGGATGTATTAACAATCACCTGGGCAAGAAGATTTGCTGATTACAAACGTGCATGGTTGATTCTTATGGACAAAGACAGAATTAACAGATTGCTTGACGCTAACAAAATCCAAATCATCTTCGCCGGTAAATTCCACCCGGATGACGTTATGGGTAAAGAAATGTTTAACAAACTTCTCAACCGTTCACATACTTTGAAAAACGTCGTTGTGTTACCGGGTTATGAACTTGAATTGTCAGGCAAACTGAAACGCGGTTCTGATATCTGGTTAAATACACCGCTCAGACCGTTCGAAGCTTCAGGTACTTCAGGTATGTCTGCTAACGCTAACGGTGCTCTTCACCTTTCTATCTATGACGGCTGGACTGTTGAAGGTACATTTAACGGCATCAACGGCTACACTGTTGAATACCCTGAAATCGACGACGAAATGCCTTGGGAAGAACGTCACTGGAAAGACCACGAATGTCTCATGAATATCATTGAAAACCAAATCATCCCGACCTATTATGAAAATAAAACTGAATGGGCTAGATTGATGAGACAGGCTATCAGAACTTCAGAAGCTTACTTCAATTCTGACAGAATGGTTATTGAATACTACAACAGATTGTACAAACCAATCGCACACGACGATTCAACAACCGGAACTACTAAAAAAGAAATGAATATTTCTGAAACTCCGACCTTTGATGCGTGGACTTTCTCTAATATCAAGTAGTTTTATTAACAAAAATAAAGGAAAACGGGTACTTTTATTAAAGTACCTGTTTTTCTTTTATTGTAATGGTTTCAGCGTTTTTTATTTTTCCTTTTGTTACAATTTCTTAACATTATTTGTGGATTTATTAAAGTTTTTCATTAAATAAGCCGATATAGAAAGTACAAGGGAACGAAATCGAAAGGAAACATGCTATGGGAATGGCAGCATCACAGGCAAGATTTTTAGGTCTTACCGCAAGGAAAACAAACACTGAATACGAAGGACAACAGATTAACCAGCAAAGAACAACTTTGTCTAACCAATCTGCTAACTATTACAATCAATTGCTCGGGATGACTGTGCCTACTCCGCCTTCTACTGCGGACTTCACCAAGACTGTTTACACTTTCTC
>CALUQN010000009.1 GCA_944322945.1 Candidatus Gastranaerophilales bacterium | reverse complement strand
GTGCCATTTCTCTTTTCCTCCTACTCTTTATTATACATCTTTTTCCTTTTATTAGCAATAGTATGGTAACAGTACCCTTGACGGGGAAGCTGGGTGGGGGTGTCTCCCTTAGGGCAGGGGTGAGGTCTTTCTGTCAGACAATGCCTGACCTACAGTAACTGTGTAAAGAATAATGATGCAAACATTATGTTTGCTGTCATCCTGAAAGCGTAGAAAATCCGTTTTTTTGAAAAACGAGATTTTCAAGCTGTTCAGGATCTTGCCGTGCGGAAAGCCAACGCAAGACTTTACGATGGCTGGACCTGTTGCTCCCCATCCCTGCCTGTCTTGAATTTGCTTCACGCTCGGAAAGTTTCGCTTTTGAACCTGCGGTTCAACTTCGCGCAATTTCCTCGCTAACCGGACTAACTGCGTGTCGTCCCCTCTCACAAAACCAGACATTTAGTCAGGTTTTGTTCGGCAGAGTGCAAATTCGCTTCCCCAAGCCGGGGAAGGAGGTCAAATTCAGGGTGACAATAAGAAAAAAGGAAGTTTCAGAAACGTAGTTTCTGATAACTCGTTTCTTTTGGTCGCGTTTTTCTCTTTCTTTGGTTCTGTTTCTAGTTTTGCAGTTTTCTTTAATTTATTGCTATTTTTTCTTACATAGTGATGCAAACGTTTCGTTTGCTCTTTTAATCGCAATAAAAGAGAAAGAAATGAACATGGAAAAGATTCTTCTTGCTAAAGCCCTCAGAATGACAGCCCTTAAAGAATATAACATACCGGCTTTCTAAGTCTGATTAGTGTCCAATTTATTGTTTGGCAGGTATGCAAAACCGACAAACCTGCTTGATATTGTATTCTTAATCCGGACGAAATTGGACTTTATTTGGACATAAAATTAAAAATATAGCGGAAATCTATCGAACGATTTCCGCTATATTTATTTTATAATTTTCCTTCGTTTTTAGTTTGTAGCGAGAGCCTGCCCCAGTTCTTCGAGTTTTAAATCAACAAATTTCATATAGTTTAACTGTGTAAATTCAGCGGGCGCTTGCATTACCTGTCCATTATGAGTGTAACGGCCTGTGAAAATAGGAATACCGTTGTAATCATTAGAAACAATCTCGAGGTCTATTCCGTGTTTTCTTAGTAATTCTAATTTAACGATACCCTCATTGCCGTTATATGTTGCCCTTCTCCATAATGCAGCCTTTGCATCCAGAGGATTAATGTTTGGATTGTTTTCAAGTGATGCAGCATATTGTCTGTCTTTAATCATTATGTCATAAGCTTCCTTTCTTAATGATTCAGGAATTTTGCTCAATGTCCCGTTTGGATTTTTTAAGATTTCATAGCTGACCGGCGTCTCACCCAGATTTGCCAATCCTTGCTCTGTAAATCCTGTGTTTCTCTTTAATATATTTTTAGGAGTTGTAGCATAAGGATTTCCGGCGTGGTCAAGAGCAACTACTTCGCCCTGCTGAACTGTTCTTGTACCTTCAAGCGTCTGGATTTTTGTTCCTTCCGGCATAACCTTGAATGCCCCTGGAGCCTGTTTGGTTACATCAACAACCTGTCCGTACTGAAGTTTTGTCGGGTCTTGGTAATTCAAACTTCCGTTGGTTTTAAAATCTGAGGTATTTACATAAGAGCCTTTGAATATAGCACCGTCACATACTGCCATATCATCTCCGCCATAAAGCATAATCATCTGTTCTTTTGAAGTATCAATCAAATAAGGTTCACTTGGATTCCATTTATTGGGCAGATAATATTTGCCGTCCTGCCCGCGGAATACTCCCGGATTATTTGCAAGAATTTCATCAGGTGTTCCATTAGGATTAAAACGATATGCCTGAACATCATTTGCTTTACTCATATATGGTTCAGCACCTTGAAGTGCATTTGAATGTGCATGTACGTTTCCGGTTGTCCATGTTAGTACATTGCCTTTTGCATTTAATCCGCTCATCTTTAGTGCTTCCGGAGTTGATTTGAAAGCCTGAACAGTAGCTTGAATAACGTTCATATCTTTAGCACCTTGTGCCGAAGTAACTCCGGCTTTAGACGCAGCATTCAAAGCTGGTTTTGCACTAACTGCAGCTGTGGCTAATGCAAATGTACCATTACCTATTGTTTCCCAGGCTTGTTTTGCTTCTGCATCAGTTTCTGCTGTAGCTGCTTTATATGCACCATAACCAATAATACCGGTACCAATTGTTGCACCTGCGGCAACAAGAGCCGGTAATGCTGCACCACCCGTGAGTACTGTTGCAGCAAAACCTGCTGCTACCATTACTGTAGTTGCAATAGGATGATTGATAGCTCCTTTTACAATACCTGCAAGCCCTTTTCCAAAGCTTTTCAATCCTTCGGTAAAAGATATTGAGCCATCATCTTTTCCATCTGTACAAACTTTATCTTTATCTTCAAGCCAGTCTGCAAATCCGTCCATGCCTAATTTGCGTGCATTGCTTGCAAACCAGCCCTCTTTTTCTTCTACTTTTGGTTTTGAATCAATTTTTTTGTTGCCTCAACTTGTCCAGTAAGCGTAACCGGACTCACCTGTGATACAGAAATACTCATGTTGTAGATTTCCCCTTTCCTCGTTTGTTCTTTATAATATTTCCCCGATAATAAATATAAATAATATATAAATATAAAGTAATTTTTAGTGAAGGAAATTGCCTTTAATAAAAAAGTCTAGTTACAAAACTTTACATTGATAGAACTAATAAAAAAGTCAGGTTTATAATAACCTGACTTTTTTGAATATCTGTGTACTGCTTTAAATTACTTGTTCAAAGCGCCAGCAACAGCAACAGCTACTGCTACGGTTGCACCTACCATCGGGTTATTGCCCATGCCGATGATACCCATCATCTCAACGTGTGCAGGAACTGATGATGATCCTGCAAATTGTGCGTCACCATGCATTCTGCCCATAGTGTCTGTCATACCGTATGAAGCAGGACCCGCTGCAACGTTATCCGGGTGAAGTGTACGACCTGTGCCGCCGCCTGATGCTACTGAGAAGTATTTTCTGCCGTTTTCCCAGCACCATTTTTTGTATGTACCTGCTACAGGGTGTTGGAATCTTGTCGGGTTTGTTGAGTTACCGGTGATTGAAACATCAACGCCTTCGTGAATCATGATAGCAACGCCTTCTGATACATCGTCAGCACCATAGCATTTAACTTTTGCTCTTTCGCCGTCTGAGAACGGTTGTTCTTTTACGATTTTTAATTCGCCGGTTTTGTAATCATATTTAGTTTCAACTGATGTGAATCCGTTGATTCTTGAAATGATATAGGCTGCGTCTTTGCCAAGCCCGTTCAAAATGACTCTCAAAGGAGTTTTTCTTACTTTGTTAGCGTTTCTTGCAATACCGATTGCACCTTCTGCAGCTGCAAAAGATTCGTGTCCTGCGAGGAAGCAGAAGCATTGAGTTTCTTCTCTCAAAAGCATTGCTGCAAGGTTACCGTGCCCGAGACCTACTTTTCTCGTGTCACCTACTGAGCCCGGTACACAAAATGCTTGCAACCCTTCTCCAATTAAGCTTGCAGCTTCTGCCGCATCTTTAGCGCCTTTTTGAATTGCAATAGCAGCGCCTAATGTGTAAGCCCATACTGCATTTTCAAATGCGATAGGCTGAATTCCTTTAACAATTGCGTCTACGTCAATACCTTTGGAATCGCAGAGAGCTTTTGCATCTTCCAAAGACTTGAATCCGTATTCAGGCAAAATTTTGTTTAATTTAGCCTGACGTCTGTCTTGTCCTTCAAATTTTACTGTCATAATTATTTTCCTTTTGTTATATTGTTACTTTTAAGGTGACAAATTGAGCGACAGCAAAAATATTTCACTCAGCCACTCTGTCACTTTATCACTTATTTTCTACTCTTTTCTCGGGTCAATTTTTTTGACTGCTTCGTCAAATCTGCCGTAAGTGCTTGTGAATTTTTCCAAAGCTTCTTTCGGGTCGGTGCCTTTTTTAACCGCATCCATAAATTTGCCTAAGTGTACGAACTTGTAGCCGATAATTTCATCATTTTTATCCAAGCCGAGTTCAAGAACATAACCTTCAGCAACTTCAAGGTATCTCGGACCTTTCTGTTTAGTAGAGAATATAGTACCAACTTGAGAGCGAAGACCTTTACCCAAATCTTCCAGACCTGCGCCAACCGGCAAACCTTTATCAGAGAATGCGGTTTGTGTACGTCCATAAACGATTTGGAGGAAAAGTTCTCTCATAGCAACGTTGATAGCGTCGCAAACGAGGTCGGTATTCAAAGCTTCAAGGATAGTTTTACCCGGAAGAATTTCAGCTGCCATAGCGGCTGAGTGAGTCATGCCTGAGCACCCGAGAGTTTCAACCAGAGCTTCCTGAATAACACCGTCTTTAACGTTCAATGTTAATTTGCAGGTTCCCTGTTGTGGTGCACAGCAGCCACAGCCATGGGTCAAACCTGAAATTTCTTCAATTTTTTTAACCTTTGTCCATTCGCCTTCTTGAGGGATAGGGGCAGGTTCGCCTTTTACGCCGCGTTTTACGCAGCACATTTCTTCTACTTCGTGTGTAAGTTGTATACGATCCATCATCTTTTTTGTACTCCCTTCACGTTATATACAACTAAATTTTACTTTAGTAAAAATTTCTAGTCAAGGCAAACAGCACAATATAGACGGCAAATATTATACGGTAATCAGAGCTACACAGCAACAAGTTTATTTCTGTAAAACTCGGTATTAATATTCAGTTTTGTTCCGATATCAAGAAGCATTTCAACAAGTTTTTTATCGGATTTGCTTGCGGAAGAACTGCTCAGAATGTCGCCGATTTTTTGATAGACCTTTATGAAATAAACATTTTGCGCTTCTGCTATATCAACATCCAGTTCAAGTTTTTCGACTTCATCAAATAATTCCAGAAGAACTTCTGCCTGCTGCGGCTCAAAGCTATGGATTAGTCTGTTTAAATTCTGAATGATTTTTTTGCTGAATACTGCACTTGACGGCTTCTTATCCAGTTTAACATCCATCCGTTTGGCTTCATAATTGATATCAACAGCCTGCTGTAACAGGTTTGAATCCACAAACCCGCCGGAGTGAACAATTAAATCATTGAATTTATGACTCAGCGCATAACCCGCTGACAGTTTAAATTCATCAGGAATAGCAAGACCGAGGTTTTGCATGTGATAAATAGAGCCTTTACCTTCGTCGTACATTTCTTGATATGTTTGCGCAAACTTGGCAAGCTGATCTTTGAGCAGGATTTGTAATATTTTGCGGCGCTCTTCAATGAATATATCTTTGAGAGTAAAGTATTCTTTTCCGAAGTATTCATCAAGAGAACGGATAACTTCTGTTATCGGGGACAACATAAATGTCTTGATAAGGTCAACTCTTATTTTGTTAAAGTCTGCTTCATCAGAGAATTCTTTTATTGCGCAATGGAAATCACCGTTTGAATACTGCATGAGCGCAAATATAATGTCCGAACGCTGCAAGGTAATTCTTGAAGTGATTTCAATATTACCGACAACCAGGGTTGTTTTGCCTTTTTGAACTTTTTTATAAGCTTTTTTGGAAATCGTGTAACAATAAACATCCTCCTCATCCTCAAAATCTTCATAAAGAGAAGATAACGCCCAAAGGCTCGCTATTTGTTTAGTTGTGACAACAGACGGTTTTACGAATTTTTCATAGATATCTTTACCGGTACCATGTTCTGTGAGGTTGCTTTTGGCGTCAGAAAGAATTTCCAGATACTTAGCCTCGTAATTTTCCACGGAAAAATGTGCCGCAAGCTGCATAGCACGTGCAGCATACTTCATAATTTGAACAGGTTCAAGCCCTGATATTTCAGCAAAGAACCAGCCGCAGCTTGTATACATAAGCATAGCCTGACGCTGCATTTCCAATAATTCCATAGCACGGACGCGTTTTGCGTCATTGAGTTCAGGTTTAAAATATTTTTCCTGAAATCTTCTTATATTCATTTCTCCGCGGTCAAGAATAACGTTTATATAGTTATCACGCACTTCCCACGGGTCACACACAAAATAATCAGCACCTTTAGTTTCATACAGCTTGATTAACTCATCGCGCAGGTAATCCATAGCATCTCTAAGCGGCTTTCTCCATTTCTGGTTCCACCCGGGGTGTCCGCCGGTAGAGCAGCCGCAGTCTTCTTTCCAGCGGCCGACGCCATGGAAACAGCTCCAGCTTGAAGGTTCTTTTATATCAACTTCATAATCACTTTCATATTTTTCAAGATATTCGCCGTAATTTGTAATAATAAAGCCTTCTTCTTTGGCCTTGACTTTTAGAACATAAGCAAGTGCCATATCACCAAATTTAGTATGGTGTCCGTAGCTTTCGCCATCAGTTGCAATATTCACAAGCTGCGGGTAATCACGAAGTTCCGAAACGCCTTCTTTCAGACGTTTAGCAAATCTGTTGCCGTCTTTCAGTAATTCATCAAAAGCAACGGATTTTGAGATTGCGCCGTCATAGAAGAACAAATCAATATGCTTACCGGGAGCAGACTTAATATTATAACGGTAAGAGCGGGCCGGATCGATATTACCCCAGCTGACATCCGCCCAATTTTTATCACCTGTTTTTCTGATTTTTGCAGCCTGATACGGCGAAAGAATAGTGAATTTAATACCATTTTCGACAAGAACACGAAGAGTTGCATCATCTACTGCGGTTTCAGCAAGCCAGATACCCTCCGGTTTACGTCCAAATCGGTATTCAAAATCTCTGATGCCCCACTTTACCTGAGTTTGCTTATCGTTTTCGTTTGCAAGCGGCATAATCATGTGGTTATAAACTTGCGCTATTGCGTTACCATGACCATTATGAGCTTCTGCGCTTTCGATATCAGCTTTAATAATTCTTTCATACGCGAGAGGCGCGTGGACTTCCATCCAGGAAAGCAGTGTCGGACCAAAATTAAAGCTCATATATTCGTAGTTGTTAACCATATCAAGAATACGGTTGCGGCTGTCGACAATTTTAGAAACAGAGTTTGGATTATAACATTCTTTGGTAATACGTTCATTCCAATCGTGGAATGGAAGTGCACTATCCTGCAGTTCAATGGCTTCCAGCCAGGGATTTTCTCTTGGCGGCTGGTAAAAGTGACCGTGAATAGTTAAAAACACATCTTTTTTAATTTTTTGGCTGCTGTTTGCCGCAGCCGCAGTATTATTATCCATAACTCTTCTACTCCTAATTAAAAAAATAAATTTTTATTTAGCAGGACTGACTGCTTTATCAGAATTAGCTTTATTATCAGCCGCCGCAGACTTATCTGACTTTTCTTTGGGTGCTTTTACAGTAAGTACCGTGAATTTTTCAACATCCATCCAAACATCACCCAGCGCGTTAGAGAACACTTTTCCGCAAAATTCTATTTCGTCGCCGGAATCTAAATCTATATGTTTTTCAGCCTCGGTGCGTTTCATAAAAATTTTCATCTCAGACAGCGGAATATTATGATCTTTTACATCTGAACGCTGGATTAAAAAAGAGATATAATCTTCTGAACTACGCAACGCCGGCTCATAGTCGAGACCTAGGGTAGAGAACTTATCAAATTTTGCTCTTATTTTGACATATTTATTCAAGTATCTGTTAGGCGCTGCAACCATATCAAGCGGATTAGCCAAAACATAAGCTTTTTCGTAAGATTGGACTGCGGCCGGATTTTCAAGATTCAATGCAGGCTGCGCGGAAATAGTTTGAGGTACAACCATAAATGCACCTGCCGTTAATATTAGAAAAAACAGATTAACTCTCTTCATATTAAAAAATTCCCCTTTATTTTACATACTGACACTATAGCATAGTAACACATAAAATCAAATATGTAACTACCTGAATAAATGATCTTATATCGCAAATTCCACAAATACTATAAAAAGCCTGTCATTCTGAAGGCTTTTGGCGTAAGAATCTTTATTATTTAGATGCTTCGCTAACGCTCAGTATGACGTTGTTTTAAAAAATTTTAGCGGGATTTGTTATTTATACCGGTTGATTTTCATTGATTTTGTAGCTTTCCGGCAGCGGCGCGCAATTTTCGTAGCCCGCAAGTTCTGATATTTGTCTGCACCACTCGTAGATTATTACATCTTCAGGTAATTTATATGAAATTGGTTTACCAATATGCAGATTTACTTTCTGTCTGGTAAACGGTTTTAATTTAGGATACCCGCTAAAGTCAGCAATTGCTACAGGCACGATATCAGCTTTTGCATTTTTAGCAATGACAACAAAACCTTTTTTTATATTTTCCAGCTTGCCGTAAGGTCTTGTACCGCCTTGCGGAAATACCCCTAAAGACCAGCTTGTTGCTAAGATATCTCTGACAGTTTTAAATGTAGCTATTTCAGGCTTTGTTCTGTCTACAGCAAAAGCCCCGAGACGTTTGACAAGCCAGCTTAATTTTTCACCGTCTTCAAATAATTCTTTTTTCGCCATATAAGCAATAGGTCTATAGGCAGCCATTGTCACCATCGGCGGATCAAAAATTGAAACATGGTTTGCTGTATAAATATATTTGCCGCTTTTGTGCTTTGTCGGAAGATTTTCTTTGCCAGTTATAGTATAGTCGTAGAAAATTTTCATGAACGGAATAACCACAACATGCAGGAACGCCATATAGAATAAAGTTCTGAATATGTTGTATTCATTCGGATATCTTCTGTTGTAATTACGAACTTTTTTAGTCATTCTTAACTCCATTCATTAATCTTTAATATATTTGAACCCTGTTAATTTTTGGATAGCTTCAATCCATTTTGCGACCATTTCATCAACATTATCACTATACGGAATAATTTCGCCGATATTAACTATGATTTTACCGGTAAACGGCAGCCTTTTAACTTCCTGAGTGCCTAAAATACCGACAGGAAGAATTCCGCATTTTGTCGAACGTGCAAGAGTCGCAAAACCTTTTGAAATACCTTTTATCTCGCCGACCTCGCCTCTGGTACCCTGCGGAAACAGTCCTAAAACCCATTTTGATTCAATAATCGAACGTGCTGTTTTGATAGTGGAAGGTCCGAGTTTTTCACGGTTCACAGCAAAAGCCCCGAGCCAGTCAAACCACCAGCGCAGGAAAAAGTTGTCATACAATTCTTTCTTTGCCATAAAAGATATTCTTCTTGGCATTACACCGGCCAGCATTGGCGGATCAAGGGTGGAAAGATGATTCGGACATACAATGTAATGATTGTCCTTTGGAACATTTTCCAGACCGTGAACTTCAATTCTATAGACAAGTTTGAGTCGTATCATGTAAAAAACTTTGCACACAAGAATTTGAAAAATGGATCTTGCAAGGTTAAATTCTGACGCGTCTCTTTTGGCATAATTTTTTTCTTTGTCCCAGAACATTACTTTTCCTCTGTATAGTTTTTACTAATACAATTATATATTTAAATATGATACATTACAAGTTTTTTATAATATAATAAAAATTAATCACTATAGACATGGAGAGTTTTATGACAGAATTAAGAAAATCTGAAAACGAATTAGAAAATGAATTATTTAAAAGCGTATATGACAAAACCCCTGATTATATTAAAAATCTTAATTTGATGGATTTTACAAATGACGGAGAATTTACATTTACCTTAAAAAAAGAGCACCTTAAACCTTATGATGAAAAAAACAATCCTGAAGGCTTGAACCTTGAAGAATGGTTTGCAAACTATGAAAAAGAGGCAAAAGTTTCAACCGCCGGAATAAGAGGCCCACAAAATATTTTGTACCCGCAGGATACGAGATTTCCTATCAATCTTGTGGGGATAGTTCTTGCAACATTAGCCAAAGCGCTTGTAGCAAAAGAAAAATATCCGGATAAGGAAATTGTTAAAATTGCAGGCAGAGAAGTACGATATAATTCAGATTTGTTTCTGGATGCTATTGCAAGAATTCAGGCTGCAAACGGGATTAAAACACTCGTACCCGAGGGGAGAAAAACTATACCGATATGGCTGGCTTCATTTTTAGCATTCAAACTTGACCTTTTGGGCGGTGAATACATCACATCCAGCCACGGCATTTCAGTCAAGAATGCGACTAAAGATTTGAACTGTCAGGGCAGCCAGTATCTTCCAGAAGAATCAATGGAGTTCGTTGATAAAATCCGTGAAATTTTTGAAGAAACAGAAAAAAATGGCGCGTATGCAATAAAAATTTCAGCAAAAAATAATCCGTTAATTGATGAAAAAGTTATGTCATCAATTGATGACGGTGTTGATTTGTACGTTGAATATCTGAAATCAGGCGTATCACAAAAATTTAATCTTGATTTGATTAAGTCGCTTGAGGCAAATATCGTAATAGAAAACGTCGGTGGCTCTGCATACAGAACTCTGAGCAGAGTACTGAAAAAACTCGGCGTTGACGACAAGTTTGTCTGGTTCAACACGGAAGAAGACGCCTTCTTCCACTCAATCGGAAAATACGACCATACACCAAAAGGCGAAAAGGCGTTTTATGATTATTCTGTTGATGCAACTGTTGTTGCAAAACGCCCGAACGGTGACAAATTTTTCCCTGTTATTGAAACTTTAAACTACAGTGAAAAATTAAAAGATTTTCCGTTAGGTACTGTTGTTCTCATTACTGATCCGGATCACGACAGGCTGACTATCACGCAGACTGAAAGCAGTCTGCGTATACCAAAACTTGAAGAAGCAGGAATTGATTACGTAAAACTTGATGATAAAACTATATTGACTGTGTTCACAGCAAACCAGGCGTTTTTAATGTTGATGGATTTTTGGGCAAAACAGTTAAAAGCGCAAAAACTCTGGGATAAACATCCCCGCTTTATGATTAAAACAACAGCGTCTGCACTATCCTGGGATGAATGGGCAAAAAATCACGATGTGAAAGTCGTTAATGTTCCTGTCGGCTTTAAAGAAATTGCGAACATTATGAAAAAAGTCGAATTAAAGCTGAAAAATAATCCTGATAAAGAAGTTGTAGTGGATGATGTATTTTCAAATCCGATAAATCTCGGCGTTAATCCGCGGCTTTTATTCGGAGGAGAAGAATCCGGCGGTATGATTATGGGCACGGAAGAATTAATCAAATCACAGCATGGCAGATGTGCAGTTGCAATGAGAGAAAAAAGTGCAACCGAAGCGATTATTGTTGCGTCTGCTCTTGTTTCTAAATTGTATAAGAGAAAACAGCTTCTCTCTGAATATCTGGTTGAAATTTTTAACGAAAGTAATATTATCGGAAGGTTTGACACCCGTGTTGACATAGCTTATTACAACGAATCAGAACCTGACATCAACAAACTCAAAGAAGCCAAAACAGAAGGTGAAAAGAAACGCACAAAGAATGATTTGTTCTATCTTTCAATGGCAATTGCCGTCAAAGAAAATGTTATGGATATAGAAGATGTGCGGGAAGTCCTGAACGATTCATTCAAGAGCCTTATTTTTGACAATCTTAAATCAATCAAATTTGTAGGCGACGGCACTTATCTTGAATTTGATGACAAATATATTGAGATTAGACCGTCCGGAACTGATGCAAAAACTAAAGCCTACGGCGGAGGATTGGATAAAGGAATTATTGAAATGTACGCAAATGCGCTGGGTAATTACTCTGGTGACAGAACCGAACTTCACAAAAAATACATAACCGATAAGTTCTACGATTCTGCAAAAGATAAGGCTATGAAATATTATCTGGAGTTTGTCGACAAGGACGCCAACAACGAAAAATTTGAAATTCCGGAATATGATTTTTAAGAAAAGAAAAAGCGGTTCAAAAGACCGCTTTTAAAATGAGGTGAAAATTCTTTTGCATGGTATAATTCAAATATGAAATTAAGAGAAATCTATAACAAAGAGAATTCTCCCGTCATATCATTTGAATTTTTCCCGCCTAAAGATGATGATGACGGTCAAAAAACAGCGGCGCTCTTAAATGAAATTTCTCTTTTAAAAAAATATAATCCCGGACTGGTTTCTGTCACCTATGGTGCAGGAGGCTCCACCCGCCACAAAAGCGAAGAACTGACAAAAATAATCAATTCAAAGTTTGAGCTAAATGTCATGCCTCATTTTACCTGTATTTGTTCCAGCAGGCACGATGTTGATACAAGACTGGAGACATTAACAAATGCGGGAATTAAAAATATTCTGGCGCTGCGTGGTGATGTTCCGGCTGATACAACTTCTTGTTTTCAAGACTTCAAACACGCAAATGAACTGGTCAGCTATGTCAGGTCAAAGTCAGATTTTTCAATTGCGGTTGCAGGTTATCCTGAAGGACATATTGAAAGCCCTGATTTGAAAACAGATATTGAAAATTTAAAAAAGAAAGTTGATGCCGGTGCTGATGTAATTTTTACGCAATTATTTTTCGAAAATGAAAAATTTTATAACTTTGTTGAAAGAGTTCGGTCTGCAGGCATAAAAATACCCGTTGCAGCGGGCATTATGCCTATAGTTTCTCTAAAACAAGCTGAACGGATTCTATCCGTTATTAAAGTTAAAATACCACAGAAACTTATGTCAGGACTTGAAAGATTTGCAGACTGCAGCGACGATATAAAAAAAATCGGTATAGAGTTTGCATCAAATCAATACTGTGATTTAATAAAAAATAATGTCGACGGCATTCATTTTTATACTCTGAACAAATCTGATGCCGCAACAAAAATTCTGAACAATAACTTATAAGAAAGAGGTGAGAGTTATGGCAAATCTTAACAGATACATTGAACATACACTATTAAAGCAGGATGCAGTACAAGATGATTTTATAAAACTTTTTGAAGAAGCTAAAGAATATGAATTTGCAGGAGTTTGTATAAATCCGTGCTATGTATCAATGGCAAAAGATTATCTGAAAGATACCGGAGTGAAGGTTGTAACCGTCATTGGTTTTCCGCTGGGTGCAAATAGAAGCGATGTAAAAGCATTTGAGGCATCACAGGCAGTAAAAGACGGCGCTGACGAACTTGATATGGTTCTTAATGTAACGGAATTAAAAAACAAAAATTTTGATTTTGTAGTAAATGACATTAAAAAAGTAAAAGAAGCGTGCGGAGAAAAGCCGCTAAAAGTAATTTTGGAAACTGATTTGCTGACTCAAGATGAGATAAAAAAAGCCTGTGAATTATGCGTAGAAGCAAAGGCAGACTACGTAAAGACCTCCACAGGATTTGTCAAAAACGGGGTTGGCGCAAAACCTGAAGATGTGGAACTTATGTATAAAACAGTTTCCCCGTACGGGTTGAAAGTCAAAGCCTCCGGCGGAGTCAGAAGCAGAACTGATGCCATAAAAATGCTTGAATCCGGAGCTGACAGAATCGGAACAAGTTCGGGCGTCAAGATAGTTACTGAATAATCCGGTATGATATAATATTTTCAGAAAGGAATTAAAGCAAGCCAATGGGTGATGAAGATAAGCAGTTTGATGCGACCCCGCGCAAACTGGAACAAGCCAGAAAAGAAGGTCAGGTTGTTAAGTCTAAAGACTTTTCAACAGCACTTTCGCTGCTTATTTTATTTTCTGCAATATTCGGACTGGCGCCTTTTATCTGGCAGCAAATTTCACAGATATTTGTGCTCTTGTATGAACAAATTCCAAACCAGCATCTTGATACAATCGGTTTGACCTATATTTTGACAATTACAATAAAGACAGCGGTTTTTATCATCGGCCCGATTCTTGCATTGGCGTGGTTTGTAGCAGTAATGGCGGATTTTATACAGGTTGGGCCTCTTGTTGCGACAGCACCGCTTGTCCCTAAACTGGATAAACTAAACCCGACAAAGTATTTCAAGAATATTATGTCTATTAAAACACTTTTTGAGTTGTTTAAAAACATAATGAAAGTTCTGATTCTTGGCATCATAGGCTGGAATGTTTATAAAAAACATATCGAAAGCATACTGATGCTGGCTGCGATAGATAACAATTTTGCGGTCATGATAGAGTTTGGAAAGCTTGTAACGGAGTTCGTATTTCAGGCATGTATAGCGTTTTTAATAATAGCGGCGGCAGATTACGGTGTAACAAAATGGAAATTTTTAAAAGACCAAAAAATGTCATTTAAAGAGATAAAGGATGAATACAAAAACACGGAAGGTGATCCAAACGTAAAGGCTGCACTGCGACAACGACGTATGCAAATGCTTCAGCAAGGTATGATGGACAGTGTACCGGACGCTGACTTTGTCGTGACCAATCCGACTCACATTGCCTGCGCATTGAAGTATGTTGCAGAAGAAATGGCGTCTCCTATGCTTATAGCAAAAGGAACAGAGCTTATTGCAAAAAAAATTATAGGAATAGCAAAGGAACATAATGTTCCGGTTATAGAAAACGCACCGGTAGCAAGAGCATTGTTTAAAATGGTAGATATCAACCAGCAAATTCCGCCGGAACTGTACAAAGCTATAGCTGAAATTTTACTTTTTGTTTACAACTTGAAAAATAAGACTAATCAGGGTAGAATAGTAAGAGAGCCTAAACACACTAAACAATAATGATTATGCAGGACAAAAACAAGCTAAAAGAATACATAGATATAGTACAAAGGGTCGCAAAAGTTGAGCATCGGCGTATTCCTTCACACATGGTCGAATACGAAGAACTTCTTTCTATCGGCATAATCGCAGTACAGGTTCTCATTAAAAACAAAACCCCTGAACAGCTTGAACGTTATAATGCTGCATATATCGCAACCGCAGTCAGATGGGCAATCAGAAACGAATTACGTATCCGATATAAATGGTATTCACTAAAACATAAATCCGAGACTGAATACGATGACGAAGAAGCAGTCGAAGGAATGGATATGCAAAAAGCAAAAGTTCGTGAAGCAATTTACGAAACGATATTATCCATAGACGGGCTGGCAGCGGCAGCAAGCGACAATGATTCTCCGTTTGATTTTGTAAAGGACACACATGCACTGCCTGACGAAAAAGCAGAAATCAGCGAAATGGGACGAATGATTAGAGAAGCCATTTCCAAACTGCCGCCAAAGGAAAGAACGGTAGTTGAATATCGATTTTACAGAAATATGCAGGTAAAAGATATCGCTAAACAGGTTGGTCTGTCATCATCCAGGGTAACACGAATAGTCCAGGCATCATTGAATACAGTGCGAGAGTATTTGAATGCCCACGAACAATATGGGTATTAAAATTTTAGGATTAAATATAAAGGCTGAACTGTTTAAGGGAATAGAATGACGCTGACCATACCTGCACAACTGGAAATTTTAAAACAAAAATGCTTATCCTGTCAGAAATGCGGACTTTGCAAAACTCGTCACAATATCGTATTTTCCGGCGGAGTTCCAAACTCTAAATTGATGCTCATCGGCGAAGCTCCGGGATATTATGAAGATATGCAGGGAGAGCCTTTTGTTGGGAAAGCCGGTCAGCTTTTGGATAAGATTTTTGCATCAGTCGGACTTTCCAGGCAAAAGGATGTCTACATCTGCAACACCCTGAAATGCCGCCCGCCGGATAACCGAGACCCGCTGCCGGAAGAAAAAGCCGCTTGCAAAGAATATCTGGATGCCCAAATTGAAATTCTAAAACCTCGCATAATTCTTTTGTGCGGCAGGGTTGCAGTTGCATCTTTGATGGATACAACTCTCGGAATTACAAAACTTCGCGGGAAATGGTTTGAGGGACCGTATTTTTCAAAGATGATGCCGATTTTTCATCCATCATATCTTTTGAGAAACGATTCGCGAGAAAAAGGCAGCCCCAAATGGCTTATGTGGCAGGATATTCAGGAAATCAAGCGTGTTTACGACCAGATGGATTAGCCTCTGTTAAAACTTCCTTAAACTGTTTCCATAGGCTCAATCTGAAAATCAACCAGCACTGTTCCTTTAGTATTGAATGCAAAATCAAATGCTTTTTTTAGTTCATTTTTTTGAGTTATACGCAGCGCTTTTAGCCCGTAACTTTCCGCGAGTTTCAGAAAATCAGGGTTTGATATTGCGGTTTCAGAATACCTGCCGTCAAACCTCTTTTCCTGAAGCTGCCGCACCATACCGAGATAACCGTTATTCATAATGAATATTTTAACCGGAAGCCCTAAATCCGCACAGGTTGCAAGTTCCTGAATATTCATTTGTAAAGAACCGTCGCCGGCAATACATACGACAGTCGCGTCAGGCTGCGCAATAGCAGCACCGATTGCTGCCGGCAGTCCAAATCCCATAGTGCCGGCTCCGCAGGAGGCAATTAGTTTTCTTGAATTGTTAAGTGTAAGTTCTTGTGCTGCAAAAATTTGATGCTGACCGACTTCTGTTGTAAAAATCATACTTTTACCGCGGGTATAATCGTCCAGCGCCTGAATAATTTCAAAGGTATGTAATTTATCTGAAATTTTTCGATGCGGCTGATTGCACGATTTCAAACTTTTTGCTGTTGACATCCAATCACTGTGTTTTTGCGGTACCGCAATTTTCAGCATAAGTCGTAAAAATTCTTTGGCATCACCGAGCAATGTTTTATATGCTTTGATATTACGTGAAAATTCTTCACCATTAATATCCAGCTGGATAAATTTTGCCCGGATAGGATTCTCATCAAAGTAGCAGGTAATCCTGTCATTAAATCTTGCGCCAATAGAAAAAATCAAATCACTTTCTCTCAAAATCCTGTTTGCAGAGTAGTCTCCGTAAATTCCGAGCATCCCCAAATAATGTTCATCGTTTTTAGGAAAACTTCCGAGCCCCATCATAGTTGTAACAACAGGTATATCAAAAAGTTTTGAAAACTCAAACACTTCTTCTGCTGCGCCTGATTGGATAACTCCGCCTCCTGCGACAATTACCGGACGTTTTGCGGAGGTTATTTCAGACAAAACTCCGCTGCAATCTCCGCTCAATGGTGATGTAGTTAATTTTATCGGGTCAGCATTCTGATAAACAGCACCGCTGTCCAGCGTATCTTTTGTAATATCAATGAGCACAGGACCTTTTTTACCGCTCATTGCGATTTGAAAGGCTTTGACAAGCACAAACTCCAGTTCATCCGTTGATTTTATCTGGAAATTAGCTTTTGTACAGGTTTTAGTCATTGCGCAAATATCAGCTTCCTGAAACGCATCCCGCCCGAGAAGTTCTGAGTGCACCTGACCAGCGATAACCACTAGCGGAACTCCGTCCATATAAGCGTCTAAAAGTCCAGTTATAGTATTTGTGACCCCGGGGCCGGATGTCACAAGGACTACACCGCATTTGCCGGCAGCTCTGGCATAACCTTCTGCTGCGTGCACTGCTGCCTGCTCGTGTCTGACCAAAATATGTTTTATTTCATTTTGTCTGTATAGTTCATCATAAATGCCGAGCACAACACTTCCCGGATAGCCAAAAATCACATCAACATCCTGCTTTTTCAGGTGGTTGATTATAATTTCCGGTGCTGATAAAATTTTTAGTTCAGTATTATTTTTTTCACTGGTTTGCATAAATGAACTTTAGCACAGAAAATAGTTGTGTTCAAATAGGTATGTAAATGATACTTTTACTGGCAGTTTAGCAATTTTTTATTTAAAAATGTTTTTAATTATATATAAGGATACAAAGAAGAAAGTAAAAGGGGATATAATGCTGGGGAAAATACTCTTTGGGGTGATAAAAAAAAGTACAAGACGTTTACCTATAAAAACCTTTGGCAGGACAATTGCATCAAAAGGAAACGGACAAAGGCGTTTTATTGTAGAAGGTTTTAGCGGAAGAAATATCGAGCCGTCATCACATTTTATGCGACTGGCGCGACTGAATCAAGCTAATCAAAGGCCTGTAATTAAAGGATTTAACCCTCATTATAATGAATTTCAAGGTACAATTGTCAAGCCTATGCCCAGCAAAATTAACAGAGGCGGGGTAAAATTTTTCCCCAATTTTAGTACTACCAGAATAACAAGACATATTGTTCATGATAATCAGAAAAATCGCATTAAAGTAAGCGGATTTCGCCCAAATGATACGAACACACAGACTGTACAGCAAAATACTTCCATACAACTACAGGCAAAAGATGACTTGAAAGCCAAAGAAAGGATTGTTGTGCAAGGGTTCAGAGGTGATGCTTCAAAACCCTTATTCAAGCAGTTGGACACGAGCAATGCTACCCCGCGAGCCGTTGTCAAAGGATTTTTAGGCTAAAGTTCATCATTCTGTGGGCTTGCGCCGGAAATAGATACTTTTCTAACGCTCTGCATGAGGCAGTTTGGCAAAATTTTGGCGGAATTTGCTATATAATTTTTAGCAATGTAACAAAATGTAAAAATAAGGCTTAGAGCAGCTGACGTCTACTAATAAGCTTTGTAACACACGGTAAAAATAATATGAAAAGGCAATAATATATGAATTTTAAGAGTACAGAATTTTTAAGAGTATAGAAAGGATATTTAATATGGGCTCTCAGGATATTAATTTTACGACATTTGTAAATAACATTGGTCAAAAATTAAATGAACTCAACATGTCAGCAGCACAAAAAAAATATATTTATAATCACTTAAATTGCATATTTACACTAGGTGATGCAAACGGTGACCAAAAGCTTTCAAGCACGGAACTTAGTACTATTTCAGGCATGTTAGATACAGTCATAAAGAATGCTCAAAACGAAATAAAAGCGGATACGGTTCCAGACTCTGATGCAGAACAAGTAACAGTAGTATCACCAGAGGCTGATACCGCGCAGCGACCTCAGGAAATTAAAAATCCGTATTTCAAAGGGCTTGAAGATTATCAGTTTGAACAACATCCCGCTAAAAATGGGGTTGGAACAATCACTGTAAATGGAGAAAAAATTTTAATAAGTACTGACGGTACGATGTATGACCTCCAGAGATTTAATAATGGTAAACTAATAGAGGATGATATCACCCTAACATCATATACAAAGGATGAGTTAAAAGCTTTACTGCAGGATGAAAACCGCAATTTCGGTGAGTATTCCGGCTTGGATGATATTAAAAAGTACTTCATTCCGTAATTCAACGCTTAACAAGTTTGTTTTTTAATGTCTTTTAATAGGCAGCTTTTATAGCGGACGTAAGAGCTTAATGACTTTTACCCTACGACTGGTTCAGGCGAAGGGTATAGGTAAGGTCTGACTGTCCTTCTGAACCAGATAACCATTCAGGGGTGAAGAATCGCTTTTTATTGAGATTCTTCGACCTCTCACAAAACCAGACATTTAGTCAGGTTTTGTTCGGCAGAGAGCTCAGAATGACAGACCGTAAATAATTTTTCTGTATTCTATTTGCTGATAGTGCCTTCAGTTGCTGCAGGCAGGTACTGCCTGACAATAAAATAATACTTCCTAACCAATCCTACATTTGCGCTTCGTGATTTTCAGCCTGGGGATTTTCATTGTTATTCGGTGAGTTATCTTGAGTTGAATCGGATGAATTCTCCTGTGTTTCAACGGGTTGTGGCGCAGTATCTTTATCAACAGAATTTTCTTGCGGTGATGCGTTTTCAGCAGGTGCTGCATCCGGATCTACAAGGGTTTCCAATTCTTTTTTCTTTTCTTCCATCTTTTTCAGGCGGTATTGGATTTTCTTTTCGTATTCTTTTGCTTTTTGCCGTTTTTTGTCAGCTTTTGCCTGTAATTTATCCTTCTTCTTTTGAATTTTTTCTATCGCGCGCAGTTCTTTTAATTCGGCTTTTTCTTTTGCCTCAAACTCTTTCTTTTTGAGTTTAGCTTCTTCTTCAGTCATATCTGTTTTCTGGTAAGACTGCTGCAGAAGCATTTGACCTGCGGCTTCCGGATCATCAGGAATGCTTTGTGCAGGAACAGGTTCCGCCGCATATACGACAGAACCTGTTATTGCTATACATATAAGAATTGTTAAAATCTTATTCATTAATTAATTGATTCCAGAGTTGTTTTTTCTTTTCAATTTTTTGTTTTGTAGCTGCACGAGCAGCTTCACGTTCTTTTTGCTGTTTTTCTAATTCTTTTTGGCGTGCTTCTTGTTTTGCTTTAAATTCAGCCTGTTTTTTCTCTAATTCTTTTTGACGTGCTTCCTGCTTTGCTTTGTATTCTTCTCTTTGTTTAGCTCTTGCTTCTTCTCTGGCTTGTTGTTGAGCTTGCAATTCTTTTTCTTTATCAACAATTTTTTGGGTATGTTTTTGGATAAATTTTTCAGTGTAAGTTTCAGCTGCATAAAGGGCTGAAGATGATAACAAAGATACCACTATAGTTGCCAATAAGATTTTTTTCATCAATAACCTCCTTTTATAGTAACAATTCAATTATACTAAATTTCATCGTAAATATCAATAATTTTATTGATACCTTTTTTTGCTGTCTCAAAAATCTCAATCATCTTGTTAAACTCATACGGTGCGCCTTCTGCGGTTGTTTGGAATTCAATAATCTTGCCGCTTTTTGTCAGAACAATATTAGAATCAACCTGCGCGTGCGAATCTTCGTCATAATCCAAATCCAAGCGGACTTCGCCGTCAATAATACCGGCAGAAATGGCTGCAATCGGCTCAACAATAGGATTGACAGGAAGAACTCCGTCAGAAACTAATTTTTCCAGAGCTATCTTTAGCGCAAGGTATCCGCCGCAGATACTTGCTGTTCTTGTGCCTCCGTCAGCCTGTATTACGTCTGCGTCAATTGTGATTGTTAAATCAGGCATTTTTTCTAAATCAACGCAGGCTCTTAGGCTTCTTCCTATAAGACGCTGAATTTCCTGTGTTCTGCCAGAAAGCTTTGTTCTTTCACGCTGGCAGCGGACGGTTGTAGATGTCGGCAACAGTGAATATTCAGCTGTTATCCAGCCGGATTTTGCATCTTTATCCATCCATTTAGGTTTTGCATTTTCTACGGATGCTGTTGTTAAAACTTTTGTATCTCCGAATTCAACAAGTACTGACCCCGCTGCATATTTTGTATAGTCCGGTGTAAATTTAATTTCACGGGTTTCATTATTTTTTCTGTATTTTCTCATTTTGCCCGCCTTTCATATCGTAGTCCCACATATAAATCTGTCCGCAATAACCGCATACCGCATGCGCATTCATAAACTGTAAATCCGGTATAAATTTGTAGCCGTCAACGGTTATTTCTATTTCGTCTTTTTCATTATACTCCATTTTGAATCTTTTTTCACCCATGTAATCAGGTGCAAACATAAGTTCAAATCTGTCAGCGGTTTTGCAGTTTTTACAAATAAACATACTTTATCTTCCTGATTTTTTAGAAGGTTTCTTTTCTTTCCTGTTATCAAGCGACTTGTACCAAAGCGTCCAGCAAACACTTCTCAAAGGCAGTGTAAATCCAAACGCGATGAAAAATACTATCTGTTCTAAAATACTTTTTGCGAGTAAATCCGGCGTAATTGCTTCTGCGCCGAAAGAAGTCAGTGTTTGGTTAACAGATTCAAGCGGCAGATTTTGCACAAAAGGAAGGATAGCGCCTGTGAAAAATTCATTGAGATTTAATGCGCCTAAAATAACGTTCAGTCCCATCGGCAGGAGATAAAAACATACAACAACCAGCAAAAGCGATATTGCAATTGTTTGTGCAAAATTTCCGCGGATTAGGTCAAAACTTTTTCTAAAATATCCACCGACCGGCAGTTCACTACCCTCTGCAAATGTGAAAGCTTGAAATATAAGGATAAAATAAATAAAAAATATTCCGCCTAAAACCCACAAAAGCGGAAATGACGCCAGCGCCAGAAAAATACTGTAAACAAGCCATAAAATTATATACTGCGAAGTTCTGCGGGTTATGACCTCTTTGTGAGATGCAAAATCATAAACTCTGCCTGTTGTCAAAACGCCTTCTGTCATTGAGTTCAGTGAACCGTATGCAATCAGGTACTGCCAGAATGCACCCAGAAACAACAATAATCCAGGTAGTGCGATTAACAATGCAGCAAGCATAAAAGACCCGAAATCATTTATGGCAGGGAATTTGGCAACAAGATATTCAAAATTGTCTGTCAATACAAAAGTTGATGCAAATACCCATATTATGCCGACTAACTGCCCAAGTACAGGGAAAGCCATATAGCCGGTGAATTTAAAAAACTCACTCATGTAGATTTTTAACGTTTCTCCAAAAATTCCCCACACATTTTCCGGTAATTTAACTCTAGCCATATTGTCTCCCTCGGGTTATAATTATAATATCAATAATCACATTTTATTACAAACATAAACACCGGAAAAATGAAGAATTATTTAGAAATTATAAAAACACTTACACAGTCGGATTATGAAAATAATGTTGCAAATTTGCACATCCACACGACCTATTCTGACGGCAAAGGCGACATAAATGAGCTTGCCCGTCAGGCTCAAAAAAAAGGCTATCAACATATTGCGTTTTGCGATCATAACACTCTTGACTGTTACAGAAAAACTGACATTTTGGATAATGATATTGTTATCCCCGGTGTTGAGTTTGACTGCTGGTGCGGGTATGTGTTTTTACATCTTTTGGGATACGGAATAGATGTTAATAACGAAGAATTGCTTTCATACTGCGCAAAAACAAAGCGAGAAACAGAAGCAGACTGGGTAAGAATTTTTTCAAAACGTCATCCCAAAAGCTTGATAAAAGCCATTCATCATGCCGGAGGAATAGCTGTACTGGCGCATCCTTGCTGCTGCTGGGCATTGAACCTTGACGGATTTATCAAAAAGCTTAAAACCTACGGGCTTGACGGGGTAGAGGTTTATTATCCTTATGAACGGCACAGAGGTATAATTAAGTTTCACTCAAGACATATTGTCAGCAAAATTGCGGATAAATACGGACTTATAAAAACCGGAGGAACAGACTTACACAGCAGCAGTTTCCACTGATTTATCTTTTGGTAGTACAAGCCGTTTTATAAGATTGCTGACACCGCAGCCTGCAAAAAGACCTGCGCCCATCCCGATTAGGGAACCAACAGCACCGAATTTTTTTGCACCCCAGGCGCCGCCGTAGCCCATACCGACACTTACGCCCAGAACATTCAGGATTCCGCGCCCTATCTGTTCGGCAGCGGATTTTAGCTTTTCTTCAGTGTTTTCACCGCTTAGGAACTGCTTAATTATACGCGGAACTTCCAATAGTCCCATAAAAGCAAGTCCTAGGACGCTTGTTCGTTTAAGTGCGCGTGCAGTCAAATCCTTAAAGCCCCACAAATCTTTCTTTACAACAATTTGTTGTACATATTGCTGAGTTCCGTCAAGATTTTTAACTTTTGAAAGCACCTTCTTGCCGTCCTTAATCCCGAGAATTTTTTTTGTTAGTTTGCCGAACCACGTATTATATAAGGTTTTGTCAAGAGAATATACCCGTGATACAAATTTTTTCATCCTTGGCGATTTTGCCCGTTTCATCAGCTCGTGCAGCAGTGTGCCTCTGAAAAAAGAAAAATCGTGCTGGTATTTTCTGTAGTTATAAGCGTTTGAATATCTTGAGCGGGTCAGAACGGATTTTGAATGCCTGTAAGCATCCCGCAGGTCTCTGCAATCTTCCGGCAGACTCACAACCGTCAAAGCTCCCAATCCGACGGCAGCTGCCACATCTCCCTGACTAACCATATCAGGGAGACTCATCATCCTTCTTACCGGTGCAACACTATTCAGTAAGGTCTTTTCAACAGGTGCGGCTGCGGCTTCCGTTACTTTTTCAAAAGTATCATCCAGCACATCATTAACAGCACGTTTGACCGCGTGTTTCTGCTTTACAACCTCCTGTACAACGGTGACGGGATTTGCAGAAAAGCCTGTATTTTGATTTTGAGATTTTAAGTTTTCTACAGACATAGTGCTACCTGACAAATAACCTTACTTTTTAATAAAGTATTTTTGCAGGTAAAAATTGCCTGATAAGTGTGAATCTATTTAACTTTGTTTCAAATAAGTTTCAACAAAAATATCAATATCGCCGTCCATAACTGCCTCAACATTTGAGACTTCGCAGCCGGTTCTGTGGTCTTTAACCATTTTGTAAGGATGGAACACGTATGAACGGATTTGTGAGCCAAAGTTTATATCAACATTTTCGCCTTTTAGCGCCGCAAGTTTTTTTTCATGTTCTGCCTGACGTATTGCAAGAAGTTTTGACGCAAGAATTTGCATAGCATTTTCTTTGTTTTGCAATTGGGAGCGTTCCTGCTGGCACTTGACGACAATGCCCGTTGGTTTGTGTAAAATTCTGACAGCTGTCTCGACTTTGTTAACGTTTTGACCGCCTGCACCGCCGGAGCGCATTGTATCAATCTCCAAATCTTCCGGCGGAATTGTTATAGTTTTTTCAAAATCTTCTATTATCGGTGACACTTCAAGAGAGGCAAAACTTGTCTGCCGTTTTCCGTTTGCATTGAAAGGTGAAATCCTGACAAGCCTGTGGACGCCGCGTTCGGCTTTTGCATAGCCAAAGGCGTATTTGCCGGTAATCTTGAATGTCGCGGATTTAATTCCGGCTTCTTCACCGTCAAGTTTATCAAGGAGTTCAACTTTCCATCCTTTTTTTTCAGCCCAGCGCATATACATCCTCAAAAGCATACTTGCCCAATCCTGCGCATCAGTGCCGCCGGCTCCTGCATTGATTGTCAAAATAGCGTCCGCAGAATCATATTCACCACTGAGCATTTTTCTCAATTCAAATTTTTCAACCTGTTTTTCTGTATCTTTCAGTTTGTTAAAAGCTTCAGCAACTAATTCGCTGTCACCGATTTCCACTGCAACCGCGCCGTCATCAATAGCACTCTCCCAATCCATAAAAGCTGAGGTTGTTTCTTTTATCTCTCTTATTCGCTGACCTATTTTGGATACTTTTTCTTTGTCAGCCCATACATCAGGCTGCTGCATGTCAGCTTCAAGTTTTTCTAATTCCGATGTGAGACCGGTCAGGTCAAAGACACTCCTTCAGCTGCTCTATGCGCGGCTTTAAATTATTTATTAAAGTTTTTACATCTGTTTCCATATTAACAAAATACAATAAAATTAATACAGTTGCAAGAATTTCAAAAAAATGCTACCATACACAAAGTCGTTGGAATAAGAAAAAGAGGGTTAAATTTTGGTTAAAGTACTTGAAAATTTAAAAGAATTGTATGCAGGTGAAGATATTTTGAACAAACATCTCTGTATAGCATGCGTAAGCGGAATTACAGCGCTTTTGACAGATCAGGATTTTATAAAATCACTGATTGCGCAGCATAATTTTTTATTGGTGCTTGTCGCGCTTGTGATAGCACTTGCAGGCTGTTTGTACCTGTTCGGTTATACTATAGAAACGGTGCACTACCGTTTGCAGGCAGGAATTACCGTATTGCCGGAGGTTACAACGCAGCCGTTTAACAGGGTGCTGGGTATGGCAATAATTATGCTTGTATGGGCTGGATATACAATTGTTATCGGAGCGGTCTTTATGGCACTTGCTGTGATACTTTCTGTCACAAAAATTTTTACAATTCTTATTGTGCTTTTATATGCGTTTTTTGTGTTATTTACCTCTTACGTATTTATTGCTTATGCAAAAAACTTTCAGGCTGCAGGACTTATGAATATAGCACTGCCTTTCAAATTTATGAAAGAGGGATATCTTGATACATTAATATTAATGTTAAAATTTCTTGTATTAAGTATAGTGTTAACAATTCCGCTTGTTGGAATATTTTTACTGCTTGGACTGGTCAGCAAAACTTTCGGGCTGGGGCTTGCAATATGTGTCGGCGGATATTTCAGTTTTATTTTGCAGCTTTTGTGGTATGTATGCCTTGCTGATATCTATGAAGAAAAATTGCAAGACGAAGTTGAAGAATTGTACTAATAATCAGGCGGCTAATAAAATAACTGCCGCCTGATTTATTTTCAATCTATTTTATTATTTTTTAATTTCATAATTGTCAATCATAAAGACCTGAATTTCAGCAGGGTAAAGTGTTGTTTTAAATTTATTTTTTTCAACGCGCGGAACATTTATAAGCTTCAAAGGCAGAAGCATTTTTTCTTCTGCGTCAAATTTCGGGAGTTTAAATTGCACTTCCTGTTGAACTCTGCTGTTTAAGTTTCCGACGACAAGCACTGTTTGACCGGAGTATGATATTGCATAAGCAAAGACAGACGGAGATGATGTTTTGAAAATATGAATATTCCCGTTTGTTAAAACCGGCGCCATATATAATTTAAACTTGTTTGCGGCGTCAAATTGTTCTGACAAATTCATGCTTTTGCCGCCCGGACGTCTTGAAAAGTTAAATATATCCATTTTGCCGCGGTGCGCAAAATAATATTCATCATCCGTAAAAGTTTTAGCCGCTTTTTTGTTAGCCCAGAAATAGATGTAGTTATCGCCTGTCGGGAACCCGTCGATTGAATAAGAATTAATCGGCAGAGTTGCGTTAAGCCAAATAATCATTTCGCTGAAAGGTTCACCGTTAATTAAAAGCGGACTGAGTTCATCGTGGGTTGCAAAACTACCGATAACAGTTTTTCTGTCTGGATATTTGTTGTATAGTTCTCTGATAAACAAAAGCTGATTAGTTAATTCTTTACCGTTTTTCCAATCTTTCAGATTGAAGAAACTACCGTAAAAACCGTCAAACCCTGCTGCCAAAAGTTTGTCATAAGGTGTGAATACCGCAAGCTCATGCACAGGTTCAGTCCACGAATCAGATGCTTCAGCAAGCCAAAGAAACTGATTATCCTTCTTTCTTGAATATGCAATGAGTTCTTTCCAGAATTTTGCAGGTTTGCAGGAAGCCACATCAGCCCTGATTCCGTCTGCACCGAGACCGATTACCATATCAACAAAACCTTTGTATTCCATAAACACATTGTGGTTTATTTCAGATTCTGTTCCGGCATCCAAAAGTCTTGTATCAGTCCAGTCCACAGGTACAACCGGCTGACCGTTTTTGTCCTTTACAAAAAGCTCCGGACGGGTCATATAAAGGTTGTATGACCCCATGGACGGCAGATCAACAATTACACTAATACCGCGCTTGTGCGCTTCCGTTATGAATTTTTTTGCCTGGGATTCAATTGAAAGAGCAGTTTTGTCGCTTGCAAGCTGGGGATTTAAACTTTTAAAATCTGATGCCGCGTATAATGAGCCGGCAGTACCGAGGGCTTTTGTTGTGCCGACAGGGGTTATCGGCAGCAGGTGAATTGTATTTATACCGCGTGTTTTAAGCTCATCCAACCTGTCAATAGCATTTAAAAAAGTGCCGCTTTCTTCATTTTCGTCAAAATCAATCAGCCCGTTGTTGTTTGCATCCTGAGCATTAAATGTGCGCAGGTTTATCCCGTATATTATTGCGGAATTATTGAGAAAAGTTGAGCGCAGATTATTTACCCAGACATTCCTTTCTTCCGCAAGCGCAAGCCCTGCCGAATAAACAAACAAAACAATTATAAAAAACAATCTTAAAAATCTTTTCATAAAAACATACCCCCTATAATCAAATTCCTCTGGTAACAGGATATCAAATATTTGATATTAATGCAAGCAAATGCACCGGGATTTATAATAGCAAATTCCGCCCCCAAAAATATCAAAACTGTGTCATACTGAGCGTTAGCGAAGTATCTAAAATAAATAAGATTCTTCGGGCTAAAGCCCTCAGAATGATAGAAATTTGCAGCATCTGTGGAATTTACAGTATATATATAAAAGTTTGAATAGTTTACTAAAAGAAACTTTTAAGCTATAATTTTTGTATATGAAAAAGTACTCAATCGGAATAGACTTAGGCGGAACCAAAATTCTGATAGCGCTTGTAAATCGCGAAACAGGGGAAGTTGCCGCATCGGTTAAGAAAAAGACAAAAAAAGACAAAGGTCCTAAAAATATAATTAAAAAAATGCTGGAAGGCATTGAAGAATTACTGGAAGAGAGCGGCGTTTCAAAAGAGGAAATCAGCTCAATCGGTGTAGGTGCAGCAGGTCAGGTTGACAGGGTCAACGGGATTTTGATAGGCGCGCCAAACCTTGATTGTTATGATTTGAATATAAAAGAGCATATAGAAAGCCATTTCGGAATACCCGTATATCTGGGGAACGACGTTGAAATTGCAGCAATCGGCGAGATGAAGTTCGGAGCCGCCAAAGGGTATGACGATTTTGTCTGCATATTTGTCGGAACAGGTGTCGGCTCATCTATTGTGAAAAACGGCGGCATAATATACGGCGCGACCGGTACAGCAGGAGAAATCGGACACGTAATAGTTGATTTAAACGGCAGACCTTGCGCTTGCGGTGCTCACGGGTGTCTGGAAGCTTACGCGTCGCGCTCTGCAATTGAACGCAGAATTGAGGGAGCTCTCAGAAAGGGCAGAAAATCCTGCATTCTAGATTACCTGGAAGGCGGAAAGTCTATAACTTCCGGAATGATTCAAAAAGCAATTGAGCGGGAAGATGAGCTTGTAATCCAATGCGTTACGGAAGCTTCTGAATACCTTTCCGGCGGACTCGCCAGTGTTATCAATTTTGTAAACCCCAAACTGATAGTACTTGGCGGCGGACTTATTGAAGCGGTGGACTTTTTCTATCAAAAAACAATTAAAAAAGCACAGGCAAAATCGCTCCCTGTGCCGGCTGAAAAAATAGAGTTCAAAAAAGCGACACTTGGAGACTTTTCAGGCGTAATCGGCGCAGCTTTTCTTGAGGATAGGAAAAACTTTTAAAGGAATTTTAATATAAACAGAATAACAAAGATTCTTCGGGCTAAAGCCCTCAGAATGACGGGATTTTATAGTACCTGTGAAATTTACTATACACCCCCTTTTAATAATTGCTGAAAAGTCTTGACATATATGGTATAATACAATGTGTATTACAGCAAGCCGGAGACATAAAAGTTTTCATGGGTCTTTTTGACAAAATACGCGAAATACAGTCTAAAATTTCCGAGGTAGAACGCACAATCTACGGCGGGAAACAGGAGTATTTGGAAATTTATGAGCGTAATCTCCAGCTAGAAAAAGAGATTGAGCAGCGCACTCTTGAACTCAATATGGCAAATAAAAGAATGCTGACTCTCCAGCATATCTGGGAGATGATGAATTCTTCAAAGCCGCTTTTGAGTGTACTTGATAAAATCGTTAACAGTATCAAAGGCGAACTGGGTTACCTGCACAGCGTCATTATCAGAAAAGGTCATGACGAGCAGGGTGATTATATGACGATTGTGACCCAGTCACAGAACAGAATTATTGATTTTTTGAACGAAAAATTGACACCACCGCTTCACATGCAGCGTATTGAATACGATGCAGAAGGTAAGTTTGCGGATTCACTCGTAAATAAAAAAATAGTTCAGTCCAATGATCTTCGCGGGGCAATGAAATATGTAATCCCGGGGATTACTGACGAAAGTCTGGATATGACACTGAGCAAAATGTCCAGCAAATCAATAATAATAATTCCGATATACACAAGGCAAAAACCTTTCGGCTGGCTGGTTGTACTTTCGTCAAGGGATACTCTGGCTGATTCGGAGACTGATTTTCTCTCTATTTTTGCACAGCAAATTGAAATGTCTATCACAATCGCCGACCTTTTTGAAGCAGTAAAAGAGCAGGCTGTAACCGACGGACTGACAGGATTATACAACAGAAGATATTTTGAAGAATACGTGGAAAAAGAGGTCAAACGTGCACAGCGCCAAAATCAGCCGTTCAGCATTATCGGAATAGATTTGGATTTTCTAAAAAAAATTAACGACACCTACGGACATGCCTACGGTGATATTGCGATAAGAACAGTCGCAGATGTCCTGAAACACAACGCCCGTACAATTGATACAGCAGCTCGCCTCGGCGGGGAAGAGTTCAGTGTAATTCTGCCTGGTGTTGATTCTAAAGGTGCAATGGTAGCGGCGGAAAGAATTCGTAAAGCAATTGAAGATACCGAACTCGATACAATAGGTCATATTACGGCAAGTATCGGGGTTGCAACATTCCTTGAACATTCTGACAATATTGACGAAATAATAGAACTTACAGACCAGGCTATGTATCAGTCAAAACGCGACGGCAGAAACCGTGTTACACTTGCAAAACCTGCGTCCGAGACTTCCTGGCAGGAAGTTGCAGTCCACGCGTTTATTGACGTATTATCCAAACACAACATTCCGGTGGATAAAAAATTATCCGATGAGATTTGTCAAAAACTGAAAACTTCAGACAGTCAGACAGAGCCGCAGCGTGAAATTTTATATTCTATTGCTGATATGATGACAAAAATTTACAATCCGCTCCATACAAAAGGCGCAATAAAATCAAAAGTTCAGGTGGCAGTCAGCCTTGCCAAACGCTTTGACCTCTCAAAAGAAGAAATCGACAAACTCCGTGTAGCAACTCTGCTCTATGACATAGGCAACCTTGTGCTTCCTCCGGAAATTCTTCAAAAAGCAGGACCTTTGACAGAAGAAGAAAAACAACATATAAAAGAGCATCCTGTGATTGCCGCAAGAGAAATCCTGAAACCAATCTCCTATATTCAGGATATTCTGCCGATAATTGAGCACCACCACGAAAATTGGGACGGTACAGGTTATCCTAACAAAATTTCAAAAGATGAAATTCCGCTGTCTTCACAAATAATTTTGATAGTTGATTCTTATTTTGCATTGCTTGAGCAGCGCGCCTACCGCTCAAAACTAAGCCCGCAAGAGGCGCTTGCGGAAATTAAAAAAGACGCAGGCAAAAAATGGAACTCTACACTGGTTAACGAATTTGTGACACTTATAGAAAATGACCTTAACTAATGGATTTATATAGCAAATTCCTTAACTAAAAGTTGCAAGCGTCTTATTCAATATGCTATAATCAACAATATGGAAAAGTTTTCGTTATCACAGAGTCTGGAAGATTATCTCGAAGAAATTTATCTGGAAGTTATGCACCACGGTTTTGCAAATGTAACTGCCATATCAGAAGCTTTAAATGTCAAAAAAGCATCTGTAACCGGGGCTCTTAATCAGCTTGCCGAAAAAAAATTGATAAATTACTCACCGTATTCAAAAATAACAATAACCTCTGCCGGCGAAAAAATTGCAAAAGATATCCTGAAAAAACACGAAACTATCACAGAATTTTTCACTCAAATACTCTGTCTTTCAGAAAAAGAAGCAGCCTCAAATGCTTGCCGAATGGAACATATTGTCTCAGATGAACTTTTCAGACGTCTTACAAAATTTGCTGAATTTATTGCGGAATATTCAGCCTCGCATCCTGATTTCAAAAGCAAAATTGAAAAAGAATTTGAATAACAGTTAAGAAAAATGTAAAAAATATTTATTTTGCTAGCAAATTTCAAGGTTAATTTGTTTTTATAATATCAAGTGTAATTTTTTGAAAGGAATTTGTGTAGTGAAAATTTACCCCGGTTTACAAATAGCAAATCAGCATAATAATGAGCGTAAAAAAGCAACAGAACCAACGTATTCGCAGCAGTCGTTTGCCACTGCAAACACACTGGTGCCGAATTTTAATGATTATCTTTTGGCATTTACCGCACGTGTGGATAAAGGGCTTGACAGATTTTATGAAACAAATAAAGACAGAATGCCTGTGACGGTCAGGGATTATGTAGAAAATCTAAATGATAAATCACTACTAACTCCGCTTGAGGCACAAAAAAAAGCCTATGAACTTCTTGAAATATCCCAGAGCATTGACGATATAAAAAGCGCATACCCTGATGAACCTTTGTTTGAAGATTTGATTAACCCGAACCAATCAAAGGCAAAACGCGGGATTTTAAATTCCGTCAAAGAAAATGAAGAACTCCTCGCACTCGGCAACCAGGGAGTATTGAAAGATAAATCAAATCTTACGGTCTATCTTGTGAAGAAAATATTTCTTGAAGACAAAACCATTGAAGAAATCAATCAGGATTTAGACAAAGACCTTGACGAAGATTTCAAAGCGGATTTCAAGTTTAAAAATCCTGATTCTCCATATATTTACGGAACAACACTTGCATCCCTTGGAATAAAAACACCGCAATTTGAATACAGACAGTCCCTGCGATATACAAGGGAAGGCTACTCTGATGCCGTGGGCGATAAAATTTCGGAAAGCCAGCGTGCATTTTGGGATTCTCTGTCAATGGAGGAGAGAACAGCCCGCAACAAAAAATCAGTGGAACAATTTGAAAACTGGTGGAACTCTATGACAAGAAACCAAATTCTTGAAATGATAGCCGACCAGACTACAGAACTTGAAATGCTGAAAGCGTTCAAAAAACACCGCCGCGAACTGGAAAAAGAAACTTCAACCCAAAAGCCGCAGAACGCTCCGGATGAAGACACAAAAGTTGAAAAACCGCGTAAGCACAATAAAATAGGTTCAACAAAACTAAAACAAGATGAGCTGTTTATAAAATGGGCATCTAATAATCTTAAACTGTATATGGAAAACCTCACAGAAGCAGAAAAAGATTCACTGCACATAAAACGAATGCAGCGTCTGTCTTCACGCTGGTCAGAGATGACACCTGCAGAGCGCACGGATTATATTTCAAAAATGAAATCAGGCTCGGAGCCTTTACGCTACACAATGATTGATGCGTGGAACCACAGCTCTGATTTAATCAAAGATTTAACCCTGCATTTAAAAGAAAATCAAATCTATAAACCTGCTGATTTACTGTATTCAACGCAGGAGTTTAGCGAATTTCAATCAAGAGTAATGACGGAATTCTGGGCAAAACATCCTGACCACGCTCTTAGACTCGGCGGTAATATTCTCAAATCACAGCAAAAAATTCAAAGTGCTATCCAAAGCGGAACCTTTGAAGAGTTGAAAAAACAAATTATGCGTGACAAAAATCAGCGCGTAAAAGAAATGGAAAAATTTAAGCAGTCTCTCAACGCAGATAAAACTGCCCCTAAATCAAAAGACGAAATTCCTGAGTATTTCAAAGAATTTAAAAGCGTTTACCACCACACAATAGGCGCACAGCTGAAAAATCTTCCGCAAAAATACGTAAGTGATTACTTCAATATAATTATGAACGGTTACACACAGGCAGAAATTGAAGCGTGGACAAGACACCTAAAAGGAATGCCAATGGAACCTGGTGATGCGGATTTATTGGAGCACATAAGAACCTCAGAACCGGAAGGGTCTGAAAAGTGCAATCGTGCAATAGAAGCAGCTGTCGCGGATACTTTATATGATTGTACACACAATCCAGATGTATATAAGTTTTCGCACTCTGATGTAAAAGTTGCACTCCAGCAAATAGACAGAGGAGAACGCTTAATAAATATCGGCTCGCATAAGTTAAATCAGATGTTTGAAATGCCTTTAATAAAAAGACGTATAGATACAAAAAGAATTAGTCTGCTTTACAACAGCTACACGGAGCCGCTTACGGAAAAAGAAACAGATAACATCATAAACGGATATTTTGACTACAGAGGCGGCGATGAGACCCGCGCGAAACTTGAAAAATATATCCAAACTTACGGCAAATCCGCAAATATAATTTTTTCTGACAAAAGCGCATTCTCAAAAGAGATAAAAGCCGCAATGTATCAAAAATTTATGTTTAACATGCCTGATGAATTGTATGAAAATGTCCGCTGCTATCTGGATACCAGTGCAGCACCGTTTGAACGCGAAGACGACATAAAACGCGTAAAACACGCAATCTCCAGACGTTTTGACTTTGTTCCGCAAATTTATATGACAGACTACCTCACAGAACTCGGAAAACTTTTGAGAAATAATGACCGGATTGACTATGACACCTATGTGAACGTTTACTGTCAAAAACGCAAAGACCCGAAAGCAAACGGTAAACTAATGATTTTATCAAAAACAGATTTCGATATAAAAAATAAAATGAGAACGATTGCAATGGAAGAAGTTCTTGCGGATATTCTCTACGAGTCTACCCAAAATCCTGCTGTCTACAAATTCTCGTTTGAAGAACTCTGCGACAACATAGAATTGTTCAACCTCGTAAAAAAATTCCCGTCAGAAACCCGACACTTTAAACTAAATTCAACAAAAGAACCGGTAGATCTGACTGCACATAAACGACTCGATATGATGAATATTCAGAAAAAATATCTTGAATATCTCAATGAAATAATCGACTGGATAAATACAGATGTAAAAAATTCCGAAGAAGCAAGTCTTGAAGAATTGGTTTATATCCTGAATCCTGATGAAAATATGCCGGAAAAAGATGTAGCAGTAATTGAACGACTAAAACTTCACGGTATAAACATAGACGCTAATGAACTGAAATGAAAATACAATCCTGTAATACAACATCCTTTGGGGCAATCCACACTGCAAACGCAGAAGCTATAACCCGAAAACACGTAACAAATTTCGGGCTATACAAACTAACGCCCTCAGACCGAGAATTTATGGCACATCTGCGTGACAATGTCAAATTGGGAGAGTTGATGCCCAAACTACCACAGTCAAAACTTGAAGTGTGGGAAGAACTTTTTAAAATTGCAACGGATCAGGCTATATCGCCAAACAAAACAGGCTATATGCTTACAACAGAGGGCAAGCCTTGCGGTCTGATTGCATTTTCACCGTCACATCTTGATATAATATGCACCTGGCCTGTTGAACAAAGTAAAAAAGTACCTTATGCCGGAACAGTTTTAATGAAAACAATGTTTGAAGATTTTCTAAAAGGCAACCGCAATCTTCTTGACCTTGATGCTGTGACCAACGGCCCTTCCTGCAATGTTGCAAAATTTACACGGCTCGGTTTTGTCCAAAGAGGCGGTGAAAATTACATAACGGCTATGCGGACAACAAGAGGCAAAATAGAGAATATTTTAAGAGAGTTAAATGAAAAAATTTTTACAACGCGCCTCCGTGAGCCGAAAAACGTTGATTTATTCTTTCTGGAACAAAGAACCGTATAACAAAAATTACGAAATTTGCCGCAGCTTTTCATATATTTCATGTTCTGCTATACTGGATTAATAACCACAAAAGGAATAACAAATGCAAACAGAAATCAAACCAAACTTAAAGCAGCAGGAATGTATTGATAATATAGACGGCAAATATCTTGTACTGGCAGGTCCCGGAACAGGAAAAACTTTCACAATGATTCAGCGTATCAAATCAATGATTGAACGCGGCGTAAATCCCGAAAAAATATTGTGCCTGACTTTTTCTGATGCCGCAGCCAATGAAGTTCGTATAAGACTGGAAAAAGAATTAAACAAGTCTGATGTCGGAGTAAATGCTTACACATATCACGGTTTTTGCAACGAGATTATTACCTCAAATACGGCTGAATTTGCTCTTTCAGAAAATATTCGTGTTATACCTGCCGCGGTTTCGGTTTCTTTGTTAAAAGACTGTATTGACGAAATTAATTCATCCGTATACCGAACAAAACTTAATGACCCGTATTATTTTTTAAAAGAAATCCAAAACGGTATCAATGCAATCAAATCAAACAGACTTTCAAAAGAACAGTATTTTGAAAATCTGGAAAAAAATCCAGATTGGAAACCACAGCTTGCAGCCCTAAAAACAGAATTAGCGGAAAGAAACGCGCAGGGTAAAAAAATTCCTCAAAAATTAACAGGCGGTATAGAAAAAACTGAGAAAAAAATAGCAAAAGCCATAGAATTATGGAAATTTTATGAACTCTATCAGTCTAAAATGGAAGAACAGCACTATTTTGATTTCAATGATATGATAAATCTCGTGCTGGATAAATTTACTGAAGACAGCGCATTTTTGTCTCAAGCAGCCAACAAATACGACTATATTCTTGTTGATGAATATCAGGACACAAACAAAAATCAAAATGAGATAGTTTTTCAATTGACAAAAGCACTCGAATCCGAAAATGTTTTTGTCGTAGGGGATGACGATCAGATAATATTTACATTTCAAGGAGCACGGCTTGATACTATTGAAAAATTTCTTGAAGAGTTTCCTGAAACAAAAGTTATCTGCCTGAGGGAAAATATGAGATCAACCCAGAGTATTTTGGATGCAGCAAAAAAAATTGCAGAACTTGATACAAGAAGACTTGAAAACAACCCTGAATTTGCAAAATATAATATAACAAAAACTTTAACTGCCAAAAACCGCGAAATTACTAAAAAAGATAAAAAAGTCCGGCTTTACCGATATGCAGACATACTGCAAGAATATCAGGAAATAGTTGACGAAATTGACAAACTTGTGAATTCAGCGGACTGTCCGGTTGACGAATACGGCGAAAAAAAACTTTCGGAAATTGCAATTTTAACAAGAGGCAATGCCGAACTTTCAACCTTTGCTGAAATGCTGAAAGAACGGAATATTCCCGCAGAACTTAAAGACGGCAAAAGTATTTTTGAGATTAAATCCTCAATCGTATTGTATTATTACCTGCAATTACTCGTAAATCCGGAATTGCACACAGATAAATTTTTCAAACTTGCACTATCCGCACCGTTCAATTTTCACCCGAAAGATTTTGAACGGCTGTATGAGCAAAAATCACATTTCCGCTCCTTACCCGATATGTTGAAAGCAGTGCCGGCGGAGTTGTTTATTGAGCCGGATAAAGTTCAAAAATTTATTAAAAACTTTGAACATCTGCAATCATACAAAAACAACGAGACATTAAAAAATGTCATTCTTGAAGCAGGTGCAAAAACAGGGATTGTTGATTATTTCATAAATTCCGAAATAAACCGAACCGAAAATATTGCAGGACTAAAAAAAATTATTGACGAGGCCGTTGATTTTTCAAACATCTATAAAAAAATCACACTGGAAGATTTTGTAGAATATCTCAGCACATGTTTGACAGAGGATATTGCGATAAAAACTGATAAAGCTCCGGTAACAATGAATGCAGTGCAGCTGTCAACATACCACTCGGCAAAAGGCAGGGAATTTGAATATGTCTATATGCCAACACTATTGAGTAAAAATTGGGAAAGCAGCCGTCGTTCAATGGCACCGATTATACCGCTCGATGCCTCTGAATACAAATCCGAAGACGAATTAAAACTAATGAAACTCTCTGATGCCGTAAAACTGATGTATGTCGGAATGACAAGAGCAAAACACACACTTAGATTGTCTTACCCGAAATCTGACGGCAAAATTGCACAAACTCCGACCAATTTTCTATCCGCTGTTGAAAATAATTGCGAACACGAACCGGAACCTTTCATATTTGACGTGGAATCCTATTGGACTGAACAGACAAGATCTTTATTAAAGCGTGATTATGATTATGAAAAAGATTTTTGCTCAATGGTTGACAGGTACCTTGAAGACAAGTCATTTTCACCGAGTGCAATCAATAAATACCTGAACTGTCCTCGTATGTTTTTGTACGATAACATTCTTAATTTAAGTTCCAAAGACGGCAGCCCTGACAGTATGAGCTACGGTCGGGCTGTACACAAAGCATGTGAATTTGCAGTAAGCTATGCCATTAAAAATGGTGCCTATCCGGAAAAAGATGTCTTTATAAATGCCTTTAAAAAGGAATTAAATACACTTCCTATGTCCGGCTTGCAGCAGCGAACCATCCACGAACAACGAGGTGAAATCAAACTTTCTGATTATTATGTACAGATGTGCAATACACCTGTTAAAAATCTTTTTTCAACAGAAAAAGCAGTAGAAGTTGAACTGGACGGGGTAAAGTTTTACGGAATTATAGACCGCATCGACAAAAATGATGACGGCACATACACAATATACGATTACAAAACCGGCAGTGCAAAAAACGGCAAAGTTATATGTCCTAACGGAGAACACGAAGATTATTACAACCAGATAGCCCTGTATAAATATTACTTTGAAAAAGAAAACAGTGTCAAAGTAAAGGAAACAGAGTTTATTTATCCTGAGGAATTCACAAACAATTTCAAATTGCCGCTTAGCGACGATGATTGCCTGGCAGTTGTACAAAAATTCAAACAGGCAATTGCAGACATCCGCTCCTACAAGTTTGATGCCGCTATGTGCGAAAAGTCGTGTAAATGGTGCCAATATAAAGATTTTTGCGGATACAACAACTGATAATTTCGCGTGCTAATCAATAGTATCCCGCACCAATCACTCGACAACGCCGCTAAATTTTTATAAAAATTTAATATCAGCCGGCATAAATAGTGTATACATAACAACTAAAATATGATATTATTTTTTTATGGAAAGTGACATTAAAAATGTTATCATCTGCGGATTAGGCGCAATAGGCACTATTTATGCCGACAAAATTTACGACATAACCCCGAACAATCTGCGCGTCCTTGTTGATAAAACAAGAAAAGAACGTTACGAAAAAAATCCTGTCATTTTTAACGGCAGAGAACTACGTTTTAATTATTTACTGCCTGAAGATAATGATTTTAAAGCCGATTTAATAATTATTGCGACAAAGTCCGGCGGATTGAGCGAAGCGCTTGAAAATATGAAAAACTTTGTTAAACCTGATACAATAATTCTTTCGCTACTCAATGGTGTAACCAGCGAAGAAATTATCGCTCAAAAATATGGATGGGATAAGGTGCTGCTCTCATTTTTTATAGGACACAGCGCAGTCAGAGAAGGACGCTGTATTTCCCATGATGACGTTAATTGTATAACTTTCGGAGAGAAAAATTCTGCCAACATTTTGTCTGAGAAAACTCTTCGATTAAAAAAGTACTTTGATAAAATTGGAATAACCTATAAAATCCCTTCTGATATGTATTACGAACAGTGGCAAAAATTTATGCTGAATGTAACCTGCAATCAACTTTCAGCAATTTTAAGGATGACATTCGGAGAAATGCAAAAAAATATTGTATTTAAGACTTTCGCACGAAATATAATGCAAGAAGTCGTGTCCATTGCCAAAGCTGAAGGTGTACACAATTCCGAAAACCTAATCTCCGGTACTGAACAACTGATTGAAAAAATGATTCCGGAAGGCAAAACTTCTATGCTTCAGGATATAGAAGCCGGAAGAAAAACAGAATCCGATATTTTTGCAGGTACTGTTGTTAAACTGGGTAAAAAACATAATATCCCGACACCTTACAATAAAATGATGCTTGATATGATTGAAATTCTTCACGAAAATCAAAATATTAAGAATCGTGAACTTGCTGCAACGAGTAAATAATAAACAGGCAATTTTTCCATTTCAAAATTGTTATTAATAACATAGGGGAAAATTAGAAAGGGGAAATATGTCTGTACAAATCAGTCAGGAACAGCTGTACATAAACGCAGTTATGGCAAAATTACCTGATGTTGAACACAAAAAAGAACACATCCTGAAAAAGGGCGAAAGTTTGTGGTCTATTGCCAAACAATCACTTCATAAAAACGCCTCCAATCAAGAGATAAGTACACTTATGCTTTTGATAGCTAAAATGAACGGATTAACCACCGTCGAAAAAATGAATAATCTAAAGGCGGCTCAAAAAATTTATCTTCCTGATGGGATAGATGACAGCGTAAAAGACGGGAAAAGAGGATTAAACCCGGCGGAAAGAACGGCACTTTCTGTTTTGCACACTCTTCAAAATGATAAAAATTTAATAGTACAAGATCCGTTTTTTTATTGGAAGCCCGGCTCCTTGTACCACATATATAATAAACACAGATATCCTAGCGGATTTGTTTCACACAGGCATCCGGTAACATCTGTAAATATGGGTAAAGACGGCACGATTAGCACACTAACATTTAATGACACCGAAAAACATTTTAACCCGTGGGGATATGACTATGAACTGCAAAAAGACGGAACTTTAATAAACCGTTATACTCATAAGCAGTGCGGACAACTCTCCAAAGAACAAATGCAGGAACTACTTTCGACCTGCGAAAATGTAATCCAATCGTCTCAGAAAAATAATTAAAATTCCTGTGAGCGGTTCATCTGATTGTAATTTAAGGTTTGCTGACGCATTTTTTCTATTTCATTAATTTTGCTGTCAACCTGCTCTTCAACGCTTTGATAGTCTATTGAAGAATCTTTGAGATTTCCGCCGCCTGCGCCTTTAAGTGCCGGCATGGCGAATGCAAACACACAGGCTATTATTACCAGTGCGACAAGCATATCTATTGCGCCAAACCCTTTTTTAATCATACCAAAGTTTCCCCCTGTATAACTGTTACATTTTGTTTCTTTTAATAAAAAAAGCAATTGCACTGTCAATATTTTTGGGTGTCGCAAGAGTATTACGCTCTTCGGGCTTTTCTACTACAACATCTTTAACGATAAATCTGTTGTAAATCCACAGCCCTGCAAAAATAATAACAGAAGAGAGTGCAACCCCGCCCATGACTTTCAGAAATTTAAAAATTGTTGAATGTAATTCTGATGACTGCGCGGTTTCAGGAATGTGCTGAGCAATTTCCTCAGCACACATGCCTGAATTTACGCCTGCTATACATAAAATTATTAAAGCTATATAAAAAAGTATAATTTTTTTATTCTTCAACATTTTCAGCACTCACTTTTTTATTACGACTTCGTTTTGAAGAGCCTCTGTTAGGGCGTCTTACTTTCTTTTCTTCTTGCGGAGCCTCGGCAGCCGGAGTTTCAACAGCGGGCTGCTGTTGATTTTCAGCAGTTTGAACTTCTGCAGCCGGAGTATCTTTTTGTTTTTTAGAGCCGCGTCTGCCTTTTTTGCCTGATTTTTGTTTTTCTTCCGGTTGAATTTCAGCGGCAGGAGTTGAAGGCTGTGCCTCCAGAGCCACAGGAACCTCAACTTTTAGTTCTTCGTTTGGTTTAATAAAAGTTTGAGCCACCGGAACTTCTTCCTGCATTTGCGGTTGATTATCCTGCTGCTGTTCTCTATTGCGGTCGAATTTACTGCGTTTATTCCGATTACGACGGTTATTTTTATTATTTTCGCGTTTTTCTGATTCATTTTGCGCTACAACTGACGGATTTTCAACATTTATTTCAACCGGCTGAATTTCATTTTGAATTTCTTCAACAGTTTGAGGCGGCTGTTGATTTTTATTATTACTGTTTTTGTTATTATTTTTCTTGAAGCTGTTTACCGGCAATTTTAATTTTGCGGCTTTAGCACGGTATTCACCTTCAGCTGTCGGAGTGGCAAAGTTAAATTCATTCATAAAGTAGCCGCTTCCCTGACAGTGCGGGCAGCGTTTTGTGAAGATTTCAGACAAACTCTGCCCCTGACGGTGTCTTGTAAGTTCAACAAGCCCTAAATCAGAGAGTTGTCCGACCTGCGGTTTTGCTTTATCCGGTTCAAGTGCTATTTCAAGCTCTTCCATAATAGCAAGCTTGTCTGCGCGCGAAAGCATATCAATAAAGTCTATGATAACCATACCGCCTATATTTCTCAAACGAAGCTGGCGTGCGATTTCGTGAACCGCTTCAATATTGGTTTTGAGTATTGTTTCATCCTGGGTTGCTGAACTGATAAACTTACCGCTGTTTACGTCAATTACTGTGAGCGCTTCTGTCTGCTGAATAAATAAGTACCCGCCGGACGGCATATTTACCTTTATATTCAACGCTGCTTTGATTTCTTTATGGATATCCATTGCAACCAAAAGCGGCTCTGTGCCTTTATAGAGGGTTACGTTTACATTTTTATTCATGTGCCAGTTTTGCAGAATATTTTGGACTCTGTTCATTGCAAACGGAGTATCAACTATTATTTCTTTGACATCTTCTGTGCAGGCTTCACGGATAACTCTGTACAACAAATCCTGATCTCTGTAGATGAGGTTCGGAGGAGTCATTGTTTCTGCCGCTGTAATAATATTATTCCATTTTTCAAGCAGGATTTCCAAATCCTCCTGAATATCAGCTTCTGAAACTCCTTCTGCCTCTGTTCTTATGATAACACCGAGCCCTACGGGTTTTATTAAGTTCATAATAGCCTTTAGCCTTGCGCGTTCTTTTGAATTTTCAATTTTTTTACTAACGCTTACCCCCGGTTCGTTTGGCATCAAGACAAGAAAACGTCCCGGCAGGCTGATTTCAGTTGTAACTCTCGGACCTTTGTGTCCGGTCGGTTCTTTTACTACCTGAACTATAAGTTTTTGTTTTGGAGAAAGTTTTTCTTTCAAAGTACCTTTTCCCATAACATCCTGAGCGTGAAGAAATCCCATCTTGTCAGTGCCGACGTTTACAAACGCAGCATCAATACTCGGGAGGATGTTATCAACTGTTGCAAGGTAAACATCACCTAAGAGAACTTCACCTCTATGAATAAAAAAGTCCGTAACCTTTTGGTTTTCAAGGACTGCAGCAATGTTATCACGTTCCGCGATAACAATTTTTTTTGTAATAGTGTTTTTGTCGTTCATAAAAAATCCTTTAAACTTTTATAACTCTTCTGAATTTTCGTCAAAGAACCGTGTACGCGTGATTGAAAACAGAGTATTTTCTGATATAAGCTTCATCAGCACATCCGCACGCAGTGCTGGAATATCGGAACCCTGACCGGTTTTTAATATTACATATAAAAACTCATCTTCAAACCTGTAAGATTTTATTGACGGTTTTATATTAATTTTGTTTAGTAAACCTTTTTTGTTTTTCTTCTCGATAAAAATTTCTTCGGAAGATAAAACCTTATCTGTATCATACTTCAAATTATTAAAATCGTAAAGGTGTTTATTATATGGCGAAATTTTATATTCAGCCCATTGCACAGTCGTATCAATTGATTTAGCCGATTTATCAATTTTTACAATACTTATAATTTCAGCCCCCTGCGGGAGAACTTTCTCCAACTTTAGTTTAAGTTCCTCCGTTAAAATATTATCATAAAGCTCGACATCAATAAGTTCCGTAGTACTTTCCACAAATAGCGGCAGTGCAACACCCATAGAAACTTTCATTGTTGGGTTAAAACCAAGCGAAAAAGCTATATTCAAATCAGTTCTGGCTAACGCTTTCAGGAAAGTATTCTGCCAGTCTAGGTGGGAAAAATATTTTAAAATACCGGTTTTAGTGAGTTTAATTCTATACCGGAAAAGTTCACTGTCATAACCGCGGCATACTTTCGGATCAATATGTTCTATTTTCAAATTTTGAGCGGCTTCGCTTGCTCTATACGGTTTTGCGAGGACTTTATGAGTTTTAAAATTCTTACAAACTCCGCAGTTTACACAGATTTTTTCGCAAGTCGGCACAACAATATTTTCTTTTGGTGCATTGAATGCAGCATTGTATTCATTCACCAGCCATTCTTTGTCTACTCCGATATCAATAAAATCCCATGGTAAAACTTCATCGCGCGGGTAATCTTTTTCTGCAAGTTCAGCAAGAGAAAACCCGCACTCTTCTGCCGTTTCCTGCCATATTTTTTTATCAAAATATTCACCCCACGCATCCAGATAGCAGCCTTTTTTGTAAAGCGATTCTATATATTTACACAATGACCTGTCACCGCGGGTCAAAACCGCTTCTATTTGAGAAACGAATTTTTCGTGGTAGTTTATCTTGACTCCTTTAATCTTATCAGTTTTTTCTTTCAGATAATGGATATGCGCTGTAACTTCGTCCAAATTCATCTGCGGGCACCACTGAAATGGAGTGAACGGTTTCGGCACAAAAATAGAGAGCGTACAGGTTATATCAAGTGAATGGGGCAGACCTTTTTCTTTTTTAATAAGTTTTGATTGGTACTTAATTTTATTCAAAAGTTCAGCCATTTCATCCATATCTTCAAGTGTTTCTGTAGGCAGACCGCAGATAAAATAGAATTTAACACGTGACCAGCCGTTTTCATAGAGAGTCAAAACAGCATCAAGAATTTGCTGTTCTGAAATATTTTTTTTGATAACGTTGCGCAGACGCTGACTGCCGGCTTCCGGCGCCAATGTCATAGTAGATTTTCTGACACTCTGGACAAGTTCCGCAAGTTCAAGGTTAAAACCGTCAATCCGCTGACTCGGCAGTGATACAGATACTTTTTTCTTGTTAAAGTCAACAGCAAGCTCTTTGATGACTTCTTTTATATTGGAATAATCATTTGAAGACAATGAAAGCAGTGAATATTCCTCGTAGCCGGTATTATTTACGAGTTCTTTAGCTATTTTTATAATATCTTCCGCGCTGCGTTCTCTAATCGGGAGATTAACGTGTCCAGGCTGGCAAAAACGGCACATTCTTCCGCATCCGCGTCTTATTTCAACAATAGCTCTGTCATGCACGGATGAAGAAAACGGTATCGGATAGGATTTTAGAGCAGTTTCATAATCCAGCTGGTCAATTCTTTTTCTGACATTTCCGCCGACAGCTGCAGACCAGCGTCCTGAATTTTCACCATCAACAAGAGCTCTAATCCTCTCCTTACGCGGAAGCCCCTTTGTTTTTTCAAGAATTTCACAAACCTCTACGATAGAACTTTCACCGTCGCCAATCATAAAAACGTCAATAAAATCTGCAAGCGGCAGCGGGTTATACGCACACGGTCCGCCGGCTATCACGATAGGGTCACACTCTAGACGTTCGTCATTTCGATACGGTATACCCGCCATATCAAGAAGCTTCAAGACTGTCGGGTAAGCAAGTTCGTATTGAAGTGAAAATCCGAGAGCATCAAACTCTTTCAGCGGACGCTTGCTTTCCAATGCGTACAGAGGCTCAGGCTTGAAGTCAGGTTCAGGCGCATAACATCTGTCCGCCATATAAGAGGGCTGCGCATTAACCTGCTCATACAAAACTCTTACACCGAGATTACTTATCCCGATTTCGTATTTGTCAGGAAAAACAAACGCAAATCGCACTTTTGCATCGTCAAAACTTTTATTTCTTGATAAAAATTCGCCGCCGACATACTGGTAAGGCTTGTTACAATTAAATAAGGCTTCGTGGTATCTTTCAAAAAAACAATTATTCATTTTAAACTTCTTACGCTAAATCATCAGGGAAATACTTATCTATCTCGATAATAGTACCGTCAAGCGTATTTTCATCAAATGATTTCATAAACTTGAATAAATCCTTGTTCGGAACATCATAGTTGTATAAAACTGTTTCTCCGTCATGAGAGCGCATAACCCTGACAATATACCGGCAAGATTCTGCGTATTTGAGCAGATGCTCCGGAACAAATCTGTTGCCGTTGGTGTCTTTATCTATCCGCACATAATTGAAACCGGCGTAGAATTTTATTTTTTCGTTGTGTTCCGAACTACCGGATGAATTATGTTTGGAAAATATATTTATTACTTTACGCTTGATATCATCGGACATTTTAAGATACTTTCTCCCTTTTATACCATTAAACTATAGGATAACGGGTCATGTCTACCATGTTAAGAATTTTTACGCGTTTTAATAAATTCAATAATATCAAGAGCAAGCTCTTTTCTGATTTCAGGCGGTGACATCCTCAAATATTCCATAGCGTGCGAAACTTTAATATTTTTGTCGTACCAGCGGCGGAGAATATAATTGTACTGGTCTTCCAGCGACATAGGGACATCAAAATCCATATCTTTCAGCTTATCAATAACATATTCAGCGCAAATTGTCTGCACCTCTTCATCAGCCTTTTCCCACTGTGAAATTGCCGAACTGACGGTTGTATCTAAATCATACCAGCGTTTGAACATCACTTTCTCCTTATTTGTTGAACATTTTTATTTTACCATGAATGTTGTATAATACCAGTATGAAAAAGATTATCGCGTTATTTTTGTTAAGCATATTTTTATTCAACCAAACAGTATTGGCAGAAACCCTGCACGGCGGTGTTGAAGAAACAAACACCTGGTCAGAGCAGCAAAAAGAACTGTTTACAGGTGAGGTTGAAAAGCTTGAGAAAAAAGATGTTATAGAAATGACGGTATCGCAGGTGCTTGATTCAAATCTTTCAGTGGAAGGTGACGAATTTTTTGCGGAAGTCACCTCGGAAGTTTACGGAGATGACGGCGTAATTCTCCCGAAAGGCACCATAGCCCACGGTAAAATTGTCAAAATTGAAGACCCTAAAAAACTCGGACGCTCCGGCTGGATAGAACTTGATTTTGATTATCTGATGACACCGGATGGACGCGAAATCCCAATTGAAGGTAAAATGTCCACAAAACTTCATCCTATCGTTGAAACAACAAAAATTATGGCGCAAGACGTAGGTTACACTGCCTTAGGCGGAGTTGCCGGCGGGTTTATGGCACTCAACTGGCTTGGGCTTGAGGCTGCCATAGCATCTCAAGGTTATACTGTCCTTGGCGGCGCTGCTGTCGGCGGCGCTATAGGGCTAGGGATGGCACTGCTCAGAAAAGGGCACGACGTACTGATTGCACCAGGTGACGAAATTAAAGTAAAAATAAACACGACCGTACCATTGCCGGTATATAAAGACACTGCATTGATGCAGCACGAACTTTTTTACCCAGGGCTTGATATCCACATAAGCGACATCAAACACGAGGAAGACCCCTTTGGAGAAGTGAATACAATTACCCTGACTATTTTGATTTCGAATATGTCTGACAAAACCTTTTCAGGTTTAGACATGGCTCTTGTAAACGATTACAACAAAATTTTCAGACCGTCCGTTTTCGGGGACACGAAAATAATGTTCCGACAGATTAAACCGGGAGACAAAGTCGCTGGTCAAATATCTTTTGCCGTTGATAATATAAACAGAAAATTCTGGCTGACCTTCTACGACAGACGCTACGGAAAGGCGCTTTCTAAAATTTCTATTGATAACGCCTACAAAAAAGTCTCAAAAAAAACTAAAAAGAAAAATGCAAAGCTAAGACAGAAAAAAAGTAACTTTAAGAAAGAACCTGACTTAATTTATATTGACTAAATGTAAACTTTTGCTATACTTTTCTTGCCAAATAATTTTTTTATGTTACAATGTTAGTAAGGAATTACATAAGTGGTCTTTAAAAGATTTTGGTAATCACGGTATGTTATCCCCTGCAAACACAAATTCGATAAATATTGTCAGATAAGCACAGAAAAACACGGAAAGTTGAGGAATAAACGTATGGCGTGCGGAAAGCTCGAAATTGATATCTTAAATTCGTTTTGGAATTTAACAGAAATAAAAGAAGACATGGATATTTCTATTCAGGATATAGTGGACGATTTATCAAAAAACGGCATAGAGCGAGCTTATACAACTATTAAAACGGTTATGGACAGATTAACTGTAAAAAGTATTCTTGTCCGCTATAAGGTTGGGAAAAAATTCTTCTACAAAGCAACCATGAGCCGCAGCGAAATGGCTATGGATGCAATCAAAGAAACTGCTGAACAATTTTTCAACGGAAATTACGTTGATATGATGAAGTTTATAGAAAACGAATGCAGCGAATTTTTAGTTAAGTAGTAATGACTCAATTTGAAGACAGAGTAAAAGTAGCGGAACTTGTAAGAAAAGTCCGCATTGGCGACATGTGCGTCCGCGAGGCTCTCTTGCAGTTTCCTCCGGACAGTGAGGACAGAAGTATTCATGCGGCATATCACGCATTAGTCCATTACGAAGCAGATGAAGATTTGCGAAAGCGCGATGCCTTATATAAAGATGAACAGGATGATTATATTGAATTTATTTCATTTACCCTTGAAAAAGGTGATTCTTTACCGGATAATATTATTAAAAGCTATGACAGATACTATAAATCTGCTCCTATTCCACATGCTCACACGCAAAAAGGATTCTGGAAAGGCTTTTTAAGATTTTTGAATATAGAGGAGAAAAACTGATATGAAAAAGACGTTTTTAACAATTTTAGCAATGCTAATGGTTAGTACATCAGCATTCGCATTTCCTTTTTTAAAAAAAACAACTCCGGCACAACCAGCTGAACTTGTTACAGTGCCGACATTTGCTTCTGAATCACAGGCTAAAAATAAAGTCTGGGTCGGAACTTTTGAACTTGTATGGAATGTTTTGATGGATGAAATTACAAGAGGTCCGGTTAACTTTGTTAACGGCAATCCTCCACTTGCAGATGAATTAAACAAACAAAACTTCAGTAAAGATTTGATTTCTGAAAATTCATACTACACCGCTCACGGGGTTATGACACCATACTTAAAATCTGTTATTGAAACTGCATTGCAACAAAAATTCAATGAAACCAGCGAACTCTTGAAAGGTTTGAACTGGGATGGTGAAAAATATCTCGTTTATGCAATGCTCAAAAAAGACTTTGAATTTATCAATGCTTTTGATGAATTAAAAAAAGAAAAATTCGGAAGTAACAGAACAAAAGTTCAATATTTTGGTATAGACAGGAAGAGCAAAGCGCAATTGAGAGATAATGTCCAAGTTTTATTCTACAATTCTGACAATGATTTTGCCGTAAAACTTTTCACTAAGGATAATGACAAAATTATTCTTTACAGAACTGATGACAACAAATCTTTTGAAACACTGTACAATGAAGTCTTAACAAAACAAAAAGAGTATAAAGGTGACACAAGATTTAATAAAAAAGATAAATTTAAAGTTCCTAATTTAAAATTCAAAACAGACCACGAGTACACAGAACTTGCAGGAAAAACAATTAAAAATACAGATTTTACCATTGACGCAGCACTACAATCTATTGAGTTCAATATGAATAACAAAGGTGTAGAATTAAAAAGTGAAGCAGCCTTAATTATGAAAATGTCAATGCCGCTTCCTGTGGTTGAAGAACCGAGGGATTTTTTCTGTGATGATACTTTTGTATTATTCCTGATAGAAAAAGACAAACCGTATTTTGCACTCCGGGTAAAAGATGCGGCAAGTTTAAACAAATAAAAATTCATAAAAGACTAACAAGAACAACCGGCAAATTAAAAAATCTGCCGGTTGTTCTTTATATTTTATTTTGTACTTTCACAGTGATTATGCTGCTGTCTTTGCTTGTTTGTTTTGTTTATCATTCCAGAAATCAACAAGCATACTGCAGAAGAATATACTTGAATATGTTCCGATTGCAATACCGAGTATCATACAAAGTACAAAATCTTTTGTTGTAACACCGCCCCAGAAATACAAAGCTAACAAGGTTATCAACGTGGTTAAAGATGTATTGATACTTCTTGTTAAAGTTTGGTTAACAGAAGCGTCTACAATTTCTCCGAAAGTCATTTTCTTAGAGTAATATTTCAAATTTTCTCTTATTCTATCGAATACAACGATTGTATCGTGAACAGAGAACCCTATTACTGTCAAAATTGCAGTGATGAACAATCCGTCAATTTGCACGTTGTACAAAAGCCCGAGGATTGAAAATATACCGCACACAAACAATACATCGTGTAAAACGCCGAGAATTGCAGCAAGCGCATAGTCAAATCTAAATCTGAATGAAAGGTATGCAACAATTCCTAAAAAAGCAAGCGTAACAGCAATCAAAGAGTTTTTAAATAACTCTTTCCCCATAGTAGGTCCGACAGAGCTTACCGAAATAAGTTCCGGATTTGTATAATCTCTTTGCAGCTGCTGGGTGATAACTGATGTAGTATTTGAATTTTCGTCTATGAATTTTGTTCTGATAGATATGATTGAATTAATATTTGATTTTGTTTTCTTTTGCTGGTCGTTGTTTACATTTAATATTTGAATATAAGGATTTTCAATACCGGCGGATTCAAGATTTGCTCTTGTTTCAGCAACGTCTGCACTTGTTAACTTTTGTTCCAGTCCGTATTGCAAAATTGTTCCGCCGGTGTAATCAATCCCGACCTTCATCGGTGCATGGTTTGCGTAAGTAACTGATGAATAAATCATTGCAATAATACCCGGGACAAGAAGAAGGCAGGTCAGTGCCATCCACCACCATCTGTATTTTACAATATGCACTAAATGTTTTTTACCTGTATTTATCATAATTTTTACCTTTCATATATCTTTGTCAAAATCTGTTAGTCCAAAATACCAAAACGAGCTTTTTCACGTTTGGTTTCAGTAGCTTCATAGCTTTGACCGATTTCGTCTTTTCTCAATCCGAATAAAGCAGGATGTTTAAGTTCACCGGTACCGAATACCAGGTGCATAAAGTTTTTGGTTACAGTAATAGCACTGAACATTGATACAATGACACCGAGAGCCAGAGTCAGAGCAAAACCTTTGACTACGCTTGTTCCTAAAAGATAAAGGATTGTACAAGTAATGATTGTTGTCATATTTGAGTCAAAAATACTTGTGAAAGCTCTGTCAAAACCTGAATTAATAGCAGTAAATAAATTTCTGCCGGCTCTTAATTCTTCTTTGGTTCTTTCAAAGATAAGGATATTAGCGTCAACCGCCATACCGATAGAAAGGATAAATCCTGCAATACCTGCAAGAGTTAATGTAACCGGAATGGTTTTGAAAAGTGCGAACAATATCAAGCTGTATATAATCAAAGCAATATCGGCAATCAAGCCCGGCACGTGATAGAATACAATCATAAATATCATAACCGCAGAAAGTCCGATGATACCGGCTTTTTGGGATTTTGCAATACTGTCTGCACCGAGAGTAGGTCCAACTGTATTTTCTTCAACGATAACAGCAGGAACAGGCAAAGCACCTGCATTCAAGAGATTAACCATTCTTTGCGCTTCTGCTTGTTCAAAACCGCTTTCGCCGCCTGAAATTTGAGCCTTTCCGCCGTAGATAACTTCTCTGATAACAGGGTCTGATTGGAGTTCGCCGTCAAAGAATATAGCCATTTTTTGTCCGACCAATTCTTTTGTTAAATCAGCAAATTTCTTGGCGCCTTCCGCGTTGAATTCCAAAGAAACAACCCACTGCCCTACCTGGTCTGTAGACAGTGAAGCTCTGGATAAATCTTTACCGCTCAAGCCGGTTGACTCCCAACGGATACCGTTTTCATCCTGAATTTCTCTTTTGAATTCCAAATCAGCAGTTTCACCAAGGAAAGATTTCGCTTCATTCAAATCTGTTACGTTCGGAATTTCAATCAGCAGTCTTTTTTCACCGACCTGCTGAACAACTGTTTCTGCAACACCGAGTTTGTTAACTCTGTTTTCAATCGCAAATTGCAGGTTCCCCATGACTTCCGGGGTAATTCTCGGGATTGACTTGGTTGTTTGAGCTTCCAAGACAAGTCTGGAACCTCCGACAAGGTCTAACCCTAATTTTGTAGGCTTAACAATAATCAGTACTATTGAAACAATGACTATTGCAACGATTGCCCAAAACATTAAAATTTTGTTTTTCACTTTTTTAATCCTCTTATAAAATACTAATTATTAATTTACATAAAATTTTAATACAAATCATACCCCTGACGGCTAATCATTGTAAAAATTTTGAATAGCTGAAATAACTTCAGCCTGTTCTGTTTCTGAAAGCTCAACAAGCGGGCGTCTGACATAGTTTTCTATCAAACCTTTATAGGAAAGAGCAAACTTTACAGGCACAGGGTTTGGAGCAATAAAGAATTTTTTAAAACACGGGTACAATTTCTGGTGCATATTTTTAGCGGCAAGAACATCTCCCGTTTTAAAGTTTCTAATCATTGATTTAATTTCTGTTCCGAAAATATGTGACGCAACAGAAATTACACCGTGTGCGCCGAGAGAAATCATAGGCAGCGTCAGACTGTCATCACCTGAGTAGATAACAAAATCTTCAGGGCAATTCATTTTCAATTCGGTAATCACGTCCATATCACCGAAACTTTGTTTTAACCCGACAATATTCGGATATTTTTCAGCGAGATACTTTACTGTATCAACCTGCATATTAACGCCGGTTCTTGAAGGAATATTATAAAGAATAACAGGAAGTTTGGTACTTTCCGCAATAGCAGAAAAATGTTCAATCATGCCTTTTTGAGAAGGTTTGTTGTAGTATGGCACAACTGAAAGTATCGCATCAACTTCTTCTTTCTCTGCAAGTTTGGCGACCATAACAGCTGTTTCCGTTGAATTTGAACCGGCACCCATAATGATTTTAGCCTTATTAGCAACGGCACGCTTTGCAGTGCTGACCAGTTCAATTTCTTCTTCGTGAGTCAACGTCGGAGATTCACCGGTAGTACCGCAAACCAAAACCGCGTCACTTCCGTTTGATACAAGATGTTTTACAAGCGCTTCAGTTTTGTCGTAGTCTATTTCTCTTTTACTGTTGAACGGCGTCACCATTGCCGTAATAACTTCTCCTGCATCAAATCTTAAAGACATAAATTTTCCCTCTTTTAAAAATATTATCCCTTTATAAATTATAAAACAAATTTAATTTTTGTGTGTAAAATATTAAGATATTTAATTCTTTTTTGTGTAATTTAATAGTTTATGCTAACATTTTGAATATGAGAGTAATAGAAAAATGGCAAAATTTAAGCAGGAAGAAAAAAGCATATTTGTCAGCATTTCTGGCAATTATCGGAATAATGCTGTGGGCTTTTATTTCAGCGGGTATAATTACTCATAATTTTAACAGAAGCCAGCTTCAAACTTCATCAGACAGACAGGAAGCATTGATTAAAGGGGTTATCCTGACTGAAACAAAAAACGAAAAAAAATACTGGGAAATTTACGGAGAAACCGGCAAATATGACAGCAATAACGGCGTTGCAATTTTGAACAGTGTTATCGGGAATTTTTATGATGAAAATGATGAAGTTTCAATGAGTTTTGAATCATCCCGCGGCACTTACAATTCAAAAAAAAGTGAAATTATTTTATATAATGACACACATATAGTCTTAAAAGACGGCGTTTCGTTGAAAGCCGACTGTCTCAAGTGGACAGGCAGTGACAAGCCTATTGTTGCCAGAGGACATATCATAGTACAAAAAGGAGCGGAACTTTATGCAACCGCAGATGAAATTGTAATCAGCCCTGAATTTGATTCTTTTAAAATTACGGGTAATACTGTTTCTAAAATATACGATGTTAAGGAGAAAGAATGAAAAAGATACTTTTGACATTTGCATTAATAATTTTAACCGCAGGAGTCGCAGTAAACGCTGCAGATCTGGTAATTGAATCCAAAACCCAGAGTTTTTCGGAAGACGAAAGCAAAATTAAACTGGAAGGCGACGTTAATGTTTCTCTTGATGCGCTGAAAGTTGTCGGAGATTCTGCTGATGTTACGGTTACCAAAAATCAGCAGCTTGACACTGCAACTTTTTACAACAAACCGTACGCATTTGAAATAAAGAAAAACAAAAAAAGAGAAGTTAAAGCAAACATATTAAAAGTATCTTTGATAAATAAAATTGTACGAGCTGAAGGCGATACCCAGTCAATTGTATATGACGGCAAAACTCCTATCGTTGTCATCAACGCGGATTCACAGGAATATGACACCAAAACAGGTGTTATGACCGCAGAAGGAACCGTCACAATTTTATACAAAGAAACCGAAACTTTTTCTGACAAAGCTATTATAAAAATGGACAAAAACGGAGATTTGCAGGATTTGGAATTAATCGGAAATGCCAGAGTTAAAGAAAAAAACAACGACTCTTTTGCTGACAATTTCAAATACGATTCCGCAACAAAAATGTTAAAAGCCAGAGGTAATACAACCTCAAAAGTAGCAATGGATGACGGCGACAATTTAGTCCTAAAATCCACCTATCAGGAATACAGCCAGGATAAATCCGTCTTCACTGCGAGCGGGGATGTCAGAATCTGGTATCAGGATTACTTTGCAGAAGGACCGAAAGTTACTGTATATCCTGACAAAACAACCAACAAGCCTAACGAAATATATTTTACGGGGCGTTCTGCAATTACGCAGGGTCTGAGAACTATCTATGCAGATAAAATTAAAATGATTATCAACCCGAAAGACTTCCACGCAGAAGGCAACACAAGAACCGTCATAAGAAACATCGGCTCCGGTCAGGATGAAAATGTCGGACTCGGTCTGTAATTAATAAGAGGTCATAATGGAAACTAAAATTGATAAAGCAATAGAACTGTTTAAAAAAAGAGAATATTCAAAAGCCATTGATGAATTTAGCAAAGTTCTGGAAACAGAACCTGATAATGCTGAGATTTACAACAACATGGCGCTTTGTTATATGAATTTGAACAATTTAGAAAAGGCGGAGCAGTATTTTCTGAAATCACTTGATATAAACCGCAAAATTCCGCAGGTTTATATCAATTTGTCAGATTTATATTTTAAGCAGCGCAACTTTGAAAGCGGGATTAATCTTTTAATGAACGGGATATATGAACTTCCGGACGAGTTAATTTTAAATCATTATCTTGCAAGATTTTACATGGAAGATGCGCGGCTTGACCTCGCGATTGACGAACTGGAAAAAATTCTTGACGCACAGCCGGAAAACTATGATGCCTACTACGATTTAGCAAAAATCCATTTTGAACTCGGTGATTATGATTTAGCTATTGAAAATTTTGAAAATGTACTTCAATACAAAGAAAATAATGAATGGATTTATTATTATTTAGCGCAGGCTTATGAAGCAAACAACGAAATAGACAAGGCTATTTCAAATTACCTGAAAGCAATAGCCGTAAATGACAAATTCCACCCTGCGTATAAAAAAGTTGCAATACTTTTTCTTGCACGCGGTGATTATGAGGACGCTATTGAGTATTTTGAAGATTACATTGCAATGGATGTTCCAAAAGAAGAAGCTGACAACGTCAGAGAACTTATTGAACGTATAAAAAAGAAACAAAATAATGAACAAAAGTAAATATTGGATAGCATTTTCTTCAATAGAACAGCTGGACAGCACCTTTATCCAGAGAATGTATAATTACTTTGGTGATATTGAAATTGCCTTTAACGCGACGCTAAAAGACCTAAAAGATATTGACGGCTTTAATATGGCAAAGGCGGAAAAATTTCTTGAACTACGCGACAAAACCGATGCTGATAAAGTTTTTGATGCGGTGGCAGAAAGAGGCATAAAATTTTTGACACTGGAAGATGATGATTATCCGTCACTTTTAAAAAATATATATAATCCGCCGGCGGTTCTTTATTACAAGGGAGATTTATCACGGTGCAATTTTGAAAGGACACTTGCAGTAGTTGGTTCAAGGCGGGCAACCTTTCATGCGGGAGAAGCTTTGAATAAAATCATGTCGGAACTTTGCGGAACGGACATTTGTATAGTATCGGGACTTGCCGCAGGGATTGATACCACAGCACATAATGCGGCGATAAAAAATAATCTTACAACAATCGGGGTAATTGCAAGCGGATTTGATTTTATCTACCCGACCTCCAACAAAGAACTGTATTCACGGATAGAAAACGGAAGCGGGGTAATTTTTACCGAATACTACCCGACATTTGAGCCGTTAAAATTCAGGTTTCCACAGAGAAACAGAATCGTATCCGGTCTTTCATACGGCACACTGGTTGTGGAAGCCTCACTGAAAAGCGGAGCATTAATAACCGCAAATCTTGCACTGGAACAGGGGCGAGAACTTCTCTGCATTCCCGGGCTTATCACTAACCCGAACACCGCAGGGATTTATAAACTAATAAAACAAGGGGCAACAATTGCAACCTGTGCTGACGATATATTGAATGCTCTCGGCTGGGAAGTTCAGGCAGCAGTCCAGACTCAATTGGATTTTTCAGAGCTTGATGAAGATGAAAAAAAAATCTATAACGCACTGGAATTGGAAGAAAAAGGTGTCGATGAATTAATAGCATTAACAAAAATTCCGCTTGAAAATTTGCTTACCGTCTTGACAATGATGGAGCTTAAAGGCATAATAAAACAAGTCGGCGGAGACAGATACAAAAAAGTTTAAATCAGAGAGAACAGAAATAAGGTAAAACGGAGTTATGGCAAAAGCTGCTGAAGATAATACTGAAATAAAAAAAACGTCGAAAAAAGAAAAATCGCTGGTGATAGTTGAGTCTCCCGCAAAATCTAAAACTATCAAAAAAATTCTCGGGGACAGCTACCAGATAGAAGCCAGCTACGGTCATATCAGAAATTTACCTACAAAAGATCCCAAAACTGATAACCTCGGCTTTGATGTTGATAACAACTTTGAACCCAAATTTGAAATTATTCCCGGGAAAAAAGATGTTGTAAAAAAATTAAATACACTGGCAAAAAAATTTGATAATATCTATATCGCATCCGACCCCGACCGCGAAGGAGAAGCTATAGCATGGCATGTCAGACAAATTCTTGATGTACCTGATGAAAAAATCAAGCGTATAGAATTTAACGAAATCACGCCCAAAGCTGTAAAATATTCCGTCGAACACCCGCGGATGATTAATATGGATATGGTGCAGGCGCAGCAGACCAGACAAATTCTTGATAAACTTGTAGGTTACAAGTTAAGCCCTGTTTTATGGAAACAAATGGGGAATTATAATCTTTCAGCAGGCCGAGTTCAATCAGTTGCGCTCCGTATGATTTGCGAAAGAGAAGATGAAATAGAAGCTTTTGTACCGCAGGAATACTGGTCAATTCATGCGGATTTGGCAAAAGATAACAAAATTTTTGAGGCGGAAGTTTCAAAGTATAAAGATAAACCGCTTGAAAAAACTGTTAAAAATCAGGAAGAAGCACAAAAAATAGTTGATTACCTGACCGGTGCGGATTTTGTTATTTCAAAAGTTACAAATAAATCCACAAAACGCAAACCTACAGCCCCGTTTATAACATCAACTCTCCAGCGGGCAGCAAGTTCAAAACTCGGGTTTGGCGTACAAAAAACAATGCAGGTCGCCCAAAAACTCTATGAAGGTATCGAACTTGAATCTGGCGCCGTCGGTTTGATTACATATATGAGAACGGATAGTGTGCGAGTTTCTGATGACGCACAAGCTATGGCAAAAGATTTTATCCTGAAAAATTACGGTGAAAAATACTATCCTGAAACTCCAAATGTGTATGTCAAAGGCAAACAAAACGTTCAGGACGCCCACGAAGCCATCCGTCCTTCATACCCTGAACGCACGCCGGAAAGTATTAAACAATATCTTGATAACGATCAGTACAGATTGTACAAATTAATCTGGGAAAAATTTATGTCCTCCCAGATGTCAAACGCAGAAATTGCAAACAAATCAATTGAAATTGCTGTAGGAGATTATACTCTGAAAGCAGGTACAAGCAAGGTTACGTTTGACGGATTTTTAAAACTCTACAACGACAGCGAAGACGAAAACGACAAAGAAGCTGATTCAAAAATACCTGATTTGGAAAAAGGCGACAAAGTTGAATGCAAAAAAATTACCCCGAAACAACACTTCACCCAGCCGCCTCCAAGATACAACGAAGCGTCTCTTGTTAAAGCACTGGAAGAATACGGCATCGGACGTCCGTCAACTTACGCGACAATAATCACGGTTATCCAGACCCGTAAATATGTTGAAAAAAAAGACAAAGCGCTACACCCGACAATCCTCGGACGCGCCGTATCAAAACAGCTTGTAACGCAATTCTCGGATATTATGGATTACAAATTCACGGCCGGAATGGAAGAAAAATTGGATAAAATTGCTGATAAAAAAGCTGTCTGGAACAAAGTGCTGCAGGATTTCTACGGTCCTTTTATGGAAGAAGTTAACGCTGTGATGAAAACAGCAAAAAAAATCAACATAGAAACAAAAATAAACTGTCCGAACTGCGGCAAACCGATGATTGTAAGAAACAGCCGCTTTGGAACACAATTTTTAGGCTGCTCGGGTTATCCCGACTGCAAAACTGTTATGTCAATGAATGTTTTGAGCGAGCAGCAAGCAGACACCGAACAAAATCCGCAGACTGAAATCTGCGAAGAAAAATGTGAAAAGTGCGGCGCTGACATGATTTTCAAAATGGGACCTTACGGAAAATATATGGAATGTACAAACGCAGAATGCAAACACCGTAAACCTTACAGGCGTTCCACCGGCGTAAAATGTCCCAAATGCGGTCAGGCTGATATCGTAGAGAGAAAATCAAAGCGCGGCACAGTGTTTTACGGCTGCAACAGATACCCGGATTGTGATTTTACACTCTGGAACGAACCGACCGGAGAGGTTTGTCCGGACTGCGGCGCGCTGCTTGTCAAAAAAGTTTTGAAAAAAGGTGAAATCATTGAGTGCTCCAACAGAAACTGCGGTTACAAGCGCACTGTTGAAACTCAAAACACAGAGGAGAATTCCGCTGATGAGTAAATTCGGATTAATAGGATATCCTTTAGGTCACTCAATTTCGGCAGTCATCCACGCCGCCGGATTCAAAAGTTTAGGGATTGAGGCGACTTATGACATATTGGAAACCGACCCTGAGGATTTAGTTGACAGAGTTAAATATCTTAAACACAATCACTACAACGGGTTTAATGTCACAATACCATTGAAGCTGCCGATTTCATTATTTTTGCAGGAAGTTGACAAATCCGCTGATATTGTCGGAGCCGTAAACACTGTACGCATTGATGAACAAAAACTTTTCAAAGGCTACAACACTGATGTATTAGGTTTTAAAAAAGCCATTCCATCTGATATTACACTCGCCGGTAAACGCGCGGCAATCCTCGGAACCGGAGGTGCCAGCCGTGCCGCCGCTGTAGGGTTGATTGATTTAGGTGTTAAAGGAATTGATTTTTACACAAGAAATATCCCCAACTCTATTGACTTATTGAATTATATGAGACGGCTTTTTCCAGCCGTGAATTTTGAGGTTCACCAGATAGAGCGGGTGAGAGATTTATCCATGTTTGATATGGTAGTTAATGCAACGCCTATAGGAATGCTCGGACGTTCTGCAGATATGATGCCGCTGGAACTCCCAGCTATGCAGACATTAGCTAAAAATGCTGTTGTTTACGACGTAATTTACAACCCGAAAAAAACTCTTCTTTTAAAAGAGGCAGAAAAACTCGGATTGAGGACAATCAACGGGCTGGATATGCTTGTTTATCAGGCTGTAGCGGCTCAAGAAATCTGGTTTGGCAAAACACCTGATTTTGCACAAATGAAAATAGCAGCGCTTGAGGCGCTTGAAATTTAGTGTTTTTTCTCAGGGATAAACTCCAGTAAATCGTACAAATCACACTCCAGATAAACACAGAGTTTGTTAATAATATCAAGTCCGACATTTGTACGCTTGCCGCGGACAATATCGGAAAGCATTGATTGACTGATACCTGTCGCATCATGCACTGATGTTGCTGTTATTTCTTTTTCCCAGAGAAGTTTCTGTAAATTAATCTTTATCATAACTTTAATTAAATAACGTTAGATGCACTTATAATCTGATATAATACAATATTTTCCATTAATATGCAATATGTAAAAACATATTTTATTCATAACGGAGCGCATCAATCGGGTTGAGCAGAGAAGCTTTGTATGCAGGATAGTACCCGAACAAAACCCCGATAGCGCCTGAAAACCCAAGAGATAAAAAGATAGAAAAACTTGTGATTGATATACTCATATCAGAAAACAACTGAATACTTTTTGCCCCCAAAACTCCGATTGTTACCCCGATAATTCCGCCGATTACAGACAAAAGAAAAGATTCTATCAAAAACTGTATTCTGATGTCGGAAGCCTTTGCGCCGATAGCCATACGGATGCCTATTTCTTTTGTACGCTCTGTGACGGAAACCAGCATAATATTCATAATCCCGATACCACCGACAAGAAGTGAAACTGACGCAATAGCCCCGAGCAGTATAGACATAGTTCTTGCTGATGATTTTATTGTTTCCTGCATTTCAGCCAAATTTCTTATTTCAAAATCGTCTTCCTGATTTTTGCCGATATGATGGCGCGCACGTAATAGTTCCGCAATATCATCGTAAGTTGTTGTAATTATTTCATCATTCTGTGCTTTTACATTAATCATTTTGACAGACCCCGGAAAATCTGTCCCGAAAAGTTTTTTCTGCGCGGTTGTAATCGGAATGAATACCAAATCATCTTGATCCATACCCATACCGCTTTGACCTTTGATTTTCAGCGTACCGATAATTTTAAAAGGCACCCCGCCTATTCTCATTGTTTTATTCAAAGGATCCATATCGCCAAAGAGTTCTGTTGCTACAGTATTTCCAATAATTGCAACTTTTGTATTATTTTTCAAATCTTCCGGAATAAAGTTTCTGCCGCTCATTATTCCGTAATTTCTTATATAAAGATAAGATGCAGTAGTACCGCCGACAGTTGTAGACCAGTTTTGATTTCCGTAAGTCAGCTGGTATGTGCCTGATGAGTAAGGTGCAACCGCAAGAACACCGCGGGCATTTTTATCAATTGCTTCCGCATCTTTCAATGTGAGTGTCGGTTTTGTACCAAATCCCATCCTGACACCGCCGGAGGTAGCTGAGGCTGAACGTATCATCAGGAGATTACTCCCCATTGATTCCATATCTTTTGCAATTCTTTTACTTGCGCCGGTTCCGACAGCAAGCATTATGATTACGGCGCTGACTCCTATAATTATACCGAGGCTTGTCAGCATTGAACGCATTCTGTTTATTTTTAATGAACGGATTGCCATTATTGTTGTTGATTTTAAGTCAAGCATTTTTCACCTTTTTTTAATACGGGATTGTAGTATGAGCATTTATTTCATCGGAAATTATATTACCGTCTTTGAAGCGAACAACGCGTTTACAGTAAGCAGCGATGTCCGGTTCATGTGTAACAAGGACAATTGTTTTGCCCATATCTTTGTTCAGACTAACAAAAAACTCCATAACTTCAATACTTGTTTTAGTATCGAGATTACCTGTCGGCTCGTCTGCTAGAATAAGCGGCGGGTCATTCACAATTGCGCGGGCAATCGCGACTCTCTGCTGCTGACCGCCGGACATCTGGTTTGGCATGTGGTCTTCACGTTTTTCCAGACCTACTATTTCTAACGCCCATTTGGCCCTTTTGATTCTTTCCTCTTCAGGAATACCCTTGTAAATCATCGGAAGTTCCACATTTTCAAGCGCGGTTGTTCTTGAGATAAGGTTAAAACCCTGAAAGACAAAGCCCATTTTGGAATTTCTGACATCTGCGAGCGCATCTGTGTTCAAAGACAGCATATCAATACCGTCAAGGAAATAACTGCCTGAATTTGGTTTGTCGAGAGTACCCAGCATGTTCATAAAAGTTGATTTGCCTGAGCCGGATGCGCCCATTATCGCAACAAATTCGCCTTTTTCAATACTTAAAGAGACATTGTTCAAAGCGTTGAAGCTGTCTTCACCGGTTTGATATGTTTTTATTGCATTTTTTACTTCAATTAAACTCATTTTTATCCTTTATATTTTAGAACATACCGCGGCGGCGTCTTTGATTTGAACTGTTTCTTGATTTACCTTTTATACCGGTAATAATAGGAGTGCCTTCTGCAAGTGCTGGAGATTCCAATTCTGTCGAAGTATCGTTGCTTACACCGGTTTTCACGTCAATTCTTTTTGGCTTGCCTCTTTCCATAACCCAGATACCTTGATTTTTGTATTTAGTTCCGTCTGTATTAGGTGTAAATTTTAAAGCCATATTAGGAACACAGAGAATGTCCTCGCTTTTATCTGTTATAATAGAAACATTTGCGGTCATACCGGGGATTAGTTTTAAATCTTCGTTATTAACATCAACAATGACTGAATATGTTACAACGTTAGATACTGTGGTTGGAGAAATTCTTACCTGAGTTACTTTTCCATGGAATGTACTGTCAGGATAGCCGTCAAGAGTATAAGTTACGTCCTGACCTTCTTTTACTTTGCCTATATCAGCTTCTGAAACATTTACTTCAATCTGCATCTTTGTTAAATCCTGTGCGATAGTGAATAATTGCGGTGCCTGAAAACTTGCGGCAACCGGCTGCCCTAAGTCAATTTCACGTGATATAATCGTTCCGTCAACAGGTGCTATAATTTTTGTGTAACCAAGGTTTGTCATTGCCGTTTTATATGTTGCCTGTGCCTGTGCTATTTGAGCCTGCGCTGCACCTATCTGCGCAAGGTCAGCAAGATAGGTGCTTTCTGCCTGATCAAGTTCGCTTTTCGCAATAAAGTTTTTTGCATACAGGCGTTTATAACGGTTGTATGTTTTTTTATCCATTTCCATAACGGCATTAAGTCGTGCAAGGTTTGCTTCTGCGTTATTAATGGAGGCCTGTGCCTGCTGAACTGATGCTTCAAAGTTTGCAGGGTCGATTTGCGCAAGAAGCTGCCCTTTTTTCACTACAGAGTTGAAGTCAACATAAATATCTTTAATAAGTCCTGATACAGTTGAACCTACGCTGACTGTATTTACCGGATTTATGGTGCCGGATGCTTCTACTATCTGGGTTATTGTACAGCGTTCCAGTTTTGAAGTTTCGTAGCGTACTTTATTTTTGTTAGCTGTTCTGATTATAAGCAATAATATTATAATCAAGATGGTTATTAGAGGTATTAAAATTTTCTTTTCTAATTTCATTTTTTATCGTCCCCTATAGTTGTAGTGACTTCCTGCGGCAGAGCTATGGCTTTTTCAAGATTTGCTCTTGCCACGTTATAATTGAATACGGCTTCAACGTATGATTGTTGTGCATTGTTATAATTAACTTTTGCATCCTGAAGTTCTATATAATCACCTATTCCAACTGCGTATCTGCCATCTGCGAGTTCAAAATTTTCTAAAGTTTGTTTAACTTTTACGGCTAAAAGAGGAATTTGTTTTTCTAATTGCATCATGTTAATATATGCATCCTGAACTTCAAAATATATATTTTGTTTTGCTAAATCTATTTCATTCTGTGCTAATTCTACCTGTAATTTTGCGCTGTCTATTTCGTGTTTCTGAGCAAGAATATTTACGTTAGTAGATAGTGAAACTCCTACGTTAAAAGAGTTTGTATTATAGGTATCTCTATATCCATAGCCGACATTCCCGCTGATTTCCGGTAAGTATTCCCTTTTTGTGTATTTAAGGGATTCTTTCATTGCACTTAAAGTTGCATCATAGGCTTTTAAATCAGGGCGATTTTCGTATGCCATTTCCAATGATTCTTCAAAAGTATACGGGAAAGGATTTAATTTGTAATCCGTTAATACTTCTATTTTTTCAACCTGACTTGTAAGAAAGGCATCTTCAACATCTTCAGGAGGGGCTGAATAGTCTTCTTTTTTTGAAATATCTTCCAGATTTACTTCTGCAAGATTTTCGCTGAATTTGAAATTTTCAGTACTTTCAATTTCATATTCGGGGGTATATGCAACGTACATTGAATTATTTAATTGAACAAGCGCATTTTGATAATTTTGTTCTGAATTGACAAGGCTTACTTTTGAATCACTCAGATTTACTTCAGCGTTTACAAGGTCTATTTTGGAGCGTATTCCCTCATCAAAATATGCTTTTGTCCGCTGGTAATTTCTCTCATTAATTTGTACATTTGCTTTGTTTATTTCAACCTGTGCTTTGGCGGCAAGTACGTTATAGTAGTTTGTTTTAACCTCAAACAAGGTGTCAAGTACAATATTATCAAAGTCAAAAATGGCAGCTATTCTATAAAAATTATTCATTCTTATATTTGCATTAGTTTTGCCGAAGTTCCAGATAAGCTGGTTTAGAGATGCTTCTGCTGAATAGTAGTTATTATTCATATTACGGTTATACGTATATCCTCCTCTGTTGCCAGAGGAACTGTTTGTATTAACGTAATATCCTGTGCCGACACCTATGGTCGGGAAATAAGCTGCTTTTGCTATACTGTAACTTTTAGCGGATACGCCGTAATTGTATCTGGCACGTTTGATAAGGGGGCTGTTATTAAGTGCAATTTCAAGGCAGTCTCTCATTGTAAGAGTTGAACCTTTTTCTATCATTTGCACGGAAGCTTCAAGAGCAAAGCTGCAAAGCCCTGAATTCAAAGCAATACATATAGCTAATGCAATAAATTTCCTGCGTAATGACAATGTGGAGTATCCTCTAGGTTTTCTGTTATTTTACATATATACAACGATTTAATCACATTAATTGTTCATTTTAATCATTTATAAATATTAATTATGAGCTAGGATTCTTTAACATACCAGAAATCGCGCTGAAACATAACAAGAAACGGAATAATTTCCAGCCTGCCAACCAGCATATAAATTATACAAATAATTTTAGATACAATATGCAGACCGTCAAAGTTCCCCATTGGTCCAACAGCTTGGGTAAACCCCGGACCAATATTGCCTAGTGTTGTTATTGAGGTGCTGAGACCGACAATCACATTTTGTTCTATTATACTTATCAAAATTGCACCAACAAGAAATATTGCAAAGTAATAAAAAACGAATACTATTATTTGTCGTATTACATCTTTGGGTACGATTGTGTTATCTATTTTAACGTTAAAGACCGCATTCGGGTGTAGAATTCTAACCATCTCGCTTTTCATTGTTTTAAACACAATGAGCCATCTTGTGAGTTTTATACCACCGCCGGCAGAACTCGCACATGCGCCCATAAACATCACTATAAACAGAATTATCTGTGACGTGAAATCCCATTTTATAAAATCTACACTTGCACTGCCGGTTGAGGTAGAGATGGATGCTACCTGATAAAAGGCATGCGTTAATGCTTCAAAAAGGCTGTAGCCGCTGGAATATATTAGACTTGCAGCTATAAATAATGAAAAAATTACGGTTAAATTCAGGTATAAACGGAATTCTTCGTTTTTGATAAATAAAGAGGGCTTTTTCTGATTAAACGCTCTTATCCATAGTATAAAATTGCTGCCGGCTATAAACATAAATATTGTCATAATCCATGTTATCAGGTTGGAGTGATAATCGAAAGTGCTGTTTGCTTTTGGAGAAAATCCTCCGGCCGCCAGTGTTGAAAAAGAGTTGCAGACCGCATCAAATAATGGCATGCCGGCAAGCATTAATAGCACGGTTTGGATTATTGTAAATATCAAATAAATTCCCCACAGCGTTGATGCTGTGTTTCTTATTCTTGGTGTAATCTTATCTTCCGTCGGCCCGGGGGCTTCCGCAAAAAACATTTGCCGTCCTGCAACTGCAAACTGTGGAAGTACTGCTATAAATAAAACGATTATCCCCAAACCTCCAAGCCATTGAGTTAGTGATCTCCAGAAGAATAAAGCTTTTGGATAGTCAAATGTTGTAAAAATCGTAGCTCCTGTTGTTGTAATTCCAGATGTTGCTTCAAACATAGCATCAACAGGATTAATTCCATAAAATAAATACGGAATTCCGGAAATTATTCCGAAAATAATCCATGATACAGCAACCACAAATAGAGCCTCTGTTTTTTTTATATCATTCAAATTTTCAACAGAAGAAGCATTGGGAAAAAATTTTCTAAGGCATACACCTATAACGGTGGATATTATTCCTGCAGTTATAAATGGTACAATTGAATAAAAGTCTTTTGTTAAAAGAGCAATAGCTATAGGAGTCAATATAACTATTCCTATGTATATCATTATAAGTCCTATAGCATTTGCTAGATAGCTTAATCTCATTTTTTCACCTTAAAGAAAGTTTTTATTGCGTCTGCATCATCTGCTTTTGTAAATATTATAAGGGTATCACCTTGATTGAGAATTGTTGTACCTTTTGGAATTATTACGCTGTGTTTCCGCTGAATTACTCCAATAATTGCGTTTGCAGGGAATTTCAACTCCATAACTTTTTTATTGTTAAATTCTTCCGGAGTTTCAATTTCCAAAACTTCTCCCTGCCCCTGTTCGACAGTTGCAAGAATATCAACGTTTGTTTCCGCCAAATCGTTTTTGACTTCATTTATTGCAGAATTTTTCGGCGAAATTGCTATATCAATACCTACTTTTTCAAACAGTGGTATATTTAATACCTTAGAAACTCTTGCAATTACCCGTTTTACACCAAGCTGTTTACAAAGTAGAGAACATAGAAGATTCCGTTCGTCATTGTTAGTTACACTTATTGCTACATCGCAGTCTCCGATTTCTTCTTCAGAGAGCAATGATAAATTAGTGCCATCTCCGTTTATTACAAGAGTATTTTTTAAATATTGTGAGATACATTCACACCGTTCATAGTCTTTTTCAATTACTTTTGCTTTAATTTTCAGAGACTCAAGTGCCTGTGCAAGCATCAATCCTACATTGCCACCCCCGATTATTGCAACTGATTTTACATTTTCTTTTTCGTAGAAGAATGTTCCGGCAAGCATATCAAGAGAATGGGATGTTCCCATAAATATCAGTTTATCATCAGGAAGCAGAACCGTATCTCCGTTAGGGATAAAAAGTTCGCAATTGCGTGTTATGCCAACGATTAGCGTTCCGTCCGTAAAACCGCAGTCTTTTACTTTTTTATTAGCAATAGAATTTTGTGAATCTAATTTGTATTCCAGAAGTCTGGCCTGTCCGTCAGCAAAATATTCAACATCAAGTGCATGCGCTACGGTGACTATTCTAAAAATATCCTGAGTCAAAAGTTCTTCCGGCCATACTATGTAATCTATGAAAAAATCACCGAAAAAATCGTTATTTTTTTCAAAATTTAATGTGCATTTATATTCTTCTTTTGAAACAAAACAGATTGTTTTTACCCCGCTCATTTTTTTTGCGGTAAGACATGCCACGATATTGGCTTCATCAAGCTGTGTACATGCAATAAATACATCTGCATTGTGTATATCTGCATTATTGAGAACATTTATATTTGAAGCATTCCCTTTTACAAAACTGATATCCAGCCGATTAAATTCATCTGACAGGCTTTCTTCATTATCAATAATAGTTATGTCGTGATCTTCAAAAAATTCTGTTGCTAAAAGACATCCTATATCAGTTGCTCCATATATGATGATTTTCATACCCCAAGCTCCTACCTAAGCTGCTGCACCAAATACAGCAAAATATTTTCTATAATCTGAAGAACTATCAATGCGACAATCGGCGAAAAATCAATATTCGCAATCGGCGGAATTATTTTTCTGAACAAGTTCAAATAAACATCCGTTACTTCACTGATTGTCCTCCACGGCTGAGCATCCCAATTTATAGACGGAATCCAGCTCAAAAATATTCTGAGGATAATCAGAAAATAAAATAGATTGAATATATTTATAATACCTGCTGTTAATGACATAATCTCTCCCTACGGCTGTGATTTCTTTTTAGTATTCATACAATCACAATTGTGTCTTTCCATCGGAATATTTTCTATCATCTTGAAGAGCAATTCTTTCAGGTGAGAAAGGTTGGAATCAAACACCTGCATAACTTCGTGATGAGAAACAGGCGGAACATCACCGACAAGTCCTGCATCGTAATCTGTAATCAATGAGATATTAAGTGGACACATATCCATTTCTTTTACAAGATAATTTTCAGGGAATGCTGTCATATTAATAACTTCCCAGCCCTGGTTAGTGAAGAATTTTGATTCAGCCTTTGTCGAAAATCTCGGGCCGTTAATAACAACAACAGTACCTGTTTCGTGGATATTGATACCCAAATCTTTACCTGTTTTTATTGCGAGCTCTCTGAGCTCAGGGCAATAAGTATCCGCAGGCGACGGATGGGTTGCAACAGGACCTTCAAAAAATGTTGATTTTCTGCCGTCTGTCCAATCAACAAACTGATCACAAATTACAAAATCCCCGGGTTTTACATGTTTTTGCAAACTTCCGGCAGCACATGGAGAAATTACGCGTTCAACACCGATTGATTTCATAGCCCAAACATTGGCTCTGTAATTAATAAGATGCGGCAGGATAGTATGGTTTCTGCCATGACGAGGCATAAATGCAACCCTGTGTTCTCCAATTTTGCCGATTAAAAGATTGTCACTCGGCATTCCGTAAGGTGTTTCTACTTTTACCTCTTCTATATCATTCAGGAATTTGTAAAATCCTGAGCCGCCAAATACGCCGATGGTCGCTAATTGTTTATTTGTCATAGTTTCCCCTCTGTTATAATCTAAATTTACGATAACAATTCTTCACTAATTGTAACACAAAAAATTCTAAGGGTTGAAATTTTATATTTTTGTAATATTATAATTGTACAGACTACATTCCTAAATTTCTGTTTTTCCGGAAAAAGGAAGAGAAAGGTTATGTTATTTAGGGATTTTCCAATTTACAACCAGAGGATTTTTATTTTGAAAAAATTATTATTATTCACTATTACGTTAGTGTTAATGTTATTTGCACAGGCACAAGCCGCAGATGTTAATACGGTAAAGGACATAATAGTAAAACATTCAATCGAAATGGGTGTAGATCCGGCAATCGCCTTGAGCATTGCAAGAACAGAATCAGGCTTCAGACACGAAGCAAGAAGCTCACACGGAGCAATCGGCGTCTACCAATTGATGCCGTCAACCGCCAGACGTCTCGGTGTAAATCCGTATTCACTGAGCGACAATATCAGAGGCGGTATTATGTATTACAAACAGATGTACAAAATGTTTGGCTCTGTTGAATTAGCACTTGCGGCATACAACGCAGGTCCGGGGAATGTTAAAAAATACAATTCCGTACCGCCGTTTCAGGAAACAAAAAGATTTGTGAGCAAGATTATGACAGACTATCACAACCTGAAATCCGACCCTGCTATTGTAAACGCACACAAAGCAAAACAAACTGTAGCGGCAGCGCCCGCACCGGCAAAAGTTCCGGCAGCAGCTCCTGTTCCGCAGGTACCGAAAGTTCCGGCTGTGGAAGAATATGTTACCAAATATATTGATATGGATACTGTTGACGAAACCCAGGTTGATCTGGAATTTGCTCCGGAAACAATTTCTATATAAGAAATTGTGTGAAGATGAAAAATTGATGCAAGCACCGACATAAGTCGGTGCTTTGTTTTTACAAAGCAAAATTAAAAATTGTCCTCCCCTTGCGGTAGTTACTGTAGGTCAGGCACAGCCTGACAGCATTACAGTATATATTCTTGATAGTTAATGTAGGTCAGGCACTGCCTGACAGTAAGACCTCACCCCTGCCCCTGTCTTGGATTTGCTTCACGCGAACGGAGACTCACCTGTAAGCCCTGCGGACTTAGCAGTCTCGTTCCGTTCGCTATCCGGACTAACTCGCTTCGCTCGTGTCGTCCGTCCGCAAATCCGCTCTCCTGAACCAGGAGAGGGTGAAACGAACTTAGCGTCCTATCCGTCTTAACGTCCTATCGTCTTTTTTTAAACGGATTTTCCACGCTTTCAGGATGACGTATTAATGTAAAATTTTGTTAACAAATGCCTGATTATATTAAAGTTTTAACCTCAAAAATCCGACAAACTATATGTATACAACTATCTGAAAGGATTCTTCACAATATGGGAATGGCAGCTTCACAAGCCAGATTATTGAGTATAACCACACGGTTAACCAATAACGAATTTCGTTCACAGATGGTCGCAAACAGTAAAATGCGGCTTGCGAACGAAACTCAGGCTGCAAGTGATGAGTATATGGAAGCCTTGAATGCAACCAAACTGCAATACGTGTACTATGATGCAAACGGAAAACAGACAAATTACGACCTGACAGCAAGCACAATCTTGCAATACCAGCCGTTAAAGAACCAATATGCGCTGGTTAACCGCTCAGGACAAACAATGGTAAACCACAACGACGCGACTACTTTCCAACAAGCCAATAACAGAGACGAATTTTTAGTCTTGAACAACTGTGCGGAAATGGTTGAAAAAGAACGCGACAACCCAGAGTATCCGATATGGGAATCGCAGGAACCCAACCCGGATGATCCTAAGTACTGGACTGTCAGCAAAGAATCAAGCTG